>JAFQTS010000020.1 GCA_017408915.1 Oscillospiraceae bacterium | reverse complement strand
CCGACCTTAAAAGCAGCGTTATGCTCCGTCGTTCCCTCAATGAGGCGGAGGCGAAGGCCTTGTCTCAGAAACTGGATGCGGGCATGTGGATTCGCGTGCAGGGTAAGATGGAGCTGAGCCATGACGGCAAGGAGATGCAGCTGTGTCCCTTCGGCATCATGCGCGCCAAGCGGGAGGAGCGGAAGGACACCGCCCCGAAAAAGCGGGTGGAGCTCCATCTCCATACCCAAATGTCCTCTATGGATGCCCTGACCAATACCAAGAGCGTCATTAAGCAGGCCATTTCTTGGGGACATCCCGCCATCGCCATTACCGACCACGGGGTTGTGCAGGCCTTCCCCGATGCGTGGCATACGGCGGGTGGCAAGATCAAGATCCTCTACGGTATGGAGGGCTATTTCCTCAACAACATGGATGACCGTGTGGCGGTGTACGGCGAGGGCGACTGCGCTTTCAATGAGGACATCGTCTGCTTCGATATTGAAACTACGGGCTTAAAGGTGACCACTGAGGCCATTACGGAGATCGGTGCTGTGGTGCTGCGCAATGGCGAGATCGTGGATCGTTTCCAGACCTTCGTCAATCCCCAGCGCCGCTTGACCCCCGAGATCATCGGTCTTACGGGCATCACCGATGCCATGCTTGCCGATGCCCCCAGTTTGGCAGAGGCACTGAAGGCCTTTCTCGACTTTGTGGATGGCCGCCCCTTGGCGGCACACAATGCCCCCTTCGACTTGGGCTTTATCCGCGCAGGCTGCCGCAAGGTGGGGCTGCCCTTCGAACCCACCTGCATCGACTCGCTGATCCTGTGCCAAAACCTGCTGCCGGAGCTGCAAAAGCATAAGCTGGACATTGTGGCGGAGCATCTCGATCTGCCTGTCTTTAACCACCACCGCGCATCCGACGATGCCGCCACGGTGGGCTATATGCTGATCCCTCTCTTCGAGAAGATGCGCAAGGAGCATAACATCGACCGCTTGCAGCAGATCAACGATGTGATGCTGACACTGCGCCCCAAGGGAAACCGCTCCAACCGTTTCCCTAAGCATATTATCCTTTTGGCGAAGAATAAGTTGGGCTTGAAGAACCTCTATCAGCTGATCTCCATGTCCAATTTGCAGTATTTCCACCGCGTGCCCACCATCCCCAAGACGGAACTGGTGAAGCACCGCGAGGGTCTCATTATCGGCTCTGCCTGTGAAGCGGGCGAGCTGTTCGGTGCCATCAGAGATCATAAGGACTGGGCAGAGTTGAAGCGCATTGCCTCTTTCTACGACTATTTGGAGATCCAGCCCCTGTGCAACAACGCCTTTATGCTCCGCAACGGCGAGGTGCAGTCGGAGGAAGAGCTGCGGGAGTTCAACCGCATCATCGTCCGCTTGGGCGAGGAACTTGGCAAACCTGTGTGCGCCACAGGCGATGTCCACTTCCAAGAGCCGGAGGACGAGGTGTATCGCCATATCCTGCTGGCTTCCAAGCGCTTTTCCGATGCCGATGCAAGTCTCCCCATCTACTTCAAGACCACCGATGAGCTGTTAGAGGAGTTTGCCTACTTGGGCGAGGAGAAGGCCTACGAGGTAGTGGTGGAGAACACCCGCCGTATTGCCGACATGGTGGAGGAGATCGAACTGCTGCCTCCCGGTGAGCTGTTCCCGCCCCGTTTGGAGAACTCCGAGCAGGAGCTCTATGACCGCGTGTGGGACAAGTGCCACAGCATGTACGGCGAGAACCCGCCCCAGCTGATCGTAGATCGCTTGGATGCAGAGCTGAAGAGCATCTTGGGCAAGTACGATGTGGTGTATATGTCCGCTCAGAAGTTGGTGCAGCGCAGCTTGGAAAACGGCTACTTGGTGGGCTCCCGAGGCTCGGTGGGCTCTTCGCTGGTGGCCTATATGTCCGGCATCACGGAGGTCAACTCCCTGCCGCCCCACTATTATTGCCCCGAATGTCAGTACACGGAGTTCTCCGAAGATCCCCAGTACGGCTGCGGCGCAGATATGCCCGACAAGAACTGCCCTAAATGTGGCGCAAAGCTGAATAAAGACGGCTTCGACATCCCCTTTGAGACCTTCCTCGGCTACGGCGGCGGTAAGGTGCCCGATATTGATTTGAACTTCTCTGGTGAGTATCAAGGCCGCGCCCACCGTCACGCCATTGAGATGTTTGGCGAGACGCAGGTGTTCCGCGCAGGTACCATCGGTACGCTGAAGGAGAAAACCGCCTTCGGCTACGTCCGCAAGTACTTGGAGGAGCGGGGAGAAGAGCGCCCCAACGCCGAAGTCCTGCGCCTTGCCCACGGCTGCGAGGGCGTGCGCCGCACCACAGGTCAGCATCCCGGCGGCCTTGTGGTGGTGCCGGAGGATATGGATATTGAGGACTTCACCGCCGTGCAGCATCCCGCAGACGATGTGGGCAGTGAGACGGTGACCACCCATTTTGAATATCACTGCATGGAGGATAACCTCCTGAAGCTGGATATGCTGGGACACGATGACCCCACCATGATCAAGTACATGCAGGATCTCACAGGTGTCGATCCTCAGAAGATCCCCTTGGATGACCCGGATACCCTGTCCATCTTCACCTCCTCCAAGGTGCTGGGCTATGAAAACGACGAGATTTTAGGCCCTACGGGCGCCGTTGCCATCCCCGAGTTCAACACCCGCTTCACCCGTCAGATGCTGATGGACACCCAGCCTAAGAACTTCAACACCTTGGTGCGTCTTTCCGGCTTCTCCCACGGTACGGATGTGTGGCTGGGCAACGCCCGCGACCTCATCGTGAATGGTACTGCCACCGTTTTGGAGACGGTGGGCTGCCGCGACGATATTATGCTCTATCTCATCGCCATGGGGCTCGATCCCAAAATGAGCTTTAAGATCATGGAGGCCGTCCGTAAGGGTAAGGTGAAGAAGAAGGGCTTTGAAGAGGGCTGGGAGGAGGCCATGCACGAGCATGAAGTGCCCCAGTGGTACATCGACTCCCTCGCCAAGATCGGCTATCTCTTCCCCAAGGCTCACGCCGTGGCCTATGTGATGATGGCCTTCCGCATTGCGTGGTATAAGGTGCATCGCCCCTTGGCTTTCTATGCCACCTATTTCTCCATTCGCGCCAAGGCTTTCGACGCGGAATACTGCTGCGCTGGTATCGACGCGGTGAAGCGGAAGATCCGCGAGATCGAGAACAATAAGGATGCCACCGATGTGGAGCAGAACCTGCTGGTGACGCTGGAGGTGTGCTACGAGTTCTATCTCCGCGGCTTCACCTTTGAGACCATCGACATCTACCGCAGTGACGCCACCCATTTCCTCATTACAGGGGAGGACAGCCTCCTGCCGCCCTTCGTGACGGTCCGCGGCTTGGGTGAAACGGCGGCAGAAGCCACCGTTCGTCAGCGTGAGGGCAAGGAGTTCATCTCCATTGAGGAGTTTTCCTCCACCTGCAATAAGCTCAGTAAGACCCACATTGAGCAGCTGAAAAACCTCGGTGCATTCGCAGGCATGGCGGAGACGAGCCAAGTGAGCTTCTTCTAAAAAACAGAAAAATCCACCCCGCGAGGGGTGGATTTTTTGTTTAGTAAGTGTTTTTGAACAACAGCTTGTACCAAAAGCTTATAAAAGCAGAAACGAAGAACCGAATCATATTATTTTCTGTATTCCGAGGTAAGAACTAATTCCCCTCTAGTATTTTCCACAATTCCAGCCCATTCCAAGATTGCAGCCATAACGAAAACGGGATCAAATACAGAAGCTCCGATTTTGGCTCCTCTGCTTTTAGCAACTGCACCAACAACAGTATTTTCTTCGCATCCTTTTTCTCCGAGCTTATAGTTTCTTCCATTGCCCTTTTGTGCGCGTCCACCCTGTTTTCGCAGAAGATCGACGATGACATTAAACACATCATATTCATATGCGGGCTTGAGGGGCAGTTTGTCACTAATAAATGTTTTTCCGTCCGCGCCAGCATATACCTCGCAGGGAAGTCCCCTTAAAGTATAGACGGTAATGTGACCGCCGTGTTCTTTCAGTTTTGCTTTGATAATCTCCGATGCCTGTCTACTGGAATAATCGACCTTCAATCTGCTCATATCAATCTCCTTTTCTGTCTCTTTAGATAAAGGCTCATTCAATCCCAACGAAATCAACAAATCATCCAATCTTTTTTTTACGGTAGGATATGAGAGTTTCAACTCGGCTTGCACCTCTTTCAGATTTCCTCTGTTTTTTAAGAAAGAAATAAGCAGCAGATATTGCTCAGAATCCAGTTTATCAAATGAACTAAGTTCAAAATCCTTCTTTAGCTCCATCCCGCAACAGGAACATTGAAGAGAAGAAATCGTCAAATTACCTTTGCAGCTAGGACATACTGAAATTAACTGTGCCATAGATCCACCTCCATTTTCAATATAGCACTATAGATCCAAATTGTCAATATAGTAATTAAAAATATTAAATACTAGTTGTGAGTAGAAAACATACTAATTATGTAGAGTATAAAGAAAGCGGGCAAATGGTTTCCACCAAATGCCCGCTATTAAATTACTTGTCGAGTTAAACGCTTTTACGCCTTGACCTTCTTCTCGAAGGGATTGGGGATCTGCGCCAAGATGACAGCAACGAGCATCAGTACGCAACCTAAGTACTCGCGGCCTGTCATCTGCTGCTGCAGAATGATAGCACCTGCGATGACGGCGAACACGCTTTCGAGGCTCAAAAGAATGGTGACAACCGTGGGGTTAGAATCCTTCTGTGCCAAGATCTGCAGGGTATAGGCAACGCCAGAGGAGAACACACCCACATAGAGAATGGGCAGGATGCAGGCCCAGATGCCGGCCCAGTCGGGCATGGCGAAGATGGAAGTGACAACGGAAGTGTCGCCGATGCCGTTAGCACCGAGGATAGCGCAGACCAGTTTGGCAAGGGTTGCCCACACAGCTGCTACGAAGAACTGCACGCAGCTGAGCTTGATGCCGTCCACCTTGGCGGTGAAGTGGTCGATGACGAGGATGTGGATGGCGAAGCACACAGCGCACACCAGCACCAGCAGATCGCCCATAGCGAGGGTAAACTCACCCTTGATGCACAGAAGATACAGGGACGCCACGGACAGTGCCACGGCGATCCAAACGGGGAGGGAGACCTTGCGGCGGAAGAACAGGCCGAACAGGGGCACCAGCACCACGTAGAGGGCGGTGAGGAAGCCTGCCTTACCTGCCTCCGTACCAGCGGCGATACCCGCCTGCTGGAAGTTGGAGGCAACAGCCAGCGCCGTACCGCAGCAGAAACCGCCAATAAGCAGGTCGCGGCGGGCTTTTTTCTTCTCGGCGGGGGTCAGCTCCACCTTGTCTTTCTTCAGCTTGTCAAAGATGAAGATAATGACCAGCAGCACCACCACGGCGATGTAGGAGCGGGCGGCGTTAAAGGAAAAGGTGTCGATCACATCGGCGCACAGATCCTGTGCCACGAAGGCAGTACCCCAAATCAGCGCGGCGAGGATGGGGAAAAGGATCTGCCGTACATTATTGTGTTTCATTCTTGTTCTCCTTTCTCTTTCGGAGGGCCTTTATGCCACTGGAATTTGCTCTCTGTGCCCTTCACAAGACGGACGATATTGCCGCGGTGGCACCAGATGACCAGCAGCGCCAAAATAAGGCATAAGATGGTGTAGAGGGGATCGCTGTCAAAGACGAAAAAGGTGGTAATGGGTGCGCTGGCAGAAGCGGCTATAGAGCCAAGGGACACATAGCGGGTGGTGAGCCACAAGAGGGCGAACAGCAGCCACGCCACGAGACCTACGCGCCAGTCGATAAACCACAGCAGCGTGCCGCCGCTGAGGATGCCCTTACCGCCGCGAAAGCCGAAGAACACGGGGAAAATGTGGCCTAAGGAGCAGCCAAGACCTGCCAACAGCACGCCCAGCACTCTTGCACCAGTGAAATACTGGAAGAGGAAGCCGCCCAGCAGACAGGCCACTGCCGTCTTGCCCATATCCAGCGCGATCACGCCCAAGGCGTACCGTGCGCCGTAGGTGCGGTAAAAGTTGGTGAGGCCTGCGTTGCCGCTGCCGTGGGAGCGCACATCGTCCCGCACCACAAAGTGGGAGATCAGCACCGAGCCGTTGAGACAGCCTAAAAAATAGCTCAGCAGCATGACGATCAAACCCATCAGCAGCAGTGCGCCAATCAGTCTCATTTATCATCTTCTCCCTTCTGGCGAACCGTCATGATGATGGGTGTGCCCTCCAACCCGAATACGGAACGGATCTGATTCTCCAAATAGCGGCGGTAGGAGAAGTGGAAGAGCTTCTTTTCGTTGCAGAACACCACGAAGTGGGGCGGCTTCACGCCCACTTGGGTCATGTAGTAGATCTTCAGTCGCTTGCCCTTATCGGAAGGGGGCTGGACGCGGGTTTGAGCATCGGTCAGCACGTTGTTGAGCATACCTGTGGTGATGCGCATGGCGGACTGATCGTTGACGTAGTTAATAAGCTCGAAGAGGCGGGGCACACGCTGACCCGTCAGAGCGGAGATAAAGACGATGGGGGCGTAGGGCATAAAGCTCAGATCGCGGCGGATCTCGTCCCGCATGTGATCCATGGTCTTATCGTCCTTCTCGATGGAGTCCCACTTATTCACCACGATGATGGAGGCTTTGCCCGCCTCATGGGCGAGACCTGCCACCTTGGTGTCCTGCTCCGTCACGCCCTCGTTGGCGTCGATCATAATGAGGCAGACATCACTGCGGTCAATGGCCATGGTGGCGCGGAGGACGCTGTACTTCTCGATGTTGTCGTCCACCTTGGACTTTTTACGCATACCTGCCGTATCGATGAAGTTATACTTGCCGTGCTCGTTTTCAAAGTAGCTGTCGATGGCGTCGCGGGTAGTGCCAGCCACGTTGCTGACGATGACGCGCTCTTCGCCGAGGATGCGGTTGGTGAGGGAGGACTTACCCACATTGGGCTTACCGATGATGGCCACCTGAATGACATCGTCATCCTCGTCCTCTTCCACCTCGTCGGGGAAGTACTTGAAGCACTCGTCCAGCAAATCGCCAGTACCGTGACCGTGTACGGCGGACACCGCCACAGGATCGCCGAGGCCGAGGTTATAGAACTCGTAGAAGTCGGGGTTAATATGACCCGTGGCGTCCATCTTGTTCACCGCCAGCACAATGGGCTTGCGGGAGCGCTGGAGCATACTTGCCACCTCTTGATCGGAGGCGGTCATACCCGTCTTGATATCGGTGACAAACACGATCACATCGGCGTTGTCGATGGCGATCTGCGCCTGCTCACGCATGAAGGCGAGGATTTGGTTATCAGTGCTGGGCTCGATACCGCCGGTATCCACCAAGCGGAACTTGCGGCCCAGCCACTCGCCCTCGCCGTAAATGCGGTCACGGGTGACACCGGGGGTGTCCTCCACGATGGAAAGCCGCTGACCGATCAGCTTATTAAACAGCATGGATTTGCCCACGTTGGGGCGACCCACGATTGCAATCAAAGGTTTCGCCATAGTTCATTCACTCCGTTTCTAACATCAGATCCAGTAATTCGCCGCCGTCACCGCTGCAAACCTGCACTTCGGCATCCAGCTCACGGCTGAGGCGCTCCACAGTGTAGTCATCCAAGAACACAGTCTCGCCGTGGCGCAGCATGTGGACGGGGATCAATACGCGGCGGCCTGTCATGTTGCCTTTCAGTTGTGCGGCAATATCCTGTCCCGTTACAAGGCCTGCCACGTCGATGGTGCGACCGAAGAAATCGTTCTTCACCGCCATGACCTCGCCCTGCACACAGGGGAATTTCTCTTTCACCTTCTCCAGCAGCTCAGTGAGGAAGGGGGCTGCCGCCACGCCCGTGGCGATGGTGAAGGGGGAGGGGTCTTTCTCAAGCTCTGCATATTTGAGAGCAGCCATAAACTCCTGCTCCAAAAGCCGCAGGAGACCAACGCCGTTTTCCAAGTGGCGATAGCCCTCGTAGTAGTCATCCTCGGGGAGGGGACGCTCCGCCTTCAAGAACAGCTCGTCGGCGCAGAAGAACATCCGCGTGCCACGCTGGGCAAGGGCTTTTGCCCCGAACTCCTCGGCGATGTCGATGATGGCGCCTGCCGACTCCTTCGTTACGGGCTCTAACTTTGCAAGACCCTTGCGGTACTTGGTAATGCCCACAGGCACAAGGCAGCAGGCAGCAAAGTTCATGTCCATAAGGTCGCTCAGCGTCTGCCGCAGCGCCTCACCATCATTCCAGCCGGGGCAGACCACGATCTGCCCGTTCATCACGATGCCCGCCTTACCGAAGGCGCGCATATAGTCAAGGGAACGGCTGGCCTGCTTATTGCCCAGCATCTTACAGTGGAGGGCATCGTCCGTAGCGTGGACGGAGACATTGATGGGGCTGATGTGGAGGTCGATAATGCGCTGTGCCTCACGCTCGGAAAGATTGGTAAGGGTGGTATAGTTGCCCAAAAGGAAGCTCATGCGCTCGTCATCATCCTTGATGTACAGGGAGGGGCGCATATTGGGCGGCATCTGATCCACGAAGCAGAACACGCAGTGATTGGCGCAGGTGTGCATCTCATCCATGAGATACGTCTCAAAGTTGAGACCCAGATCGCGGCCTTCCTCCTTACGGATGGTGACGGTGCGCTCCTGTCCCTCGCTCTCCAGCGTCAGGATGGTTTTGCTATCATAGCCGTAAAAACGGTAATCCAACACGTCCACCACAGTGTGACCGTTGATGGCGCGGAGGGTCTCCCCAACGCGGACACCGGCCAGTTCAGCAGGGGAACGGGGATCGATGGAAGTGATGACAGTGCTCATAAATCAAAGCTCCTCAGACAATAGGGCATACTACCTCATAATAACTAAACTATTCTACCATATATAAAAAGAATGCGCAACAAAAAAGTAAGGAGGGAAGATGCGAAATCTTCCCTCCTACAAAGGACACAATGCAATTACTTTTCGGCGACTGCGGACTTGATCTCCTTGACCTGACGGCCGTTGTAAGTACCGCACTCGGGGCACATTCTGTGAGGCATATGCAGAGCACCGCACTTGGTGCAAGCCACCAGAGCGGGAGCGCTCAGCTTCCAAACGGAGCTACGGCGCTTATTGCGTCTTTGCTTAGAAACTTTACCCTTAGGGACTGCCATGGTTACACCTCCTTGGTCTAAAACGGCTTTGCCGTATATTTATGATAGTAAAACTTGCTGGGGTCTTATTTGTTCTCCAACAGCTGCGCCAGCTTGGCAAGACGGGGATCTACCGCCTTCTTGCAGCGGCACTCCTCATGGTTGAGGTTCACGCCGCAGCCGGGGCAAAGACCCATGCAGTCGGGAGAGCAGAGAGTTTTCGTGTCCATCTCAAGGATAAACGCAGTGCGAGCCACTTCGCCCAAATCCACCGTATCGTTCTCCAACAGCACGATCTCGTCATCATCCTCACTCTGTCGCTCCTGCGCCAAAACGCAGTAATGCTCGACAGTTTTCTCGGTGGTGAAGAGTTCCATGCAGCGGTCGCAGACACAGTGTAGCGTCGTACTGGCATGAAGAGAACAATGCAGGACGCCTGCCTTGTTCCGGATCCGGCCTTCCACAGTGACCGGCTGGGACACGGGGTAGCTGCCACCAAATTCCAAATCGTGGAGATCCATCTCAAAACGGACTTCCTGCTGGGAATCCGGCGTATGCAGCAGCTTGTTCACATTCAATAGCATAGTACACCTCGCAATGACACGCGTAGTATTATAGCGTGAATGGCGTGGAATGTCAAACATTTTTCGCAAAATATTTGACTTTTTTTTATGCTGACAGTACAATGGTGAAAAAGACGAAACCACAGGGGAAAGGAGGGGCGAAAAATGAAGGAATTTACCATCGGAAAGAACGATGCAGGCCAGCGTCTTGACCGCTTTGTGTCCAAATCCGTGCCTCTGCTTCCTGCGGCACTGCTGCAAAAGTATATCCGCCTAAAGCGCATTAAGTGCAACGGCGCTCGCGCCCAGCGTGACCAGCGTCTGCAGGAGGGTGATGTGCTGCAGCTGTACATCAATGACGAGTTTTTCGACAAGCCCCGTGAGGACAATCTATTCCTCACCCTCTTCAAGCCCTCGCTGAACATCGTCTATGAGGATGAAAACCTCATGCTGCTGGACAAGCGCCCCGGCTTGGTGGTTCACGCTGACGAGACGGAGAAAGTCAATACCCTCATTAACCATATCCAAGCCTATCTCTACCAAAAGCGGGAGTGGAATCCCAAGTGGGAGAATGCCTTTACCCCCGCGCTTTGTAACCGCATTGACCGCAACACCGGCGGTATTGTCATCGCCGCCAAGAACGCCGAGACGCTGCGGATCATCAACGAGAAGATCCGCGACCGGGAGATCGACAAGCACTATCTCTGCATCACCCTCGGTGCGCCGAAGCCTGCAAAGGGCTCTATTCGCTGCTTTATGGTGAAGGATGAAAAGCGCAAGGAGATGAAGGTCTACGACCGTCCCGTCCCCGAGGGAAAGACCGCCATCACCCACTATGAGACATTGGAGGTGCGCGGTGAGCTGGCACTGGTGGAGGTGGGGCTTGAAACAGGCCGCACCCATCAGATTCGCGCCAGTTTTGCCCACGTGGGACACCCCCTCTTAGGTGACGGCAAATATGGCAGGGGAGAGGTGAACCGCCGCTATAACGAGACGCGGCAAGCCCTGTATTCCTACAAGCTGACCTTTGATTTCCCCACCGACGCGGGGATATTGAACTACCTGAAAGGCCGCAGCTTCGAGGCGGAAAATGTTCCCTTTGTTGGACGGTATTTCAAGGGTGAAAAGTGAGGAAAAGGACATGAATGTGAAGAGAATTTTCAGTTTTTGCCTTGCTGTGATGCTGTTGGCGGGTTTGTCGGCAGGGTGCGGCAGTGCGCCGAAGAACGCCACGGCGGCAACCCCTCTTACCGCCGAGGAAGATGCACGGCTGAAAGAAGAACTGCAAGCAGACATTGACGCGATTTTGAATACGGAAACCAAGATCGTCCATTCCGACACCTACATTGCCGGAGAGACTTATACAGGGACAGCCTACTATGTCTCCAATGACGGCAATGATAATAATGATGGCTTATCCCCCGAAACTGCGTGGAAAACGCTGAAAAAAGTAGCGGAGGTTAACGGCTTTTGGGGCGATGCTCCGCTGCTCAAAGCGGGGGATGCTGTATTCTTCCGCCGCGGCGATGTTTTTCGTATGAAAGAAATTGGCTGGGATCCCTATTTGGCGGATGAAGCAGCATTGCATCTTAAAGTGGACGGCGTTATATATTCTGCTTACGGCGAGGGAGAAAAGCCCATTATTACTGAATCCACCGAAAATGGCTCCGGTGCGGAAAAGTGGAACCTTGTTTACGAAGATGATACCGGCAAGAAAATTTGGCAGTATTACCGTGATATGCGAGATGTGAGCAGACTCGTTTTGAACGACGGCGAGGTGCTCACTCCCCGTGTCTACGAATACTACAACGAAAACGGATATACTTCCTGCGAGGCCACAGGTTGGTGGCAGCATGAAGCAGAGGGCGTTACTCTGTTAGACACTTTGCTTCCGTTGGAAGATTCCATGACGGAGAATTTGACTATTATCAGCCGCCCTGTCCGTCTGGAACCGGAATCCCATTGGATCAACGGCGAGGTTGGGCCACTGTATCTGCGCTGTGACAAAGGAAATCCCGGAGAACTTTACCAATCCATAGAATTCACGGAATATCAGCTGAACGGGATCATCCAGCTGCGTGCCAGCGATGTTGTTTTCGACAATATCAGCTTCCGCTGTAACGGAAGCGCCTATATGAAATCGGGTTGGGAATCCGGAGACTGGAAGGAAATCAAGAACACAGTTATACAGAACTGTGAGTTTGCCTATGGCGGCTGCACGGTCACCTTCTATCGTGAGCGGGAAGACGGTGCCCTTGTTGTGGAAGTTCAGGGCGATGGTATTTATAATATTGTCCGAAATACCACTATTCGGAACAACTATTTCCATGACGGAGCAACTTCCAGCGTAACCTATGAGGGTGATAATTTTGACGATAAAGATGCTGCAAACGGATATTTCCGCTATCTGGACAATGTGTCAGTCAATACGAATGGCATCCGTCTGGACAGCACAGCAGATGCGCTGAAGTATCTGGATTCCGTCAAGGTCTGCGGCAATCAAGTGTGGAACACCGGACGCATGGACAGCGGGAAATATGGTTATTCCGAGGGTTCTTTGGTTCTGATGCCCAACAACTACGGCGAGTGTATCGTTTCGGATAATGTATTTTACGGCACTGAAAATGGGCATGCCATGAACGCCCTGCTGGATATTTTCCTGTATGACTTTGAAGATGCGGGATATACAAGACCTCAGTTTGGAAACAATACCTATGTGCAATATGCAGGCCGTAACTTTGGTGATTTCCTCATGCAGGGCGGCGAAACATGGGCGATGGATGACCCGCAATTGCTGGGGAAAGCCGCCAATTTACTGGGAGATACTACCAGTCAGTTCTATATCATCCCAACAGAATAACCAACCTACAAAAACGGGAGAAGTCATGTCGACTTTTCCCGTTTTCTATGTTGACTTTTCCTGTGGTTTTCTATATAGTGTATCTTGCCGAATTGCAACGAAACATTACAGCCCCACCACCCTCGTTGGGGTCCGAGGATGAACCCCGCGCAAGACGGCAAACTACTTGTTAGAACGGGGGAGGATACATGTCCAAAGAGTTGATTCGCCTGCATAATCTCTGCATGGCGTTTGACGACGAGCTGGTTCTCGATAACATCAATTTGTATATTAACGATTCTGAATTCCTCACACTCTTAGGCCCCAGTGGCTGCGGCAAGACTACCACGCTGCGGATCATTGGTGGTTTCACCACGCCCACTTCCGGCGATGTGACCTTCGATGGTGTGAGGATTAATGATGTGCCGCCCCACAAGCGGCAGATCAATACGGTGTTCCAAAAGTACGCCCTTTTCCCTCATTTGGATGTTTTTGAAAACATTGCCTTCGGTTTGCGTATTGCCAAGGTGCCTCAGGCCGAGGTGGAGGAGCGTGTGAAGGAGATGTTGAGCGTGGTGTCGCTGGTGGGCTTTGAAAACCGCCGCATCGATCAGCTCTCCGGCGGTCAGCAGCAGCGTGTGGCCATCGCCCGCGCACTGGTGAACCGTCCCAAGGTGCTGCTTTTGGACGAGCCTCTGGGCGCTCTCGACCTGCGTCTGCGCAAGGATATGCAGAATGAATTGAAGCGTATCCAGCAGCAGATGGGCATCACCTTTATCTACGTGACCCACGATCAGGAGGAGGCTCTCACCATGTCCGACACGGTGGTGGTGATGAACAAGGGCCGCATTCAGCAGATCGGCACGCCGGAGGATATTTATAACGAGCCCAAGAACGCCTTTGTGGCGGACTTTATCGGCGAGTCCAATATTCTCAACGGCACTATGGTGCGGGACAATGTGGTGAAGATGTACGGTCGTGAGTTCCCCTGCGTGGACGGCGGCTTTGCACCCAATGAGCCTGTGGACGTGGTCATTCGCCCCGAGGATATTGACATTGTTCCCGTGGAACAGGGTCAGCTGGTGGGTACGGTGACCAACGTGACGTTCAAGGGTATGCAGTACGACATCATTGTGGATTTCCGCGGCTTTAAGTGGCTCATTCAGACCACCGACTACTCTCCCGAGGGTGGTCGTATCGGCGTGCGCATTGAGCCCGAGGGCTTCCACATTATGAAGAAGAGCGAATACTCCGGTATGTTCGGTGACTACTCCTCCTATTCCGAGGAGTACGAGGAGCTGGCAGATGCCGGCGTGGAGGACGAGGAGGAGAGCGAGGATGAAGAATAAGCTCTCCCGTTTCTCCGTGCCCTATGTGGTATGGATGGGCATCTTTGTGGTTGCCCCCATTATCATCATGGTCATCTACGCCTTCTCCAACGGCGAGGGCGGCTTTACGTGGGATAACTTCGCCCAGATGGGAGCTTACGGCTCGGTGTTTCTCCGCTCCTTTAAGCTGGCGCTGATCGCCACTGCCGTCTGTCTCTTGGTGGGCTATCCCGTGTCCTATTGGCTCAGCCGTGAGGGCGCATCCTTCCAGCGCATCGCCATGGTGCTCATTATGCTGCCCATGTGGATGAACTTCCTGCTGCGCACCTACTCTTGGATGACCATTTTGGAGAACAACGGTTTGTTGAACCAGTTGTTTCATAAGTTGGGTATTATTGCCCTCTACAACAACATCACGGGCAGCGAGATCGAGTATTTCTCCATGATCGGCACACAGGGCGCTGTGGTGCTGGGTATGGTGTATAACTACCTGCCCTTTATGATCCTACCCATTTACTCCGTCATCGTGAAGCTGGACGGCTCTTTGATCGAGGCTGCCCGCGACTTGGGCGCCGACAGCGTGACGGTGTTCCGCAAGGTGATTTTGCCCCTGTCGCTGCCCGGTGTCCTCTCGGGCATTACCATGGTGTTCGTCCCTTCCGTGTCCACCTTTGCCATCTCCCGTATGCTGGGCGGCGGCACGGAGCTGTTGTTGGGCGACCTCATTGAGCGTCAGTTCTTAGGCGGCGCGTATAACCCCCAGCTGGGCGCTGCCATCTCCTTGGTGATGATGGCGGTGGTGGTCATTTGCATGCTGGTGATGAATCGCTTCGGTGAGGGCGAGGAACAGGCGGTGATGCTATGACGACCCGTAAGAAGAACAACGCGGGCAATCGCCTGCTGATGCTGCTGGTGGGTCTGTTCCTCTATGCCCCCATCTTTATCCTGATTATTTTCTCCTTCAACGAAGGCAACAGCTCCACCGTGTGGAAGGGCTTCTCTCTCCACTGGTATGCCGAGCTTTTAAACGACCGCCTCATTATGCACAGCGTGTATATTACGCTGCTTGTCTCCCTCTTGGCCACCATCATCGCCACCGTGGGCGGTACGTTTGCCGCCATCGGCTTCTATGGTATGCGCCGCAAGGCACGCAATACCCTGACGGCGGTGAACAACATCCCCATGATGAACGCCGATATTGTCACGGGCGTGGGTCTGTGCCTGCTGTTCGTGGTGCTGTTTAACGGCTGGGGCGCTATTGCCACATGGGTCAACTCGTGGCAAAGCGTGATCGTGCTGCCCGAGCGGTTGACCATGGGCTTTGGCACGCTGCTGATCGCCCATGTCTGCTTCAACATCCCCTATGTGATCCTCTCCGTCAGCCCCAAGCTGCGGCAGATGGATCGTAACTTGGTGGATGCGGCGCAGGACTTGGGCTGCACGTGGATGCAGGCTTTCTGGAAGGTCATCATCCCCGAGATCAAGCCCGGCATTATCTCCGGTGCGCTGACGGCCTTCACTATGTCGGTGGATGACTTCATTATCAGTTACTTTACCGCAGGCACAAGTGCTTCTACCTTGGCAATGACCATCTACGGCATGACGAAAAAGCGCGTCAGCCCCGAGATCAACGCCATTTCTACGCTGCTGTTTTTAACGGTGCTGATCCTTTTGGTCATCATCAATGTCCGCGAGGCGCACATGGAAAAGCAGCGTCAGAGCCGCACTTTGGCGGCAGTACCTGCTGTCCCTGTCCGTAAGCCTTCCAAAATCACCCCTGTCCTCAAGCGTGTGGGGGCAGGAGCGTTGGCTGTGGCACTCATTGGTACGCTGATCGTGACGGGCGTGGCTGCCCGTGGCGACCGCGTGGTGAATGTCTGCTCTTGGGGTGAGTATATTGATGAAGAGCTTATCACCCAGTTTGAGGAGGAGACGGGCATCCGCGTCAACTATCAGACGGCGGAGAGTAACGAGGCCCTCTACTCCCTCATCGCCTTGGGCGGTGCGGACTTCGACGTGATCGTGCCCTCTGACTACATGGTGGGCCGCCTCGCTGCCGAGGGCTTGCTTGCGGAGCTGAACTACGACAATATCCCCAACTATGCCCTCATTGACGATCAGTACAAGAATCTCAGCTTCGACCCCGAGAACAAGTATTCCGTTCCCTACACTTGGGGCACGGTGGGCATCATCTATAACACCGCCATGGTGGACGAGCCTATCGACAGCTGGAGCGTCATGTTCGATGAGCAGTACGCCGATGAAGTGCTGATGATCAATAACTCCCGCGATGCGCTGATGGCAGCCCTGTGCTACTTGGGCTACGACATCAATACCACCGACGAGGCGCAGCTGCAGGAGGCCTTTGAACTGGTGCGCACGGCGAAGGCCAACGGCGTGTATCAGGGCTTCGTCATGGATGAGATCTATCAGAAGATGGAGGGCGGCAATGCCGCCATTTCCATGTACTACGCAGGCGATTACCTCACCATGCTGGAGAACAACGAGGATTTGGCTTTCGTTGTGCCCAAGGAGGGCTCTAACTGGTTTGTGGATGCTATGTGCGTCCTTGAGACCAGCCAGCATAAGGAAGAGGCCGAGGCGTGGATCAATTTTATCGCCTCCACCGAGGCTAACCTTGCCAATATGGACTACATTTGGTACGCCTCTCCCAACACCGAGGCGCTGGAGGGCTATCCCGCCTACTATGAGGAGCTGTACGAGGAAGAGTTGGACAGCGAGATCTACGAGATCATGGCTGCACCTCCCGAGGTGCTGGATCGCTGCGAGATGTATCTGAATCTGCCTCAGGAGACGCTGAAGTTCTATGATAAGCTGTGGACGCAGCTGGGTATCTGATAGGAGGATATGACTATGATCACTGTTGGAATGAAGCACAGCATTGAAAAGATCGTCACTCCCGAGTTGACCGCCAACGCTGTTGGCTCCGGCGGCCTCGATGTGTTCGGTACACCCTTTATGATCGGCATGATGGAGTGCGCCGCCATGTGGTGCATCCAGCCCGAACTGCCCGAGGGTAAGGGCACCGTGGGCGTGGAGATTTCCACCAACCATTTGGCTCCCACCCCTGTGGGTATGAAGGTCACGGCTACCGCTGAGGTCACCGCCGTCCGTGAAAACGGCAAGATGATCACCTTCAAAATTGCCGCCTTCGATGAAGAGGGCCCCATCGGTGAGGGTGTCCACACCCGCGCCATTATCTCCAACGACCGCTTTTTGCAAAAGTGCAATGAAAAGCTGGAGAGAATGAAGTAAAGTGAAAAATCCCGCCTTTATAGGCGGGATTTTTTATTGCCCTTGCGGGCGATGTTTGGTATACTATATAAGATAAGAACCAAGGAGGAAGGGGAGAGGAGTATGCGCGTATTGGCGACCATCGCCCTCTCTTTCTCGGCAGGTGTGCTGCTCTGCTCCGTGCTGCCCCACTCGTGGTGGATGCTGTATTTTGCAGCAGTACTGGCCTTGTGCGGCGGGATTTTGATCTTCTTCCGCAAGCGCTGGCGTTACGGCAAGCACGCGGTGCTGATGGCCTTCTCCTTGGCGGCAGCGGTGGTGTATTTCACCGCCTTTGCCCAGTTGGTGCAGCAGCCTGTTCTTAATAACTGCGGGCAGGAATTGCCCTTTTCGGGCACGGTCTGCGCCGAGCCTATGGAGGCCCAGTACGGGGCGAAAGTGACCATTCGCCTCGATGGCTATCGTGGCGCAAAAGCCGTCTACTACGGCGATAAAGAGGTGGTTTTGTCCCTCAAGCCCGGTAACACCATCAGCGGTTTGGCGGAGTGGAACGATGCCGCCAACATTAACGACACGAAGCTGACTCACTTTAACGCCAAGGGCGTCTACGCCCTTCTCTACGACCGCGGAGAACTGACGGTAGGTGAGGGGAGCGCTGACAGCATCCGTTGGTGGCCGCAGAAGGTACACAGCGCTTTTGTGGAGAAGATCCGCGAGATTTGGCGTGACGAGCAGGTGGCGGGTATCATCACCGCCATGCTGACAGGAGATACCG
Source organism: Oscillospiraceae bacterium (assembly GCA_017408915.1). GTDB lineage: Bacteria > Bacillota > Clostridia > Oscillospirales > Oscillospiraceae > Vescimonas. The sequence continues at coordinate 70,599 of JAFQTS010000020.1, read as the reverse complement.
AGGGCTTAAGCGACGAGGATTATGCCATGATGCGTGGGGCAGGTCTTGCCCATCTCTTCGCCGTTTCGGGACTTCACTGCGCCTTCTTGGTGATGCTGCTGGCCTTCGTGCTGCCCCGTCATCGCCGCCGTATTTTCTGCGGCGTGACCATCGGCGTGCTGCTTTTCTACATGTGTATGGTGGGGCTCTCGCCCTCGGTGGTGCGGGCCTGCGTCATGCAGATTTTCCTGCTGTCCGCGCCCCTTTTCCGCCGTGACAGCGACCCCATTACCTCCCTCAGCACGGCGCTGATGGTGATTTTGCTGTGCAATCCCTTTGCCATCCATTCCATCAGCTTGCAGCTGAGCTTCGCCGCCACCTTCGGCATTGTGCTGCTCTCGGGGAGAATTTATCAATTCTTCATGAAGCCTGCGGAGAATTGGGGCAAGAACTTCCGCCGCGTGTGGGCGTTCCTCTGCGCCAGCGTATCGGTTACGCTGGGCGCCCTCATTTTCACCACGCCTTTGACGGCCTACTATTTCGATACCCTGTCCCTCGTTTCCCCGCTGTCGGGTCTGATCGCCGTGCCTTTGGCGGGCTATGGCTTTATGACCTCTTTCGTCACGGTGCTGCTGGGCTTCCTGTGGCTGCCTCTTGCCCGTTTGATGGGCTGGATCAGCTTCGGCCTCATTCATGTCGTGCTGTACGTTGCCTACATTCTGACCCGCTGGCGCTACCACGCGGTGTATTTCTCCAACCCCTTGCTGCGGATTTGGCTGGTGGGCACCTACGCAGGCTTTATCCTGTGCTATCTCGTGAAGCGGTGGCGTAAGCGGAAATATCTCATTGCCACCGCCGCCTCGGTGCTGGTACTGGTGCTTGCCATCTTTATCAACACCCTCGACTACCGCGCAGGGAACATCAACATAACGGCATTGGATGTAGGGCAGGGCGAGAGCGTGGTGCTCTTTTCGGAAAACGAGGCCATGCTGGTGGACTGCGGCAGCTCCAACAGCTACATTGACGCGGGAACGTACGCTGTGGACAGGCTCTCTTCCATGGGTTTCCACCGTCTCAAGGCGGTGACGCTGACCCATTTCCACGCCGACCACGCCAACGGTATTGCCACGGTATTATCCACCATGAAGGTGGAGACGCTGTACCTCCCCGATGTGGAGGATGAGTACGGCGTGCGGGAAGAACTGGAGGAAATCGCCGCCCGTCACGGTGTAAAGGTAGAAACCGTTACACGGGAGACGCTATACGCCATTGGCGAGGCCATGATTACCCTTTACCCGCCTGTGGGGAAGGGCGATATGAACGAGCAGGGGCTTACGGTACTGGCTACTGCCGAGGACTTTGACGTCCTCATTACAGGCGACATGAAAGACAACACCGAGCGTGCTCTCATTGAGAAATATCCTCTGCCCGATGTGGAGGTATTGCTGGTGGGACACCACGGTTCGAAGTACAGCTCTCACGAGGACTTCCTCGCCGCCGTGCGGCCTGAGGTAGGCATCATCAGCGTGGGAGATAACAGTTACGGACACCCTACCGCCGAGGCAATCGGACGGTTGGAGGCCGTGGGCGCAGTGGTGCGCCGCACGGACGAAGAGGGTGACATTACCATTTACGGAGGTGAGGAAGATGGCCGCTGACAAGGGATATACCGCGCTTTTGGCAGATTTGAAGGCGGAGAGCCTCCGCAATCTCTACATCTTCTACGGCGAGGAGCGGTATTTGAAGAACACCTACCTTGAGAAGGTGCGTGAGGCCTTGATCGAGCCCTCTTTTGAGGAGTTTAACTACCACCGCATTGCAGGCAAAGGCTTGACGGTGGAGGCGCTCACGGAAGTGGTGGAGGCCATGCCCATGATGGCGCAGAATACGCTGGTTGTGGTGGAGGACTGGGACATCTTCAAGCTGGATGAGCGCAGCCGCACGGCGCTGATGGCGCTGCTGGAGGATTTCCCCGAATACTGCACCCTCATTATCCTGTGCGACACCTTGGAGTATAAGCGGGATAAGAAGATGAAGAAGCTGTGCGCCGCGCTGGACAAGCACGTGGTGGAAGTGGCCTTTTTGCAGCAGGAGCGGGGTGCGCTGGTGAACTGGCTGCGCCGCCGCTTTAAGGCGCTGGGTCACGATATTGACGGCGCTGCCGCCGACCATCTGCTGTTCACCTGCGGTACGCTCATGGGCGACCTCGTCCCCGAGGTGGAGAAGATCGGCGCCTTCGCCAAGGGCGAGATGATCACCATCGAGGACATCAACGCCGTGGCAGAGCCTATTCTCGATGCCAAGATTTTCGACATTACCAACGCTGTCACGGCGGGGGAGTTTGACAAGGCCGCCAATGTTCTCTCTGAGCTTCTTCGTATGCAGACCGAGCCTGTGGCCATTTTGGCAACACTGGGGAAGGAGCTGCGCCGCCTCTACACCGCCCGTTTGGCACTGGAGCAGGGGAAAGACCGCTTCTGGCTGAAGGAACTGTGGAAAATGAGCTCCGATTATCCTGCCAAGCTGTTGCTGCAGGCGGCGCGCCGTGTGGATCGCCGCTGGTGCTCTGCCGCATTGCGCCGCGCTCAGACGCTGGATCGCCGCATGAAGAGCGAAAAGGGCATCAACGCCGAGAGCGAATTGAAGCTCTTCTTGATGGAACTGGCAGGTGGCAGATGAAACCGAAGATCAAAGAGGTCATCGTGGTGGAGGGTCGCTACGATAAAAACGCCCTCTTGCAGGTGGTGGATGCTACCGTCATCACCACCGAGGGCTTTGGGGTCTTTAACGACAAGGAGAAGGTGGACTATCTTCGCCGCCTCGCGGAAAAGCAGGGTGTGCTGCTGCTGACCGACCCCGATGGCGCGGGCTTTGTGATCCGCAACTATCTCAAGGGCGTGCTGCCGCCCGAGACCATCAAGCAGGCCTATGTCCCCGATATTTTCGGCAAGGAGCGCCGCAAGAAAAAGGGGGGCAAGGAGGGAAAATTAGGGGTAGAGGGCATGAGCCCTGCCCAGCTTTTGGACTCCCTGCGCCGCAGCGGTGCTACCATTTTGGGGGAGGAAAGTCCTCGCGAAAGCGCGGGTATCACCTCCGCCGACTTGATGGAGAAGGGGTTTATTGGACCTAACTCCACCCAAAGAAGGGCAGAGCTTATTAAAAAGCTGCAATTACCTCAACATATCAGCACCAAGGGCTTGCTGGAAGCCCTGAATCTGCTCCTTAGCCGCGAAGAGTGGGAGCAGATGTGAAAAAATCTTGCAATTACGCCAGTTATGGCGTATAATATCTAATCAGCCTTTATGGCAAAACTATCATTGACACAAGGAGTGTGAGAGAATGACCGAGGAAATGAAGACCCCCGAGACCGTGGAGGTTTCCGAGAGCAAAAACTTCATTCATAATTTTATCGACGAGGACATCGCAGAGGGTGGTCAGTTCCAGGGTATGACTGTTCACACCCGTTTCCCTCCCGAGCCTAACGGCTATCTCCATATCGGCCACTGCAAGGCTCTGTGCATCGACTTCGGCACTGCTGAGAAGTACGGCGGATTGTGCAACCTGCGTATGGACGATACCAACCCCGCCAAGGAGGACACCGAGTACGTGGATGCCATTCAGCAGGATATCCACTGGCTGGGCTTCGACTGGGGCGACCGTTTCTACTACGGCTCCGATTATTTTGAAAAGACCTTGGAGTACGCTTTCGAGCTGATCGACAAGGGCTTGGCCTACGTCTGCGAGCTGACGCCCGAGGAGTTCCGCGCCAACCGCGGCGATGTGGGTATCCCCGCCGTGTCCCCCTACCGTGACCGTCCCATTGAAGAGACCCGTGAGCTGTTCAAGAAGATGATCGCAGGTGAGGTGGAGGAGGGCAAAATGACCCTCCGCGCCAAGATTGACCTTGCCTCCGGCAACTTCAATATGCGCGACCCCGTCATCTACCGTATCCGTTTCATTGAGCATCATCGTCAGGGCACGCGCTGGTGCGTGTTCCCCATGTACGACTTTGCCCATCCCATTCAGGATGCCCTGGAGGGTATCACCCACAGCCTCTGCTCCTTGGAGTATGAGGATCATCGTCCCCTGTATGACTGGGTGGTGAACAACGTTTCCATCCCCTATCATAAGCCCCGTCAGATCGAGTTCGCCCGCCTCGGCATCGACCACACCGTCATGTCCAAGCGTAAGCTCCGCCAGCTGGTGGAGGAGGGCCGCGTCTCCGGTTGGGACGATCCCCGTATGCCCACCCTGTGCGGCCTGCGCCGCCGTGGCTATACCGCCCGCTCCATCCGCAATTTCTGCGAGATGATCGGTGTGGGTAAGACCCCCAGCGTCATCGAGTACGGCACCTTGGAGTTCTGCCTCCGCGAGGATCTCAACGCCAACGCCGAGCGTACCATGGCGGTTCTGCACCCCGTGAAGCTGACGGTCACCAACTATCCCGAGGGTCAGAGCGAGACCTTCTCCGTGGAGAATAACCCCACGGCTCCCGAGCAGGGTACCCATGAGATCACCTTCTCCCGCAACCTGTGGATCGAGGCTGACGACTTTATGGAAGTGCCTGTGCCCAAGTATAAGCGCCTCTCTCCCGAGGGTCTTGAGTGCCGCTTGAAGGGCGCTTACCTCATCCGCTGCACCGGCTGCGTGAAGGATGAGAATGGAAACGTGGTGGAAGTGCTGTGCGAGTACGATCCCGAGTCCCGCGGCGGCAATCCCGCCGATGGCCGCAAGGTCAAGGGTGCCACCATCCACTGGGTGGATGCCAACAACTGCGTGGATGCTGAGGTGCGTTTGTACGACAACCTCTTCTCCGACGCTCAGCCCGACGGTCCCGACAAGAACTTCCTCGACTGCCTCAACCCCGAGAGCCTCACCGTTTTGCAGGGCTGCAAGGTGGAGCCCGAGATGGCCCGCGTGGCAGCAGAGTTTGACAAGGTGGACAATCGCACCGGCGTGAACGCACCGACCTTCCAGTTCATGCGCATGGGCTATTTCTGCCTCGATAACCGCGACAGCACCGCCGATCACATGGTCTTTAACCGCAGCGTGTCTCTGAAGGACAGCTTCAAGAAGTAAAAATTCACAAAACCGCTCCGAGCCAAGGCTCGGGGCGGTTTTTTCTGCCATTTCTCACCACAAAAGCATGTTGTCATCGGTGAGAAAATATGGTATACTGATAAATTGTAATCGTATGTTTTGTTCTCGGATTTGTCCGAGTGAAAGGGAGGAACAGACCTATGAAGATCGTTGTGTTATCCGGTGGCTTCTGTACCGAGCGCCATGTGGGCCTCGTCAGCGGCAGCGGCGTGTGCCGCGCCCTTCGTGAGAAGGGTCACCAAGCTATTTTTGTGGATATGTTCATGGGTCTTGAGGACTATGAGGGCGACCTCGCCACCATTTTCGATGCTCCCGATGGATTGTTGAGCCATGCCGCCATTGAAACGGTGGCCCCCGATTTGGAGGCTGTCCGCGCCGCCCGTAAGGATAAGAGTCCTTCCGTCATCGGCAAGGATGTGCTGACGGTCTGTGCTATGGCGGACATTGTGTTCCTCGCCATGCACGGCGCTAACGGCGAGGATGGCCGCATTCAAGCCACCCTCGACCTGCTGGGCGTGCCCTACACGGGCTCTGACTATCTCAGCAGCGGCATGGCTATGGATAAGGCTGTCACCAAGCGGATGATGGATTCCCTCGGTATCCGCACCGCCCCTTGGCATGATGTGTACTATACCGAAGCGGACATCCCCGCCTTGGTGGAGAAACTGGAAGTGCCCTGCGCCGTGAAGGTGGTCAACGGTGGCAGCTCCATCGGCGTTGCCCTGCCCGATACGAAGGAAGAGCTGGATAAGGCCCTCCGCGACCTGCTCCACTTCGGCGGTCATGTGGTGGTGGAGAAGAAGATCTACGGTCGCGAGATCAACGTGGCAGTGCTGGGAGATACCTATCTCCCCGGCGTGGAGATCATCCCCAAGGGCGAGTATTTCGACTATGAGTCCAAGTACCAAAAGGGCGGCGCAGTGGAGATCTGCCCCGCGCCTATCACCGAGGAAGAGCAGCGTCAGTTGGGCGAGATGGCCGTGCGCCTTCATAAGGGCTTGGGTCTCGATGTCTATTCCCGCGCTGACTTCATTCTCGATCAAGACGGCAACGGCTGGTGCTTGGAGATCAACACCCTGCCCGGCATGACCCCCACCAGTCTCGTGCCCCAAGAGGCGGCGGCAGTGGGCATTAGCTACGGTGACCTGTGTGAAAAGATCGTGCTGGATTCTCTGGCAGTAAGAAAGGCAGAGCGTGTATGAAAGCCTACAGTGTGATGGATATTTGCCTTGCGGTGAAGGGTGCTTTATTGCAGGGCGATGCAGACATGATGGTGAGCGCCGTCACCACCGACAGCCGTAAGATCGAAGAGGGCGCGCTCTTTATCCCGCTGGTGGGTGAGCGCTTTGACGGTCATGATTATATCGAGATGGCGCTCCAAAGCGGCGCGGCGGGCTGCTTCACTACAAAGCTGCCCTTTAACACGGTGGAGGGGAAGTTCTACATTCTCGTGGAGGATACCCTCTTGGCGCTGAAGGCGCTGGCCTCTTGGTATCGCGGTGAGTTCCCCATCCCCATGGTGCAGATTACAGGCTCTGCGGGTAAGACCACCACCAAGGAGATGGTGGCCTCGGTGCTGAGCCAAAAGTTTTCCACGTTGAAAACGGAGGCCAACTTCAATAACGCCATCGGTACGCCCCAAACGCTGCTGCGCCTCGATGATGAACACAAGGCCGCTGTCATCGAAACGGGCATGAATCATTTTGACGAGATCCGCTACTTGGGCGACATGGTGCGCCCCGATGTGGCCATCATCACCAATGTGGGAGACGCCCATGTGGAGAACTTGGGCGGCACACGCTTGGGCGTATTGCAGGCCAAGAGCGAGATTTTCGATAATCTCAATCCCGATGGCCTTGCCATCTTAAATGGCGATGATGCCCTCCTTCGTGAGCTGCGCCCCAATTTCCGCACCGTGCTGTGCGGCAAGGGGGAGAACTGCCACGTCCGCGTCAGCGACATTGCAGAGCGTGGCATCGAGGGTATGGACTGCACCATCACCACGGAGAAGGCGACTTACGCCGTGCATATTCCGTCCCCCGGTGCGTTTATGATTTATCCCGCCTCTATGGCGGTGGCGGTGGGCGAACACCTCGGCCTTACGGAGGAGGAGATCGTCCGTGGTATCGCCGCCTACACTTCCGTGGGCAGCCGTATGCGTGTGGTGCGGAAAGATAGCCGCATCATTATCGATGACTGCTACAACGCCAACCCCCAAGCTATGGCGCAGGCGTTGGAGACCCTCGCCAAGACCGATGTACCCCGCCGCATGGCGGTGCTGGGGGACATGGGCGAACTGGGTGCACTGACGGAGCAGGCACACCGCGAGATCGGCGCACTGACGGCGAAGCTGAAGATTGATACCGTGGTGGCAGTGGGGGAGAAGTCCCGCGCCATCCTTGCGGGTAACGCCGATGCCCTGTGGTTTGCCACGCTGGAGGAGGCACTACCCACCATCGTGGAGCAGTTCACCGACGGTACTGCCGTATTGGTGAAGGCCTCCCACGCCATGAATTTCCCCAAAATTGTAAAGGAATTGGAACAAGCGTAAGAAACAATGGTAGATATTTCTGTCAAGGATGTAATGAAATCCTTTGATTTGGAAAAGAAAATATTGGATGGCCTCACCTTCCAAGTGGACAGCGGTGAGCGCGTGGGCTTGCTGGGTCGCAACGGCGCGGGCAAGAGTACCCTCTTCCGACTGCTGACTGGAGAGTTAGAGCCCGACAGCGGCGAGGTGGTTATCGCCTCGGGTCGCCGCGTAGGTCTCATTTCTCAGATCCCCGTTTACCCCGTGGGCTATACAGTGGAGGATGTGCTGGAGAGCGCCTTTGCACGCACTCTCCGTCTCAAGGAGGAGATGGATTCCCTCACCGAGCGCATGGCGGCAGGGGAGAGCGGCGAGGAGGTTCTGCGCCGCTACGGTGAACTGACGGCGCGGTTTGAGGCACTGGGTGGCTACGATACCCAGACCGCCAAGAACAAGGTGGCGGCAGGTCTTGCCATCTCTTCTGAGATGCGCGCCCAGCTTTTCGATCAGCTTTCGGGCGGTGAAAAGACCCGTGTGAACTTAGGACGCCTTATTTTGGAGGATACGGACATCCTCCTGCTGGACGAGCCTACCAACCATTTGGATTTGCAGGCTACGGAATGGCTGGAGGAATATCTCCGCAAGTTCCGCGGCACGGTGGTCACCATCAGCCACGACCGCTATTTCCTCGACCGCACCGTCTCCCGCATCATCGAGATCGAGAACGGACAGGCGGAGTTCTATTCGGGTAACTACAGCTTTTACGCTGTGGAAAAAGAGCGGCGCTATCAAGAGCGCATGAAGCAGTACTTGAAGGAACAGGCTAAGATCAAGCAGTTGGAAGAGGCCATCGAGCGTACCCGATTGTGGGCGTTCATGGGAAACGATGACCTCTATAAGCGTGCTTTCAGCATGGAAAAGCGCATTGAGCGTATGCGCACCACCGCAAAGCCCACCAAGGGTCGCAAGATGGATGCCCGCTTTGCCAGCCGCGAGTTCCACGGCGATGAGATCTTGCAGATTAAAGGCCTTACCAAGTCCTTTGATGACCGCACGTTGTTCTCCGACATCTATCTCCGCATTGAGGGCGGTGAGCGTATTGCTCTTGTGGGCGAAAACGGCACAGGTAAGACGACCTTGCTCAATATCCTTACTGGTCGTGAGGATGCTGACCGCGGCAACGTGAAGGTTGGCCCTTCCGTCCGCTCGGCGTACTTAGAGCAGATCATCCACTTTGATGACCCCAACCGCAACTTGGTGGATACCATGCTCTATGCCAAGAAGAACTTGAGCACCCAGAGCGCGCGCAATCGTCTCGCGTCCTATCAGTTCCGCGGCGAAGATGTGTTTAAGAGCGTGTCCGTCCTCTCGGGCGGTGAAATGAGCCGTCTGCGCCTTTGTATGCTGATGGATGAGGAGATCAATTTCCTTATTCTCGACGAGCCTACCAACCATTTGGATATCGACAGCCGCGAGTGGATCGAGGAGGCGGTGGAGGCCTTTGACGGCACCCTCCTCTTCGTCAGCCACGACCGCTATTTCATCAACCGTTTCGCCACCCGCGTGTGGGAACTGGCAGACGGCACCATTACCGACTACCCCATGGGCTTTGCCCAGTACCGCAGTGTGAAGGAGGCGGAGGCGCGGGAAAAGCCCGTGGTCACCGCCGCCCCCGAGAAGAAGGGGGATACCCGCGTCCGCAGCGAAAACCGCAATCAGCGCGCCGCGCGGCGGCAGCTCACCATCTGCGAGACCGCCATCGGCAAGCTGGAAAAAGCCATCGCCGCACTGGATGCGGAGATGGAGCAGTACGCCTGCGACGCGGAAAAACTGGGAGAACTATTTCAGCAAAAACAGGAGACGGAGGAACTTTTGGAGCAGGAGATGCTGCGCTGGGAGGAACTGTCCCTTGTATTGGAGGAAAACGAAGTATGAGTGATGTTTTGTGTATCTATTACTCTTTCAGCGGCAACACCCGCCGTGCCATGAAGGAGATCGCCCAGCAGCTGGATGCGGAGATCGTGGCCATCGATGATGGTGCCGATCGCAATGGCTTCAGCGGCTTTATGAGTGCGGGTCGTGATGCCATGCGCCGCTCCACTGCGCCTTTGAAGCCCTTTACTACGGACAAGCCCATTGAGGAGTACAAGATGGTCATCGTGGGCAGCCCTGTGTGGGCGGGTCGCTGCGCCAGCCCCATCCGCGGCCTTTTGAAGCGCCGTGGTTTGGAGATGAGCCGCGTCAGCTACGTCATCACCCGCAGCGGTACCCGCCGCTGTGAGAGTGTATACGATCAGATGGATCTCTACACAAAGGAGAAGCACATGTTCGAAGTGTCTCTCCAACCCGGCAGTGTGGGCTACGCCTTCTGGCGCGATAAGTTTGTCGGTGACGTGAAGCAGTATTTGGAGGAGAACAATGGTTGATAAGCTGAAGGCCATTGCCCAGCGTCTCGCCCAAGTGGAGGAAAGCCTCGCCGACCCCACCGTCTATTCTGACCGCGAGGCCTTAACGAAGCTGTCCCGTGAGCAGAAGGAGTTGACTCCCGTGGTGGAGGTCTACCGCGCTCTGGTGGCGTGCGACGATGCCATCGCCCAAGCTACGGAGATGCTCTCCGACAGCGAACTGCGGGAACTGGCACAGGAAGAACTCCAAGAGGCCAAGGCACGCCGTGAGGAACTGCTGGAGGAGGTCAAAATCCTCCTGCTGCCCCGTGATCCCAACGACAACAAAAATGTGGTCTTGGAGATCCGCGCAGGCATCGGCGGGGAAGAGGGGGCGCTGTTTGCCGCAGACCTGCTGCGTATGTACACCATGTATGCCGAGCGCCGCGGTTTTTCCATGGACATCGTCTCCATCAACGAGACGGAGCTGGGCGGCGTGAAGGAAGTGGTGGCTACCGTGGAGGGCGCAGGCGCTTATTCCCGTTTGAAGTTCGAGGCGGGCACCCACCGCGTCCAGCGCGTCCCCGAGACGGAGTCCTCGGGTCGTATTCAGACCTCTGCCGCCACTGTGGCGGTCATGCCCGAGGCGGAGGAAGTGGAGTTCACTATTGACCCTTCCGAGCTGCAGATCGACACCTACCGCTCCTCGGGCGCAGGCGGTCAGCACGTCAATAAGACGGAGTCCGCCATCCGCATTACCCATCTGCCCACAGGCACGGTGGTGGAGTGCCAGGACGAGCGCAGCCAGCATAAGAACCGTGAGCGGGCCATGAAAATTCTCCGCTCCCGCCTGTACGAGGCAGAGCTGGAGAAGCAGAACGCCGCCATTGCCCAAGAGCGCAAGCAGCAGGTGGGCAGCGGCGACCGCAGCGGCAAGATCCGCACCTACAACTTCCCCCAGAACCGCGTGACCGATCACCGTCTGACGGGAGATAACAAGAATTTCAACATCGCCACTGTCATGGACGGCGATTTGGATAGCATCATTGATGCACTGACTACCGCCGAGCAGGCACAGCGCCTGCAAGAGAGCGGCACATAAAAAGAAAGGGGAAAAAGACCATGCTGCAGCCTATCAAAATGCAATACGACAAGTCGGGCCCCCGCGTAGCAGAAGCCCTGCGCCGCAACCACTTCGATGCCTATTACTTCTCCACCCGTGAAGAGGCCATCGAGAAGATCATGGAGCTGATCCCCGCTGAGGATACCGTCTCTTGGGGCGGTACGGCAACGGTGGACGAGCTGGGCATTAAGGCGCTGCTCCGTGAGCGTGGGCAGAATCTTCTTGACCGCGACACCGCCAAGGATATGGACGAGCGCATGGACATTATGCGCCGCGGCTTGCTGGCGGACACCTTTTTGATGTCCTCCAACGCCATTACCGAGGGCGGCGAACTCTATAACATCGACGGCAACGGCAACCGCGTGGCGGCTCTGTGCTTCGGTCCTAAGAGCGTTATCGTGGTGGCGGGCATGAATAAGGTGGTTGCCGATATGGATGCCGCCGTGTCCCGCGTCCGCCATTTTGCAGCCCCTGCCAATGTGCAGCGCTTTGCGGGCAATAAGACCCCCTGCTTTGTGAACGGTCAGTGTGCCGATTGCCACAGTGAGGCCTGTGTCTGCGCCTATTTGGTGGCTACCCGCGTGTCCCGTCCCGCAGGAAAGATCAAAGTCGTGCTGATCGGAGAAGATTTGGGAATCTAACATGAAAACCGTACTGTTCCACCCCGAAAAAGACCATACCGCCATTCAAGAGGCTGCCGCGATCATTAAACACGGCGGTCTTTTGGGCATTCCCACCGAGACGGTCTACGGCCTCGGTGCCAACGCCTTGGATGAGACGGCGGTGATCCATATTTTTCAGGCCAAGGGTCGCCCGCAGGATAACCCGCTGATTCTCCATATCCCCGATGCCAGCTGGCTGGAAAAGTATTGCCACCATGTGCCAGCAGCGGCCTACGCCTTGGCGGAGAAGTTTTGGCCCGGCCCTCTCACCATGATTCTGCCCCGCCGCGACATTGTGCCCCTGCGTACTACGGGTGGCCTTGATACAGTGGGTGTCCGCTGCCCCGACCATCCTGTGACGCTGGACATTATCCGCGCCGCAGGTGTGCCCGTTGCCGCTCCCAGCGGCAATCTCTCGGGTCGTCCCAGTCCCACCACGGCGGAGCATATGTGGGAGGACATGAACGGGCGCATCAACGGCATTGTGGACGGCGGCGCGTGTACTGTGGGTGTGGAGAGCAGTATTATCGACTTGACCGTCACGCCGCCCCGCCTGCTCCGTGCAGGCGGCTTGCCCTTGGAGGCGCTGGAGGAGGTCTTGGGCGAGGTGGAGGTTGATAAGGCCATCCGCGAAAAATTGGCAGATGGGGAACAGGCCAAAGCCCCCGGCATGAAGTACCGCCATTATGCCCCCAAAGCACCTGTCACCGTAGTGACGGGCAGCCCCATGCGCTCCGCCGCCTATATTGCGGCGCAGGCAGGGGAGGGCAGCGGCGTTATCTGCTTTGATGAGTTTACATCCCTGTACCCCAACTGCATCGTCCACAGCCTCGGCTCTATGAACGATGTGTCTGAGCAGGCGCGGCGGGTGTTCGATGCCCTTCGTACCTTTGACAGCACCGAGGTAAGGCAGATTTTTGCCCAGTGCCCCGATGAAAACGGCCTCGGCTTGGCGGTCAGCAACCGCCTTAAGAAGGCAGCAGGCTTCTGCACCGTGGATGCAGGTCGTCCTCTTGTCATTGGCCTTACGGGTCCTACGGGCGCGGGTAAGACCAGCGCCCTCCGCGCCATCGAGCGTTTGGGCGGCTGCGTGCTGGATGCCGATGCCATCTATCACGAGATGCTGAAAACCGACCTGCCTCTCCGCACGGCGCTGACCGATGCTTTCGGCGAGGTGTTTTTGCCCGATGGCAGCCTTGACCGTCAGAAGTTGGGTACGGCGGTGTTCGGCGATGCTAAGGAACTGGAAAAGCTGAACCAAATCATCTACGCCCACATTCCCCGTGAGCTGAGCCGCCGCATGAACGCCACCGTTGCCCCCATCATCGGCATTGATGCCATCAACCTCATTGAAGGCGGCTTGGATAAACTATGCCACTGCACCGTGGCGGTGCTGTCCCCTGCGCAGCTGCGCTTGGGCCGCATTATGGCCCGCGACGGCATCAGTGAGGAATACGCCCGCCTGCGCATTGCGGCACAGAAGGGCGATGATTTCTACCGTCAGCATTGCACCTACACCCTCAACAACACCTGCGACTCCGCAGCGGCCTTTGAAGAGCAGGCGTATGTGTTCTTCTACGGACTATTACAGGAGGCAAAGAAATGAAACTGCGCATCCTCTGCGATAACAACACCTACATCGACCAGTATTTTCTGGGTGAGCCCGCCTTCAGCTGCTACATAGAGGCGGAGGATGCCCGCGTGCTGCTGGATGTGGGCTATTCCGATGTGTTCCTCCGCAACGCCGAGAAAATGGGCATCGACTTGAGTGCCCTCACCCATGTGGTGCTGTCCCACGGGCACAACGACCATACTGGCGGCCTTACGCCTTTCATCGAGGGCAAGATTGCACCCTCTGCCAAGCTCATCGCCCATGAGGATTGCTTCGTGGGGAAGTACTACGGCGAGGAGTACATCGGCGCGCCCTACGATGTGGAGCAGATTCTCTATCTCGCCGACTGCCAGCTGACCGCCGAGCCTGTGGCTATCACGGAGAATCTGTGGTACTTGGGAGAAATCCCCCGCAAGCTGGACTTCGAGCCCCGTACTGTCATCGGCAAACGGGAGCGCATGGGGGCGTGGGAGGAGGATGACCTGCTGGACGATACGGCGCTGGCCTATCGCACGGAGAATGGCCTCTTCATCATCACAGGCTGCGCCCACAGCGGCGTCTGCAACATCATTGAGCAGGCAAAAGCCGTCTGCGGCGATGACCGTATTATCGGCGTGCTGGGCGGCTTCCATCTCTTTGAAGACGATGACCGCGCCGCCGCCACGGCGGAGTACTTCGCCCGCCATAATATCCCCAATCTCTATCCCTGCCACTGCGTGTCTTTGAAAGTGAAGCACCGCTTCATGGAGACCTTGAACATCCATGAAGTAGGCGTTGGCATGGAACTGGAAATCTGAATAAAAAAGCACCAAAGTCCACGACTTTGGTGCTTTTTCTATGTTGTATTATTACTTCACAGCGTCCATGAACTTCGCCACTTCGTCTTCCAACACGGCGTCGTCCTGCGCCAAGCGCTGGAGGAGCTTGTACCACTCGCTGCGGGCCACAGGCCAGTTAGGGGCGACGCTCTCGTCCTCACCCAGCGCATCCATCATGACGCTGTACTGGCTCATAACGGTGTTGTTGCTCCAAATGTTGGTGAGGTCATTGCCCTCGGCAGTGTTGCGGACAGGATAGCTGCCCGCAGCGCGGACGGCAGAGACAGTGCCCTCGCCGTCGGCAAAGTAGCGGATGAACTGCTTGGCGGCGTTCAAACGGGCCTCGTCTCCATTATGGAAGGCGCACAGACCCCAAATTTCGCCGGGCAGGGAATTTTCCTCACCCACGGTGGGATAGAACATATACTCAATGCGCTGACCATTCTTGGTCACGCCCACGCCGCCATTCATGCCGGCGGGATTCATCTGCTGCTGCACATCCCAGCAGAAGGACAACTTGAAGTTCTCCAAATAGAACAGCAGCGCCTCGTCCCTACCCACGATGGTGTCGTCGAAAATGACGCCCTTCATGTCCATCAGCAGCTTCAGCGCCCGCAGCATCTCCTCGCTGTCCACGGCGTAGCCGCTGTGGTCTTCGTTGGTAAAGCTGCCGCCGAAGAGGGAGGATACCAGTGAGCGCGTACCGTAGTCATCGGCCTGTCCACCGCAGTATACGGCGGCCACAGGCTCGTGGAAGGTGTCGTAGAGGGCGCGGACGGCCTTGATGAAGTCCTCATCGTCCCAAGTGCGTGTTTCAAGGTCGATGTACTTGTCCGCCTCCGCCTGCACGAAGGCATCGTAATTGATAGCCATGCAGGAGACGTTCATGGCGACAGGGTAGAGGTAGCATGCGCCATCCTCCGTAAAGCAGGCAGATTGGCAGGCCGGCAGCACTTCGTTGCGGTCGGTATCGTTCCACAGTGCAGACAAATCCACCATGCAGCCCATACCGCTCCAATCCGCCATGGGGCGGTTGGGGGTCGTCCAAATAAGGTCGGGGGTCTCGCCGCTTTCAATGGCGGTGGACACCGCCTCATCGGCGTTTTCCTCTGTGAGATATTCCACCGTCACATGGATGTTGGGATAGACGGAAGAGAACTGGCTCAGCAGCATATTCATCGTTTCGCTGTCGCTCCAGTTGCCGTAGGGATATGTCCACAGCGTCAGTTCCGTCACAGTTTCAACGGGCTCTTCGGGTTCTTTATTCTGAGCACCGCAGGCGGTGCAGGAGAGAAGCAGTACCATGGCCAGTACTGCGGCAAGGATTCGTTTCATTTGCCATCCTCCGTAGTGTATTGCAAAGATAGCTCATTTTACCATAGTTTCATGCCGTTGTCACCCTTTTTCCGTCGTATGATTTGCAAGAATCTGCAAACACTATGGCAAAAGGGAGGCGACAAGATGAACAATCACAATGAGGAAAGAAACGAATCCCCCCGCGAGGACACGCCGCAGCAGCAAATTGTGGAGATGGGCGCGTCGCTGGTGGAGAACCGCCGCGGCACAGTGCAGTGCCTGACCATCATCGGACAGGTGGAGGGACACACTCTGCTGCCGCCCAACATAAAAACCACGAAATATGAGCACGTTTTGCCCCTGCTGACAGCGGTGGAGGAGCGTGACGACATTGACGGGCTGCTGCTCCTTTTGAACACTGTGGGCGGCGATGTGGAGGCAGGCTTGGGCATTGCGGAGTTAGTGGCGGGCATGACGAAACCCACCGTCACATTAGTGCTGGGAGGTGGACACTCCATCGGCGTCCCCTTGGCGGTGTGCGGCAAGACCACCTTCATTGTGCCCAGCGCGTCCATGACCATTCACCCTGTCCGTATGTCGGGCACGATGATCGCCGCACCTGCCACTTATCGGTACTTCGAGCGCTTGCAGGAGCGAATTATCGACTTTGTGTCCCGTAATTCACGGTGCAGCGGTGAGAAATTCCGTCAGCTCATGCTGTCGGTGGGGGACATGGCCAACGATGTGGGCAGCGTCATCTACGGCAACGAGGCGGTAGCTCTCGGGATTATCGACCGCCTTGGCTCACTGGGCGAGGCGTTGGAGGCGCTGTATCGGATGATCGAAAAGGGAAGGGAACAGTGAGTTTTCAGGTGCGGGCGTATCCACTGAAATAGGGTGGATACGCCCCACTTTTTTCTTGAAAAGGCAAACCTTTTCTGCTATAATACACTGGTTATAGTATGCCATTCCAAGAGAGGTGAACTGCGTGTATCTCAAAGCACTGGAAATACAGGGATTTAAATCCTTTCCCGATAAGACGACACTGACGTTCGGTTCGGATATTACCGCCATTGTGGGCCCCAACGGCTCGGGTAAGTCCAACATCTCCGATGCCATCCGCTGGGTCATGGGTGAGCAGAGCAGCCGCCAGCTCCGCGGTGCCAAGATGGAGGACGTGATCTTCGGTGGTACGGAGACCCGTAATCAGATGGGCTTTGCTCAGGTTACGCTGGTGATGGACAACACCGAGCACATCTTCCCCCGTGATGAGGCGGAGGTGGCGGTGACCCGCCGCTATTACCGCAGCGGTGAGTCGGAGTATTACATCAATAAGCAGATGGTGCGCCTAAAGGACGTGAACGAGCTGTTCATGGACACCGGTATGGGTCGCGAGGGCTATTCCATCATCGGACAGGGTAAGATCGACGAGATTTTGTCCGTCAAGTCCGGTGAGCGCCGCGAGATTTTTGAAGAGGCTGCCGGTATCTCCAAGTTCCGCCATCGCAAGGAGGAGTCTGAGCGTAAGCTGGAGCGCACACAGGAGAACTTGGTGCGCATCAACGATAAGATCGCCGAATTGGAGCTGCAGGTTGAGCCTCTGCGCAAGCAGGCAGAGGTTGCCAAGAAGTACCTCATTCTCCGCGATGAACTGCGTGTGCTGGAGATCTCCGTGTGGCTGGAGCAGCTGCAGAATCTCAAGACCGCCAAGTTTAAGCTGCAGGCCGATGTGGAGAGTGCCCAGCAGGAGAAGCTCGCTGCCGAGGCCGCTTTGGAGGCTACCTACGCTGCCGCTGAGGCATTGGGCGAGGAAGTGCGCCGCAGCGACATGGCTGCCGAGGAGATCCGCGGCAAAATCAGCGCCTTGGAGAGCAATACCGGTGAGCACGACAGCGCCATCGCCGTGCTGCGTACCGCCACGGAGCATAATAACGAGAACATCCGCCGCATCCGCACGGAGATGGAGGAGAACACCAACCGTGCCGGCGGCTTGCAGGCACAGATGGATGCCCAAAGCAATCGCATCACCGAGATCGAGGGTGAGAGCGAGGCATTGCAGAAGGCACTGGACGAGCTGTTAGAGCAGGCCCGCGTACTTAGCGAGAGTGCCGCCGGTGCTGAGCGCACGGTGGATTCCCTCCGCGCTGAAGAAGCCCTGCTGCGCGCTGCCGCTGCCGATGGCAGAGCAGAACTGTCTGCCCTCCGCTCCGGTATCCGTGAGCGGGAGGAGCGCGCGCTGCGCGCTGAGGAGGAGTTGACCACCCTTCGCGAGAAGCTGGCTGCCGCTGAAACGGAGAGCCGCGCCAACCGCCGCGCCTTGATGGATGCCACCGAGGAGGCGCAGGGCGTCAGCAATATTATCGAAGGCCATACTCTAAAAATGGAGGGGCGCCAAAAGCGCGCCGCTGAGGCCAAGGAGGAGACGGTTCGCCTCACCTTGGAGGTGGGCAACCTGCAAAACCGCATCCGTATGCTGACGGAGATGGAGAAGGAATATGAAGGCTTCTCCAAGGCTGTCAAGCTGGTGATGCAGAGCAGCGAGAAGAACGCCCTGCGGGGCATCCACGGCCCCGTGGCGGGTCTCATGACCACCGAGCGCAAGTACACCGTTGCCCTCGAAACGGCGTTGGGCGCAGGTATGCAGAACATCGTGGTGGAGCGGGAAGAGGACGGTAAGGCCGCCATTACGTACTTAAAGCAGCGTGACGGTGGACGCGCTACCTTCCTTCCTATGAGCGCCATCCACGGCGAGGTGCTCCGTGAGGACGTGTCGGGCGAATTCGGCTTCGTAGGCCTTGCCTGCGACCTTGTTCGCTACGATAAGAAATATGACGGTATTTTCAAGAATCTCTTAGGCCGCACCGTTGTGGTGGAGGACATGGACTGCGGTATCGCCATGGCCCGTAAGTACCGCAGCGCCTTCCGCATCGTGACGCTGGACGGTCAAGTGATGAACCGCGGCGGCTCTATGACGGGCGGCAGTGTCAGCCGCAGCGCAGGTGTGCTGAGCCGCCGTGATGAGCTGGAAAAGCTCCGCGTCCGCTTGAAGGACGCCGAGGAGCAGAGTGCCGCTGCTACAGCCCGCGCGGAGGAATTGAGCCGCGAGGTGCAGAAGGCACAGTATGAGCTGGATGTGGCCTCTGCCCAGCAGCGTAAGGCGGAGGACGCCGTGCTGCAGTGCAAGGGCAAGCAGGATCACTACGATATTTTGATCGACACCCTCCGCCTCAGCATTGAGGATGAAGAGGCCGACATCGCCTCCTTCGCCCAGCGCACGGCTGACGACAATCAGCGCTGCGCCGCCGTGGAGGCCGCCATCGCCGAGAGCGAGGCAAAGGCTGATGAACTCCGCGCCAAAGCCGAGGAACAGCGCAGCGGACAGGAGGATGCCCGCAGTGCCACCGATGCCCTCACCGAGGAGATCAGCAGCAAGAAGGCGGAGATGTCTGCCTTGCAGGCGGAGAAGGATGCGTGCCTGCGCAGCATGGAAGATCTCAAGCAGCTCAAAGACGATATGCTCACCGATGGTGAGGGTCGCCAAGCGCTGCTGGATCGCTTTGTTGCCGAGAATGAGAAGGCCGCAGCCGAGGAAAAGCTGCACCTCGACGCATTGGAAGCCCTCCGTTTGGAGAGTGCCACCCTGCGTGAGCAGCTGAATACCCTCTCTGCTGAGAAAATGCGCCTTGAGGGTCAGCGTGATGCCAAGACCCGCGAGAGCCGCAACTGCAACGATACGGTCATCAACGCCACCCAAGGCCTTGCCCGCATGGAGCAGAGGCTTCAGAGCAACGCCATGGAGGAGAAGGCGCTCCTTGATAAGCTGTGGGAGCATTACGAACTGAGCCACAGCGCCGCCTTGGAGCAGCGTGTGGAGCTGGAGAGCGTTCCCAAGGCCACCCGCCGCATCTCTGAGCTCAGCCGCGAGATCAAGGGTTTGGGCACGCCCAACATCGGCGCCATCGAGGAGTACGAGCGCGTCAACACCCGTTATACCTACCTCTCCGAGCAGCGGGGTGACGTGGAAAAGGCACGCGAAGAGCTTTTGGGCGTCATTGATGAGATCACCCGCCACATGACGGAGATCTTTGCCGTCCAGTTCAAGCTGCTGAATGAGAGCTTCCAGGAGACCTTCTTGGAGCTGTTCGGCGGCGGTAAGGCACGGCTGGAGCTGGAGGATGAAAATAACATCCTCAACTGCGGCATCGAGATCAAGGTGCAGCCCCCCGGCAAGCAGCTTAAGACCATTACGCTGCTCTCCGGCGGCGAGAAGGCCTTTGTGGCCATCGCACTCTACTTCGCTATTTTGAAGGTTCACCCCACGCCCTTCTGCGTCATGGACGAGATCGAGGCGGCACTGGACGAGTCCAACGTGGTGCGCTTCGCCCGCTATATGCGCCGCGTGTCGGGCAAAACCCAGTTCATCGTCATCACCCATCGCCGCGGTACTATGGAAGAGGCCGACGTGCTCTACGGTGTCACCATGCAGGAGCGTGGCGTCAGCCGTATGCTCAGCATCGACATGAACGACATGGTGAAGGAATTGAAGATCAAGTAAGGAGAAACCTATGGGTATTTTCAGTAAATTCAAATCGGCGATCCTGTCCTCTCTTTCTTTTGATAAAATCGATGAAGAACTCTTCGAGGAGTTGGAGGAGAGCCTTATCCTCTCCGATGTGGGCATGGCTGTCGCCACCGAGGCGGTGGAGGAGCTGAGAAAGCGCGTCCGCAAGGAGAAAATTGAGACGGAAGAGGCTCTCAAGGCCGCACTCCGTGATATTTTGGAGGGCTACCTCAATGTGGGTGATCCCGCCATCGATGTGTCCACCAAGCCCTCTGTGGTGCTGTTTATCGGCGTCAACGGCGTGGGTAAGACCACCTCTATCGGCAAGATCGCCCACCGCATGAAGAGCGAGGGCAAGAAGGTCATCCTCTGCGCAGGCGACACCTTCCGTGCCGCCGCTGCCGATCAATTGGAGATTTGGTCTCAGCGTGCAGGCGTGGACATCGTCCGTCAGAATGAGGGCACTGATCCCGGCGCTGTGCTGTTCGATGCGCTGGCTGCCGCCAAGGCGCGTAATTGTGATGTAGTGCTGTGCGACACGGCAGGCCGCCTTCACAATAAGCAGAATTTGATGAACGAGCTTGCCAAGATGCGCAAGATCATTGACCGCGAAGTGCCCGACAGCGTCTGCGAGACGCTGTTGGTGCTGGATGCCACCACGGGACAGAACGGCCTCATTCAGGCTCGCCAGTTCAAGGAGACGGCAGGTCTCACGGGCATCATCCTCACCAAGCTGGACGGTACTGCCAAGGGCGGTATCGTGGTAGCCATCGCGCAGGAACTGGGCGTTCCTGTGAAATTCGTGGGTCTTGGCGAGGGTATTGAGGACTTGAAGCCCTTCGATGCCAAGGAATTCGTTGCGGATATGATCGGTTGAGGTGGACTATGACCAGAGCTGACGGAAGAAAATTCAACGAGCTGCGTCCCATTACCGTGACGCCTCACTTTACCAAGTTTGCCGAGGGCAGCGTCCTGATCACCTGCGGCGATACCATGGTGCTGTGCACCGCCTCTGTGGAGAACCGTGTGCCCCCTCATGTGCGCCCCGGTCACGGCTGGGTCACGGCGGAGTATTCCATGCTGCCCCGCGCCAACCGCGAGCGCAGCCGCCGCGATGTGGACAAACTGAAGCTGTCGGGTCGCAGCGCCGAGATTCAGCGACTCATTGGCCGTAGCCTCCGCGCCGCCGTGGATATGTCCCTCTTGGGCGAGCATACCATCACCATCGACTGCGATGTGCTGCAGGGCGATGGCGGCACTCGTACTGCCTCTGTTACCGGCGGCTTTATCGCGCTGGCTCTCGCCTGCCGCACGCTGGTGGAGGAGGGCTACATCGGCCGCATGCCCTTGAAGCACTATGTGGCGGGTATCAGCGCAGGTATCGTGGACGATACCGCTATGCTTGACTTGCAGTACAGCGAGGACAGCCGCGCACAGGTGGATCTCAACTGCATTATGAATGAGCTTGGGGAGATCATCGAGGTGCAGGGCACCGGCGAAGGCCGCGCCTTCACCGTTGCCGAGCAGCAGGAGCTGCTGACCCTCTGCGCCAAGGGCAACCGCGAGCTGATCGCAAAACAGAAGGAAATCGTAGGTGACATTTTTAGATGAGCCAGATTTTAGAGGTACTGATGTTGGTGCTGTTCGGCCTTTCCTGGCCTTTCAACATCTTAAAGTCCATCCGTTCCCGCACGGCGAAGGGCAAGACTCTGACGTTCCACTTTTTCATCATTGTGGGCTATATCTGCGGCTTGGGCAGTAAGTTCGTCAGCGGCAACATGAGCTATGTGGTGTATTTTTACATTGTGGACATCGTCTTGGTGACCACCGACCTTATTTTGACCATCCGCAACATCCGTTTGGACAAGGTTCGTGACAGGGAGGCAGCGGCCTCCTGAGAAAGGAGCAGCGTCTATGGAGTGTCCCTATTGCAAGAAAGAAATGGCGAAGGGAAAAATCCCCGCAGGACGAAACAGCGTCTGCTGGTATCCTGAAGAGAATCCTGTAGTAGGATGGATTTCAGAAGCGGACGATGGCGTTGTCATGCTGGCTGAAGTAGGTCTTTTCAGTGCCGCTATGGCTGAGTCCTACTATTGTAAAGACTGTAAGATCGTTATTACGCCCGTCCCCGAGAAGCAAGAGACCACCATGGATAAGCTAAAAAAGAAGTGGAACGACATCTCCGACAAGATGGCGACCGCTTCCGAGGCGCGGCAGGCACGACAGGAAGAGGAACGGAAAGAAAAACAGCGAGAAAAACGGGGCAAAAAAGACCCGTGGGAGAGGTAAACGTATGAAACTGGTACTTGCTTCCCAAAACAAGGGAAAATTAAAAGAAATGCAGGCCATCTTAGGGGAACTGGGCATTGAAGTGGTGCTTCAGTCGGAGCTGGGACTGACTGTGGATGTCGAGGAGACCGGCACTACCTTCGCCGAGAACGCCACCTTGAAGGCCAAGGCCGTCATGGAGGCCAGCGGCCTGCCCGCCATCGCCGACGACTCGGGACTGTGCGTGGACTGGCTGCAGGGTGCTCCCGGCATCTATTCCGCCCGCTACGGCGGCGTGGACAGCGATGAAGAGCGCAATCAGCTGCTGCTCAATAACATGAAGGGGGCGCTGGATCGCTCCGCCCACTTCCATGCCGACATCGTCTGCTGCTTCCCCAACGGGGATATTTTGAACACCGCAGGGGATATTTTCGGCACTATCGCCTACGCACCTAACGGCGAGGGCGGCTTTGGCTACGACCCCATCTTCTTTGTGCCTTCCCTTCGTAAGACGTTGGCACAAGTCCCCGCCGAGGATAAAAACGCCATTTCTCACCGCGGCAACGCCTTGCGTGCCATGGCGGTGAAACTGAAAGAATATATGGAGAATCATTGAGTATGGAACTGACCAGTAAACAAAGAGCGCAGCTGCGCGGTATGGCCGCCACCATGGACACCATCCTCCATGTGGGTAAGGACGGCATCAGCGACAATTTGATCAAGCAGGCAGACGATGCCTTGGAGGCACGTGAGCTTATTAAGGGACGCGTGTTGGAGAATTCTATGTACACCGCCCGCGAGGCCGCCGAGGAGCTGTCTGTTGCCACCCGCAGCGAGGTGGTGCAGGTCATCGGCAGCAAGTTTGTCCTCTTCCGCTATCAGCACAAGAAGGATAAGCGCAAGATCGAGCCTGTGAAGGCCAAGAAGGCATGAGGATCGGTATTTTCGGCGGCACATTCAACCCGCCCCATAGGGGTCATGTGACCATGGCTCGCGCCGCTGTGGAGCAGCTTTCCCTTGATAAACTGCTGGTGATCCCCGCAGGTATCCCGCCCCATAAGCAGCTGCCCGAGGGCAGCGCCAGCAACGAACAGCGCTATGAAATGGCGGTTTTGTTGGCGGGCGCAGTGGGGAAGTGCGCCGTGGCAGATGACCGCGAACTGCGCCGCGAGGGAAAGAGCTACACTGCCGACACCCTTTTGCAGCTGCGGGAAGAATACCCCGAGGACGAACTGTGGCTGCTGATGGGCTCGGACATGTTCCTGTCCCTCCACACGTGGTGTCGTCCCGAGGTGGTGTGCCGCGCGGCCAACATCGCCGCGTTCAGCCGCTGCGAGGCCGACGAGCGCGCCGCATTTGAGGCACAGAAGACCAATTTGGAGCAGCTTTACAGCGCCCGTGTCGCCATCTTGGATAACCCCAATGTGATCGAGTTGTCCTCCACGGATGTACGCGCTGCCTTGCCCACCGATGAAGGAGAAGCGCTGCTGCCGCCCGCTGTGTGGGGCTATGTGCAGCGTGAGCGTCTTTACGGCACGGACACGGATTTGAAGCACCTGTCTGTAGACGAGCTGCGCCCCATCGCCTTGAGCTACTTAAAGCCCAAGCGTGTTGCCCATGTGCTGGGTACGGAGCGGACGGCGGCAGAACTGGCGCAGCAGTACGGCGTGGATGAAACCGAGGCGAGAATCGCGGCATTGCTCCATGATTGCACCAAGAAATTGGACATCGACGAGCAGCTCAAACTCTGCGATGCATACAATATCGACATGGACGAGATGGAGCGCACCACGCTAAAGCTGCAGCACAGCCGCACAGGCGCGGAGATCGCCCGCCACGTCTTTGGTGTCAGCGATGCTGTCTACGATGCCATCCGCTATCACACCACAGGCAGACCCGACATGACGATGTTGGAGAAGATCATCTACATCGCAGATTATATTGAGCCCAACCGCACCTTTGACGGTGTGGAAAAAGTCCGTGCCGCCACGGCACGGAGTTTGGATGAGGGTATTTTGCTTGGCCTTACCATGACCATCGAGGAGATGGAGGGCTATGGCACACCCATTCACCATTTGACCCATGACGCGAGAGCGTATTTGATAGAACACGGAGGAACGACTATGACCACACCGAAAGAACTGGCACTGCTGGCAGCCCGCGCCCTGTCCGATAAGAAGGGCCGCGAGATTCAGGTACTGGAGATCGGCGATCTGACCACCATTGCCGACTACTTTGTCCTCGCCACCGGCGGCAGCAACACCCAGATCAACGCCTTGGTTGACAATGTGGAGAAGGTGCTGATGGAGGAGGCCGGTGAAGAGGCCATCCACCGCGAGGGCTATCGCGGCGGCACTTGGGTGCTGCTGGACTACGGCTGCATCGTTATCCACGTCTTTAACGCCGAGGCCCGCGAGTTTTACGGCCTTGAGCGCCTGTGGCGCGATGGCAAGCCCCTTTCCCTTGAGGGCGTTGTCACCGAGGGTAACTAAACTATGTGCAAAAAAAGAACCGCCGATGGCGGTTCTTTTTGTATTTCTATAGCCCGCTGCCTCGCAGCATGATTTCCCGCCACACGATGGGTCCGACTGCACCCGTGGGGTCAAGTCCCAGCTGCCGCTGCATGGCGCGGACAGAGGCGGCTGTCGCCGTGCCGAAATACCCGGTAACGGGCACAGTGGGGATGGCGCTGTCCTCTTGGGCGATCCGCTGGAGATTGCGTTGAATTTGCACCACGCTTTCTCCCGAATCCCCTTGCACTAAGAATCGCCCGGGGTAGATCTCCGAAACGAAGGCTTGATACTCCTGCGGCAAATCGCGGATGAGGGCTTCATAGTCATCCTGCAAAGCGTTCCAAGTGTCCCGTCCCACAATGCCATCTACCATAAGGCCGCTATAGCTTTGAAAGGCGTACACCGCATCCCGCGTGGCGGCATCAAATGTGCCCGTTATGGTAATGGGCGGCAGCTGCGGCAGGAAGAAGCCTAAGAAGGCAAGGTAATACTGCACCGTCCGT
Source organism: Oscillospiraceae bacterium (assembly GCA_017408915.1). Taxonomy (GTDB): domain Bacteria; phylum Bacillota; class Clostridia; order Oscillospirales; family Oscillospiraceae; genus Vescimonas. The sequence continues at coordinate 45,250 of JAFQTS010000020.1, read as the reverse complement.
ACACCTACACCACTGTCGCCGTAGCGCAATACGGCGGGGAACACCCGCTGCGCCTCCGTGATGGTGAGCCCTTCGCTGGCAAGCTCCGACAATTGCTTCACGCCGCCCCAAACCTCCTTGATTTTGTACCATGTGGCCTTGCCCACAATACCGTCAGCGGGGAGATTGAAAATCCCCTGAAAGGCACGCACCGCCTCCTCTGTGGCGGCATCGAAGATGTTGCTGACAGGCGCGGCAGGCAGGGCGGGAAAGTTGCGGCGAATACGGTTCAGCTGTTGCTGAATGGTGCGGACATCCTGCCCCGCAGCGCCCCGCCGCAGAGGCCGCCCGGGGTAGGAGGGCACATTTTCTCCAACGGGAGCGTCAAATACGATGTTGATATTGCTGCCGTAGTAGTGCTGCAAAATGGCGTAGGGGATGTAGCCCTGCTCTGCCAGCGCTACGCTGCCCCATTGGCTCAGTCCCGCGCACTGTGTCTGCGCCCCGTCGCAAAAGGCGGCGAAGAGAGGCTCAATGTTCCCTTGACGGACAATATAGTTGTTGAAAATGCTGTCTACGATCTGGCTGACATTTTCATACACGTTGCCGCCCAGCACATAGATCTGATCCCGCGCCGTGGTGGAGGTGATGTCAAAATCGTAGCCGCGGGAGGGGTAGTACTCCGTGTAAATGCGGTTGAGAGCGAAGGAGATTTGCGCCAAAATGTTGGCCCGCAGGGCATTTTCGGGCCAAGTGGGATAGAGCTCGTTGGAGGCCACATTTTTAATATAGGAAGTGAAGGGAATGGTGATGTTGCCCGCATTGCTGTTAGGCAGACCCAAATGTACGGTAATGGTTTCCGGTACGACAGGAAGTGGCGGCACGGTTACGACCTCCTTCCGTTGGGCAGAATGGGGATAAGAACTACAGGGAGGATGGTTTTAATTTCCGTATAGAGTGACACGGGGTGGGTTTGGGGCACGAAAGCGGGATGGGTGATGTTGACAATATACCGCGCTGCACTGTCGGGAGCAGTTGCTGCGTTTTGGGATGCCTCCCTTGGCTTGGCAGGCAGGGCAAGGCCATCGGCAATGCCGCTTTGGTCGGTAGTGCCGCGGTAGAGGAGCGTACCGCCGTTTTCTGAGAGGACTTCAATAACGGCGTTGGGAACGGGAAAAGCGCCCAGCGCCGTGCTTACCTGTAATCGCAGCGTACCAAACTCCTGCTGCGGCGGAGAAAAGGGCTGAGTTGTCATAGTGATACCTCCTATCACTACTTAGTATATGAGATGGACGGCGTAACGGTGAAAAAACCTTGACAAACAGGGGAGAAGTGAGTATAATTTACGAAGCTATTTTGATAAAGGCGATGAAGGGAAAAAGACGGAGCAGCGTCACCTTAAGAGAGTCGGCGGTTGGTGCAAGCCGATGGGAGCGCTTCGCTATACTGGCCCCGGAGCTTTCCATCTGAACAGGGTGGGACGGAATGTGCAGCCGTTATCTGTGCGCCTCTTATTGTGAGAGGGAATGAGAGCTATGGTGGTGACACTGTGGCTGAATCAGGGTGGTACCGCGTTTTCAACGTCCCTGACCGCGCTTGTGCGGTCGGAGGCGTTTTTTATTTTTTTGACTGCAAAAAACTTATCATAGAAGGAGAAAAACACTATGCATTACGATTTTGCCGCTATTGAAAAGAAGTGGCAGGACCGCTGGGAAGTGTCCAAGCCCTATGCCGCCATTACCGGCGATACGACGCGTCCCAAGTTCTATGGCCTCATCGAGTTCCCTTACCCCAGTGCCGCAGGTCTGCACGTGGGACATCCTCGTCCCTTCACCGCCATTGACATTGTCAGCCGTAAAAAGCGCATGAATGGCTACAACGTGCTGTTCCCCATTGGTTACGATGCCTTCGGTCTGCCTACGGAGAACTTCGCCATCAAGAACCACATCCATCCTGCAATCGTCACCAAGGACAATATCGCCAACTTCACCCGTCAGCTGAAGATGCTGGGTTACGGCTTCGATTGGGACCGCGTGGTGGACACTACCGATCCTAAGTACTACAAGTGGACCCAGTGGATCTTCCTGCAGATGTACAAGAAGGGCCTTGCTTACAAGACCACCATGCCCATCAACTGGTGCACCAGCTGTAAGGTCGGCCTCGCCAACGAGGAAGTGGTGGAAGGTAAGTGCGAGCGCTGCGGCGGCGAGGTGGTGCGTAAGGAGAAGAGCCAGTGGATGCTGGCCATCACCAAGTACGCTGATCGCCTCATCGATGATCTGGACGACCTCGATTACATCGAGCGCGTCAAGGTGCAGCAGAAGAACTGGATCGGCCGTTCCTACGGTACGGACGCTACCTTCAAGACCAACACCGGCGACGATGTGACCGTCTACACCACCCGTGTGGACACCATCTTCGGTGTCACCTACATGGTCATCTCTCCCGAGCATCCCCTGCTGGAGAAGTGGAAGGATCAGATCGGCAACTGGGACGAGGTGGCTGAGTATCGTCTGGCCGCTTCCCGCAAGTCCGACTTCGAGCGCGGTGAGCTGAATAAGGATAAGACCGGTGTCCGTCTCGAGGGCATCGAGATCTATAACCCCATCAATGGCAAGGCCATCCCCATGTTCGTCTCCGACTACGTCCTCATGGGCTACGGTACCGGTATCGTCATGGGTGTGCCCGGTCATGACCAGCGCGACTGGGAGTTCGCTACCAAGTTCGGTCTGCCCATCATTGAGGTGGTCAAGGGCGGCGACATCACCAAGGAAGCCTTCGTGTTGAAGGATGACACCGGCATCATGGTGAACTCCGAGTTCCTCAACGGCATGACCGTTAAGGATGCCATCCCCGCCATGCGCGACTATGCCGTTGAGCACGGCTGGGGCAAGGAGAAGGTCAATTTCAAGCTCCGCGACTGGGTCTTTACCCGTCAGCGTTACTGGGGCGAGCCCATTCCTCTGGTGGATTGCCCCAAGTGCGGCTGGGTGCCTCTGGATGAGAGCGAGCTGCCCCTGCTGCTGCCCAACGTGGAGAGCTACGAGCCCACCGACGACGGCGAGAGCCCCCTGGCTAAGATGACCGACTGGGTCAAGACCACTTGTCCCAAGTGCGGCGGCCCCGCCAACCGTGAGACCGACACCATGCCCAACTGGGCCGGTTCCTGCTGGTACTATCTGCGCTATATGGATCCCCATAACGATACCGAGTTTGTCTCCAAGGAGGCAGAGGAGTATTGGGGTCCCGTGGATTGGTACAACGGCGGTATGGAGCATACCACGCTGCACCTGCTCTACAGCCGTTTCTGGCACAAGTTCCTCTATGACATCGGCGTTGTCCACACCAAGGAGCCCTATGCCAAGCGCACCAGCCACGGCATGATCCTGGGTAAGAACCCCAACTATATCGGCAACGTGGACACCGAGGAGGAGAAGCAGGCTCTGATCGAGAAGTACGGCTCTATGGCTACCCGCCCCGCCGTCAAGATGTCCAAGTCCTTGGGCAACGTGGTGAACCCCGACGATGTTATCAAGGCCTACGGCGCCGATACCATGCGTCTGTATATCATGTTCATCGGTGACTTTGAAAAGACTGCTGCCTGGTCTGACGAGGCCGTGAAGGGCTCTAAGCGCTTCCTCGACCGCTGCTTCAACCTGCAGGATATGGTCTCTGATGAAGAGGGTATCTCCGCTGCCAATATGGCCTCTGTTCACAAGACCATCAAGAAGGTGGGCTCCGATATCGACGAGCTGAAGATGAACACCGCCATCGCCGCCCTCATGACGCTGGTGAACGAGTTCTACGCCAAGGGTCTCAGCCGCGGCGATCTGGAAGTGCTGATCCAGCTCCTCAGCCCCTTCGTGCCTCACATGGCAGAGGAGATGTGGGAGAACATGGGCTTTGCCGCCAAGCACGGCAAGATGGCTATGCAGATGTCCTGGCCCGAGTACGATGAGAGCAAGACCATCGACGCGCAGGTGGAGATGGCCGTGCAGATCAACGGTAAGCTCCGCGGCACCGTCATCGTTCCCACCGACAGCGACGAGGCTACCGTCGTTGCCGCCGCTATGGAGCAGGAGCGCGTGAAGAAGGCTACCGAGGGTATGCAGGTGGTCAAGACCATTCTCGTGAAGAATAAGCTGGTCAACTTGATCGTCAAGCCCGCAAAGTAATCGAAAAAACGCAGAAATGCGAAAAAAGTCTTGACAACGATAGGACAGATAAGTATAATATCATCTGTTAAGTCATAATTTAGATGGCTCTTAAAGAGTGCCCTGGAAATAGCCGGGTACATCGGAGGGAGGGAAAGAATAGATGTCCGAAGTTCATGTCAAGGAAGGCGAGAGCCTGGATAGCGCCCTGAAGCGTTTCAAGAGAAGCTGCGCTAAGGCCGGTATCGTGGCTGAAGTGCGTCGTCGCGAGTGCTATGAGAGCCCCAGCGTCAAGCGTCGCAAGAAGTCCGAGGCTGCCCGCAAGAACCGCAACAAGCGTTATTATTAATGCGTAAAGAAAATCCCGTCCGCAAGGACGGGATTTTTTTCTTTTCTGAGAAAAGAAAAAAGAGAGCCTCGCGGCTCTCTTTTTGCAGGTATGATCGCCATTAACTGATGGGAACAAGTTCACCCACCATGACATAGCGGGCATTATCGAACTCGTAGGAGCAGGTGCACAGCGTTACCACATTTCCGGTAGGAGTACCAATGTTGGAACGGAAGGTAGATTTGGCAGCCATGTTCTGCAGCTGAGACTGGGTAAGGGCTGTGGCAAATACCTCGTCGTCATGAGCGCAGACAAAGCCTGCATACAGATCCAATCGATAATTCTGGCTGGGTGTGTAGATGTAGAAATAGGGATGACTGCTGTAATAAGAAGGATCTTTGTACTTCACAAGACCGGCAAACATAAGACCGGACTTCATGTGATGACCATAGAGAATGGTGTTGTGGTCAGAGAAGTTGGGCTCATTCAGATGCTCGATGAAGATACTGCCGTTGGCGTTGGGCACACCGTCCAGATCACGATTCAGGTAGTAATCATTGGTGGTGCTGTCGTAAGCGACAGGATACTGGATCTTTGTGCCGGGGCCATAAATATAGGCCACAACATCGGGATATCTGGCGGTCAGCGACGCAAAATCCACCGTAACGCCGTCAGAACCGTCAGTATACTGCACAGCAGAGCCGCCGGTGCTCACGGGAGATTGGGAAACAGCGGGGGTAGAAGGGGCCTCTTCCTCGTTGGCCGTCTCATCCTCAGTAGCGGCAGACTCATCGGGAGCCTCTTCTACCTCAGGAACGACAGGCTCAACAGGGGCTTCCTCGTCTTCGGACGCAACGGAATCGTCGGGCTGAGGCGTGTTAGGCGTGACATGTTCGTGAAGAATATCGTTCTGCATCTGATCGGATGCAGCCTTTTCGTCAAAATAGGTAACGATTTTCGCAATCGAGAAGGTCATCACACAAAGCAGAATGGCAATGATCACGCGATTGGCAATAGCGGTGAACATGGTGTTCTTCTTTTTCATTCCGTAAAGCTCCTTTATTTCGAGGGATACTCCTTGTATAATATTGGAGAAGTCTCCTGAATTATCCAAAAATTTTCTAAAATATTATACACCCTTCCAACAGAAATCTCAACGATAAATCTGAGAATCTTTTGAAAAATATGTAAATTTCCAAGAAAACAGAAAGAGAGACCCCGAAGGATCTCTCTAATGCTATATTGTCATTAAAATATGGGCGTTTCTCAGTTCAGCATTTCCAATTCGATCGTTGACGGAGTAGGCGTGCTTTTCCAAATCGCCGCAGATGGCATCGGTAAGCTGCTGCTCCTGCAGTGCGGTGATAACCTTGCTTGCCAACTCCTCGATCAGCTCCTGCTTTTCCTGTGCCGTGTCCTCGTCGTTGGGGGTGCAGAGGAGATATTCCAACACCCGCCCGCTGTCACCTAAGATAGGCAGCTCACGCAAGGCACGAAATTGCCACTTATAGAAGGGGAGATACCGTCCATTCAGCAGGAAGATCACCGCCAAGGCAGCGTTGACGAACTCGTTGACCGCCAGCTGTGCCGCCGCCGTTTCGCCGTGGGCGAGGCAGCGGGGATAGTTATACTGTCCCGCCTGTACCATCAGCAGCAGTTGGCCCGCCAGCTTTTTGCACCGTACATCATGGGGATAGACCGCCAAATGCTGACGAATAGCGGTGACTTCGCCGTAGTTATCGAAGAAAAGCTCGCCGTTGCAGCACTCTGCCAGCGCATATTCTGGCACGCGCAGCCAGTCCTCAAGGCGTAATGTGCCCTCTGCGCTGCCAATTTTCTGAGAAAAGAACTCCCTCGTCCGCAGTACACCGTGGCGTGGGCCGCCAACAGGGGCGGTGAGGCTGCGAAGAAGGCCCTTAAATTCCCGCGGCAGCTTGGCGTAAGCCCGCTCTAAGAGGAAGGCCGTGCGGCGATCTACGATATCCTCATCGGGCAGGAAGAGGCAGAAGGCAGGCTCAAAATCGTGGTCACGGGAGGTCTCATCGTCATATCCGAAGCACTCCGAACCGCTGCCGAAGAGTCCCACCGCCAACAGAGGTAGCAGCTGGGGGAATTGCTCCTCCAACATGGGTTTGCCGTACGCTTCATAAAAGGCGCGGCTCAGTTCAAGGCCGTTCATAGATCTCCCTCGCTCTCTCCTTCAAGTCGTTGGCATACAGGAAGAACCCGTAGTAATCAAAGGTAGGGGCACATTTTTCGCACACGAAGGCGTAGTAGCCGTTGCGGGGCAGGGAAGGGGTATCCAGCAGATCTGCCGCCTTGTCAAGATACTGGCTGATTTTTGCCTCGGCTTTTTCAAGACCGTGCTCTGCTTCCACAGCGTTGGCCATATTCAAATAGGTGATGGCCTGCTCCAACGCGCCGTTTTCAGCGTGTGCCATGATCTCCAACGCTTTTTTATAGAGCTCATACGCCTCGCCGTAACGCCCCAAGGAAACAAGGGTCAGTGCCATGTTATTATAGAGTCCGCCGACGCGATCATCGGTAGGGGAGAGTTCGCGGTGATAGATAGCCTGTGCCCGCTCAAAAAGAGGCAGCGCTGCCGTAGGCTGAGAGAAGGCCTGATACACCGTAGCGGCATTAATATAAATGGTAGCCGCCGCCACCGATTCAGCGCCTACTTCGTCCACCAGTGCCATTGCGGCCTTAGCGTGGGAGATGGCCTCTTCGCCCTCGCCCATCTTACGGCAAAAACCCATCCATTCACTGTGCACGCCAAACATTCCGCGGCGATCTCCGCAGCTTTCCGCCTCCGCCAGCCAGTAGGTGAGGTGGCGGCGTGCAGCAGCAAAATCCTGCCGCCCCATATATTCATCCAATTTCTCCGCCACACGCTGCAAAGGGATGCGTTTTACAGCATCGGCGTTCATGCACAGGGGGCAGGTAGGCTCTACATAATCCTCAGGGAGGAGATTCTTTCCCAATTCCATAGCTGTGCCTCCTTATGTAGTAGTGTTGGTTTATTCTACCACGAGATATGGTAGTTTTACTGTGGCATATATCACAATTAAAAGAAAAAGAGGCGCTTTTTGTTGACAAGGCGACTGCAGTTTTGTACAATAATCGGGCGAGGTGTTCAGACAGTCGCGGCGGCAAAGGCGAAAGCCTGCCGATGAGGAAAGTCCGGGCTCCACAGGGCGAGGATAACGGGTAACGCCCGCCGAAGGCGACTTCAGGAAAAGTGCAACAGAGATATACCGCCGTACTTTGTACGGTAAGGGTGGAAAGGTGAGGTAAGAGCTCACCCGATGGCTCGAGAGTGCCCATCGCTGTAAACTCTATCCGGAGCAACACCGCTATGGGGACATTGGTTGGCCCGACCGTCCCCGAGGTGGCTTGATCGCCGTGGCAACACGGCGGCTAGATAGATGACTGTCAAGACAGAACCCGGCTTATAGAACAGCTCGCAGATATGAAAAAGACGGCGTAAACCGCCGTCTTTTTCTGCGTCTATAGCCTTGTTTGTATATGGTGCACAAAAACAAATGAAATATTCGTGGATATTTGTTGATTATAAGTCTTTACATTAGCGTGCTAAAGTGGTAGAGTGATAGCACGATAAAACAAAGCCGCCGCAACAACCGCGACGAGCAGAAAAGGAGAAAATTATGAAAAAGTTTTTTGCAATGATGCTGGCACTGGTCATGGTGCTGTCTCTGGCCGCTTGCGGCGAAAAGGCCCCCGCCGATGATGGCGCTGCTGATGGCGACGAGGTCAAGACCTTCGTGATGGGCATTGACCCCGAGTATCCTCCCTTCAGCTACATTGATGACAACGGCGAGTACTCCGGTTTCGACGTTGAGGTCTGCAAGGCCGCTTGCGAGCTGCTGGGCTGGAACTTCGAGGTCTTCGGTGTGAACTGGGATCAGAAGCTGGTGCAGCTGGATGCTATGGAGTGTGACTGCATCTGGTCCGGCATGACCATCCTCGACAGCATGAAGGAAGCCGGCTATGTCCTGTCCGCTCCCTACTACTACAACACTCAGGTCATCCTGGTGAAGGACGATAGCGGTATCACTTCTTCCGCTGATCTGGCCGGCAAGGTTGTTAGCGTGCAGCTGGGTACCTCCGGTGAGGCTCTGCTGAACGAGGGCGGCGATCTGGAGTCTCTGGCTGCTACCTTCGCCGAGCTGAGCACCACCGATAGCTTCATCAAGTGCTTCGCCGATCTGGATGGTAACGCTGTTGACGCCGTGTTTGTGGATATGCCCGTGGCCGCCGCTTATGTGGCTGAGAACGAGGGCTTCACCATCATCAACGAGGATCTGGGCGCTGAGGAGTACGGTATCGCTTTCCGTTCCGGTGACGCTGAGATGTGCGCAGAGATGGAAGCCGCTGTGGCAGAGCTGGTTGCTAACGGCACCTATGCCAAGATCGCTGCCAACTATCCCGATATCGATCCCGTCAACCTGGTGTTCCTGAACGACTGATTGTTAGATCCTACATCAATAATTATGTAACTTCTCACTTCCCGAAGGTGCGCAATGCACCTTCGGGAACGTGTGTGTAAAGAGTTGAGGTTTTTATGACGCTAATGACCATGATAATGAAGATGAGCGAAGGTCTCGGCAGAACCTTTGCTATCTTCGCGCTGACGCTGATCTTCTCTATACCCCTCGGTATGATCGTGGCATGGCTGCGCATGAGCAAGAATCGGATCATCTCTAACGTGACCCGTTTTGTGATCTCTATTCTGCGCGGTACGCCCTTGATGCTGCAGCTGCTGGCTGTTACATACGGCCCTTACTATCTTTTTGAAATCTCCGTTTCCCGCAATAAGCTGATCCCTGTTGTCATCGCTTTTGCCATTAACTACGCCGCTTACTTTGCCGAGATCTATCGCGGTGGTATTGAGTCTATGCCCGTGGGGCAATATGAGGCCGCCAATGTGCTGGGCTACTCGAAAATGCAGACCTTCTTCCACATCATTCTGCCTCAGGTGGTCAAGCGTATTATGCCCAGCATCACCAACGAGGTGGTGACGCTGGTTAAGGACACCTCCATGGCCTTTACCGTCTCCTATCAGGAGATGTTTACCATCGGTAAGCAGATCGCCAACTCCCAAACCAGCTTTATGCCCTTCCTTGTGGCAGGCGTGTTCTACTTCATCTTCAACGGTGTTGTGGACTTGGTCATGGGCAAGATTGAGAAGAGCATGAGCTATTATTCCTGAGAGGTGCAGCCATGAATATTCTGAAAATGGAAAATGTGAGAAAGGTGTTCGACGGCACGCTGGACGTGCTCAAGGGCATCTCTCTGTCGGTGGACGCAGGCGAGGTGGTGGCCATCATCGGCCCCTCCGGCAGCGGTAAATCCACCCTCTTGCGCTGCGCCACGCTCCTGACCGATATGACGGAAGGTGAGCTTGCCTATAAGGGTGAGAGCATCGTCACTACAGTGGACGGTAAGGCAGTCTATGCCGATAAGGCAGCGCTGAAAAAGGCCCGCGGCTGCTTTGGACTGGTGTTTCAGAACTTCAATCTGTTTCCCCACTATTCCGTGTTGAAAAACCTCATTGACGCCCCCATCAACGTGTTGGGCATTCCCAAGGAAGAGGCCATCGAGACAGCGAAGGTCTTGCTGGAGAAAATGGGCTTGGCGGATAAGATTGACGCCTATCCCTGCCAGCTCTCCGGCGGTCAGCAGCAGCGTGTGGCTATCGCCCGCGCACTGGCTATGAAGCCCGACATTCTCTTCTTCGATGAGCCTACCTCTGCCCTCGACCCCGAGCTCACCGGCGAGATTTTGAAGGTCATTCGCCAGCTGGCAGAGGAGAACATGACCATGGTCATCGTCACCCACGAGATGATCTTCGCCCGCGATGTGGCAGACCGCATCGTCTTTATGGACGGCGGCGTCATCGTGGAGGAAGGCCCTGCACAGGAAGTCATCAACAACCCCAAGGAGGAGCGCACCCAGCGCTTCCTCAACAAGTATCAGCAGTGATGATGGAGCTTACCTATGCCTTCATGGACCCCACCGGCAACATGACGGTGCTGGTGGAACAGTCTGTTCCCGTAGCGGATCAGCCGCGGATCGCAGAGGCCATTATGGCTGTCGAGCCTCTTTGTGAGCAGGTGGGCTTTGTGGTGGACGCACCCCATGGCTGCGATACTGCCATCCGCATGGCGGGCGGCGAATTCTGCGGCAATGCCGCCATGTGTGCTGCCTCTCTCTACGCGCTGAACTGCGGCATGGAAGAGGAGAAGCACCTTCGTGTCAGCATCAGCGGCAGGGAAGTGGAGATCGTGGTCACGCCTACTGTCGATGGCTACGCCTGCTCCGTAGCGATGCCTGCCCCCAAGGAGATCATCACGGTGGAAAAGGGAGGACTTACCCTGCCCGTGGTGCTCAGTGACGGCATCAGCCACGCTGTTTTGCTGGGTGCGGTTGACGATAGTACCGCCGAGACCATCGTGCGGGAACTGTGCGAGGAACTCCACGCCGAGGCATTGGGATTGATGCAGGTGGACTTGGAAGCAAGCACTATGAACCCCCTCGTTTATGTGCCGGAGGCCAAGACCATGTTTTGGGAGAACTCCTGCGGCAGCGGAACGGCTGCGGTGGGTGCCTATCTCCGCTATTCCACGGGGAAAGCTGTATCTCTGCCTCTCCGTCAGAAGGGAGGTACGCTCCATGTTGCCGCCGATGAAGCAGGGAACATTACTCTGCAGGGTACTGCCCGCTTGCTGCGCCGCAACACCATAACCATTGCGTAAGGATTCGCGCCGTGTCGAAAGATGCGGCGCGATTTTTTGCGCCGTGGGATTGAAGTAGAAGGGAAAAGCGAGTATAATAGCTTCAAGAAAAAATTAGTTAAGGAGCAGCTACCATGACCTTACAGGAATATGTAAATAGCCTTAAAGATAAGTCCGTCGCCGTCATCGGCATCGGTGTCAGCAATACGCCTTTGATTCGCCGCCTTTGCAGCGAGGGCATTGATGTGACCGCCTGCGACAAGCGCACAGTGGAAGAACTGGGCGACCTTGCCGCTGAACTGACGGCTTTGGGCGCCAAGCTGCAGCTGGGCGCAGATTACCTCGACCATCTCACCCAGGATGTCATCTTCCGCACCCCCGGTCTCCGCCACGATGTGCCTCAGCTGAAAGCCGCCGTGGAGCGCGGTGCTGTCCTTACCTCCGAGATGGAGGTGTTCTTCGAGGTCTGCCCCTGTCCCATCATCGCCGTCACCGGCTCGGATGGCAAGACTACGACCACCACCATCATCGCCAAACTGTTGGAGAAGGCGGGCTACACCGTCCATCTCGGCGGCAATATCGGCAATCCTTTGCTGTGTGAGGCGGACGATATGGGCGTCACCGACCTTACGGTGCTGGAACTGTCCAGTTTCCAGCTGATGACTATGACCCACAGCGCCCATGTGGCGGTGATTACCAACCTCGCCCCCAACCACTTGGATGTCCATACCGACATGGAGGAGTACGTTGCCTCCAAGGAGAATATCTTCCTTCACCAGTGGGCCAGCGACAGCGTGATCCTCAATTATGATAACGCTTTGACTCGCGCCGAGGCGGAGAAAGCGGTGGGCAACGTGCAGTTCTTCAGCCGCCTTGATACGGTGGAGGAGGGCACGTTCCTCCGTGGTGATGTGATCTTCCGCCGCAGCGAGGGAGAGAACATCCGCATCATGTCCGTGGAGGATATTAAGCTCCCCGGTGTCCACAATGTGGAGAACTATTTGGCAGCCATCGCCGCTGTAGGCGACTTTGTTCCCCCCGAGATCATCCGCGATTTCGCCCGTGAATTCGGCGGCGTGGAGCATCGCATCGAGTTGGTGCGTACTTATCACGGCGTGCGGTATTATAACGACTCCATTGCCTCCAGCCCCAGCCGCACCACGGCAGGTCTGCGCTCCTTCAAGGAAAAGGTGATCCTCATTGCAGGCGGCTACGATAAGCACATTCCCTTTGACGATTTGGGCTGCGAAATTGTGGAGCATGTGAAGCTCCTCGTCCTGTGCGGCGCGACGGCAGAGAAGATCCGCGCCGCCGTGGAGGCTGCACCTAACTATAAGATGGGGTGCCCTGAGATTGTCATGGTTTCTCCCTTTACAGCTGCGGTGGAAACGGCAAGAGACCGCGCTGTGGAGGGTGACGTGGTGACCCTTTCTCCCGCCTGTGCCGCCTTTGACCAGTTCAAGAACTTCATGGAGCGAGGCAAGACATTCAAGGCCATCGTCAACAGTTGGGAGGAATAAGGAAAAGCCATCACCTCATACCCTCACGGTAGGGGGTGAGGTGATGGATCGGCTTCGCTATGTGCGCTTGAGTAAAGGGCAGCGTTGGGCGGTGTGGATGACGCTGATTGGCATCGTCCTTTTGGCGCTGCTGATTCTGCTCCTTGCCCATTTGCGGCCTGTGCTGACCAGTATGGCCTCGGCGCGGGTGTCCAACAGCGTCAACCGCATTGTAGCTGCCGCCGTGGAGGAGGCCATTCAGCGTGGCGATATTAACTACGAGGCGTTTGTCACTTTTGAAAAGGACGCCACAGGCCGCGTGACGGCCCTGCGGAGCAACGTGGCGGAAGTGAACCGTATGCAAAGCGCCATTTCCGAGGAAATCCTCCGCAGACTTTCCGAGGTTTCCACCAGTGAACTGCGTATCCCCATTGGAACGCTGACGGGTTCTGCGCTTCTTTCGGGCCGTGGGCCCTATATCACCGTGCGGATGCAGGCGGTAGGTAGCGCCAGCGCCGTGTTCCGCAATGAGTTCTCCGCCGCGGGTATCAACCAGACCCGCCATCAGATCCTGCTGGAAGTGGATGTCTACATGAGCATTCTCTTGCCGGGGATCCGCACTTCCACCACGGTGGCAAACGAGATCGCCGTTGCCGAGACGGTGATCGTCGGCAGCGTGCCGGAGAGCTATACCTATTTCTCTGCCGCGCCGGAGGATATGATCGATTACGGAGCTAATATATTGGACTAAAGATGTAAGAGGAAACGACTATGGACTATCGACAGGAAATTGCCCAGCTGCGTGAAACGCTGAACGAGGCAGGACATCTCTACTATGTGCTGGATGCCCCCACCATGTCCGATTTTGAATATGACCGCTTGCTGCGCCGTTTGGAGGAATTGGAGGCTGAGCATCCCGAGGAAGTGACCCCCGATTCTCCCACCCAGCGCATTGGCGGCAAGATTTTGAGCCAGTTCGAGCAGGTGCGCCACGATGTGCCCTTGGAGAGCTTGCAGGACGTGTTTGACGCGGAGGAAGTGCGCGCCTTTTTTGACCGCGTAGCGCAGGAGATCCCCGACGCTGCCTACAGTGTCGAGCCCAAGGTGGACGGCCTCAGCGTGGCGGTAGAGTACCGTGACGGTGTGTTCTATCGCGGTGCTACCCGTGGTGATGGTCGCGTGGGCGAGGATGTTACGGAGAATCTCCGCACTATCCGCTCTCTTCCCATGACGCTGCCCGAAAAGCTGCCCCGCCTCATTGTCCGTGGCGAGGTCTATATGTCCCGCAGTGTCTTTGAGGAGATCAACGCCCGCCGCGAAATTGAGGGAAAGCCCTTGATGGCAAATCCCCGCAACGCCGCCGCAGGGTCTTTGCGCCAGTTGGATTCCCGCATTGCCGCCCAGCGCAAGCTGGATATTGCTATTTTCAATATGCAGTTGTGCGAAGGGAAAACCTTTGCCAGCCATACCGAGACCATCGAATATTTGAAGTCCCAGCACTTCAAGGTGATCCCTCAGTGCTGCCTCCATACGGCGGAGGAAGTGCTCGGGGAGATTGACCGCCTTGGGGAAGAGCGGGGCAACTATCCTTTTGATATCGACGGCGCGGTGGTGAAGCTGGACGATCTCGCCCAGCGCGATATGCTGGGCAGCACCGCTAAGTGTCCCCGCTGGGCGGTGGCCTACAAGTACCCACCCGAGCAGAAGCCCTCTGTGTTGAAAGATATCGTCATTCAAGTGGGTCGCACTGGCGTGCTGACCCCCAAGGCAGTCCTTGCCCCTGTCCGCTTGGCAGGCAGTACCGTGTCCTTTGCCACCCTTCATAATCAGGATTTCATCGCCAGCAAGGATATCCGCATCGGCGACACCGTCATCGTCCGCAAGGCGGGCGAGATCATCCCCGAGATCGTGGAAGTGGTGATGGACAAGCGTCCTGCCGATGCCGTACCCTATGAAATCCCCGCCCAGTGTCCCGTCTGCGGCGCTGCCGTGGCGCGGGATGAGGATGGCGTGGCCCTCCGCTGCACAGGCGCGGAGTGTCCCGCCCAGCGGCTGCGGAATCTCACCCATTTCGTCTCCCGCAACGCCATGGATATTGACGGCCTCGGCCCTGCGGTCATTAACAGTCTGATCGAGAACGATCTCGTGAAGAATGCCGCCGATCTCTATACCTTGAAGGTGGAGGACATCTCACCCTTGGAGCGTATGGGTAAAAAATCTGCCGCCAACGCTGTGGCAGCTATTGAGAAGTCCAAGGACAATGACCTGTGGCGGCTCATTGCAGCCCTCGGTATCCGACAGGTGGGAGATAAGGCTGCCAAGGTGCTGGCCTCCCATTTCGGCTCTATGGATGCTATCGTCGCCGCCACGGAGGAGGAACTGACCGCCATCGACGATGTGGGCCCCATCACCGCAGGCTTTATCCGCAGCTGGATGGACAGCCCCCAGTCCCGCGATCTCCTCGCCCGTCTTAAGGAGGCGGGTGTCAACATGGTGGATCGCACCGAGAAGGTGGATGCCCGCTTTGCAGGTCTTACCTTCGTGCTGACGGGCGCGCTGACGAAGTTTACCCGCGACGAGGCCACGGAAATGATCGAATTGCGCGGCGGTAAGGCCAGTGGCAGCGTATCGAAAAAGACAAGCTATGTCGTAGCAGGTGAAAATGCAGGCAGCAAGCTGACGAAAGCCCAAGATTTGGGCATCCCCGTGCTGACGGAGGATGAATTCCTGCAGATGTTGGACTAAGGAGAAAGAAATGGCAAGCAATACAAATGTGAACCTTCGTGACGCAGTGCTGTACAGCGTGTTCGTCCGTGACCATACCCCCGAGGGTACGTTCCGCGCACTGGAAGGTGACCTCGACCGTCTGCGCTCTCTCGGCGTGGATATTCTGTGGCTCATGCCTATCCATCCCATCGGCGAGGTGAACCGTAAGGGCAGCGTGGGCAGCCCCTACGCCATCCGCGACTACCGCGCCGTGAATCCCGATATGGGTACGGTGGAGGATCTGCAGCATTTGGTGGGGGAGTGCCACAAGCGTGGGATGCGCCTCATCATTGATGTGGTCTATAACCACACCTCGCCCGACTCCGTACTGGCACACGACCATCCCGAGTTCTTCCTGCGGGATGAAAATGGCAACCCCACCCGCCGCGTGGCGGATTGGAGCGATATTGTCGATCTCAACTACCGCAACGCACCTCTTTGGGACTATCAGATCGAAACGCTGGTGCAGTGGGCGAAGATCGTGGACGGCTTCCGCTGTGATGTGGCAAGCTCTGTGCCTGTGGAATTTTGGTGTCGCGCCCGTGAGGCGGTGGCGCAGGTGCGCCCCGATGCCATTTGGCTGGCAGAGAGTGTCCACGGCATCCACAACCGCTATATGCGGGCTCAAGGGGCGGTGGCAGTCAGCGATGGTGATCTCTATCGCGCTTTCGACATGACCTATGATTACGACATCTGGCCTCACATTGAGGAGATGTTTGAAGACCGTCGGAACTTTAAGACCTATCTCCATATGCTCAATATGCAGGAGGCGGCCTATACCGACAACTATGTGAAGCTCCGCTGCTTCGAAAACCACGATCAGCCCCGCCTTGCCTCCCGCGTAACATCGGAGGAGGCTCTTCACAACTATTTAGCCATGCTCTATTTCCTCCGCGGCACGACTCTCCTCTACAGCGGTATGGAGTTTGCGCCCCGTCATCAGGTGAGCCTTTTTGAGAAGGAGGACTCCTTCGCCGAGAAGAACGAGGATCTGCAGGATTACCTCTGTACCCTGCGAAAGATGAAGGCAGCGCTGCCTCTGTCTGCTTCGGGTTTCTGGGCAGAGGAGGGGGCAGAAGGTATCGCCGTTATGTACTACGATTGCCCCACGCAGCATGTCCGTGGTGTGTTCAGCCCCTACGGTTGCCGCGGAAATGTGAAGGTAGACCTGCCCGATGGGGAATACGAAAACCTGTTGGGCGGCATGGTCGCCGTGAAAAACGGTACTGTGGCCTTTGAGGGAATGCCTTTGGTATTCGGGAACTAAATCCAATGATAAACGCCGTAACTTCTCAAGTTACGGCGTTTTCGTAATATTGAAAAGGTTTTCGGTATTTGTTACCAATTTATGAGAGTAAAAATTAGTTTTTGTTGACCTTTTTGACGAGAAGTGTTAAAATGTTGCTCATAGCGAAACTGCCTCATCCCATCGGAACAGGGGAGAGGCAGTAATAATGAAGGAGGACATTTTATAAATGAGCAAGATCATGAAGATCTGTGACGGCAACGAAGCCGCCGCATACGTAGCTTATGCCTTCTCAGAGGTAGCTGCCATTTATCCCATTACCCCCTCTTCTCCCATGGCGGAAAAGGCCGATGAATGGTCTGCCAACGGAAAGAAGAATATTTTCAATCAGACCGTGCGTCTTGTGGAGATGCAGTCTGAGGCAGGTGCCTGCGGTGCTTGCCACGGCGCATTGGAAGCAGGTGCTTTGGCCACCAGCTTTACCGCCTCTCAGGGCTTGATGCTGATGATCCCCACCATGCACCGTATCTCCGGTGAGCGTCTGCCCGGCGTGCTCCATGTTGCATCCCGTACGGTGGGTACTCATGCATTCTCCATCTTCGGCGACCATTCCGACGTGATGAACTGCCGTCAGACGGGCTTTGCCATGCTCTGCGCCGGCAGCGTGCAGGAGAGCGCCGATATGGCAGCGGTGGCACATTTGAGCGCCATCCGTTCCCGCATCCCGTTCCTGCATTTCTTTGATGGTTTCCGCACTTCCCACGAGATCCAGAAGATCGATGTGCTGGAGTACGATGACTATGCAAAGCTGGTGGACTACGACGCTTTGGCTGCGTTCCGCGCCAATGCCCTGAACCCCGAAGATCCCCGTATGCGCTCCTTGGTGGATAACCCCGACATCTACTTCCAGCTCCGCGAGGCCAACAACAGCGATTATGATGCTCTGCCCGATGTGGTGGAGGACTACATGGCCCAGATCAACGCCTTGACGGGCCGCGATTATCACCTGTTCAACTACTATGGCGCACCCGATGCTGACCGCGTGGTGGTAGCCATGGGTTCTGTGTCCGGCTGTGCCCGTGAGGTGGTGGAGTATCTCAACGCCCATGGCGAAAAGGTGGGCTTCCTGCAGGTACACCTGTTCCGTCCCTTCTCTGCCAAGCATCTCCTTGCCGCCATGCCCAAGACGGTGAAGAAGGTTGCCGTTCTCGACCGCGTGAAGGAGGCAGGTTCTATCGGTGAGCCTCTCTATGAGGACATCTGCGCCGCCTACATCAACGATCCTGCCCGTCCCCTCATCTACGCAGGTCGTTTCGGTCTCTCCAGCAAGGACACCACCCCCGCCCAGCTGAAGGCGGTGTATGATAACCTGCTGCTGGATGCGCCCAAGAATCACTTCACCATCGGCATTGAGGACGATGTGACCAACCTGTCCCTGCCTCTGGGTCCTGCACTGCTGACGGAGCCTGAGGGCACTATCGCCTGCAAGTTCTGGGGTCTCGGCTCCGACGGTACGGTGGGTGCCAACAAGAACTCTATCAAGATCATCGGCGAGACCACCGATATGTACTGTCAGGCCTACTTCGAGTACGATACGAAGAAGTCCTTCGGTATCACCAAGTCCCATCTGCGTTTCGGCAAGCAGCCCATCAGCTCCACCTACTATGTCAATGTGGCGGATTTCGTTGCCTGCCATAACCAGACCTATCTCACCAAGTACGACATTATCTCTCAGCTGAAGCCCGGCGGCTCCTTCCTGCTGAACTGCGAGTGGAGCGAGAGTGAGCTGGAGGAGAAGATGCCCGGCGACATCCTCCGCTACATCGCTGAGAACGACATTAAGTTCTACATCATCGATGCCAACCGTGAGTCTCAGGCACTGGGTCTGGGTAACCGCTCCAACATGGTGCTGCAGGCTGCCTTCTTCAAGCTTGCCAATGTTATCCCCGTGGAGGATGCTGTGGAGCATATGAAGGCCGCTGTCCGCAAGACCTATGCCCTCAAGGGTGAGAAGGTCGTCAACATGAACCTGCAGGCCGTGGACGCCGGTATCAACGCACTGGTGAAGGTGGACGTCAAGGACAGCTGGAAGCAGCTCTCCGGCGCTGCCATCGCGCCTCCCAAGGCTGGCCTGCCCTATGTCATCAGCGACATTCTCGTGCCCATCAACGCCCAGAAGGGCGATGATCTCCCTGTATCCGCCTTCCGCGGCATGGAGGACGGCACGATGCCGCTGGGCACTTCCCGCTATGAAAAGCGCGGTATTGCCACCCATCTGCCTGTGTGGGATAAGAATGAGTGCTTGCAGTGCAATATGTGCTCCTTCGTCTGCCCCCACGCTGTCATTCGTCCCTTCCTGCTGACGGAGGCTGAGGCCGCCGTCGCGCCTGCCAGTGTGGAGCTGGTGGATGCCAAGGGCCCCCAGCTTGCCGGTATGAAGTACGCTATGGGCGTGTCCACACTGGACTGCACCAGCTGCGGCAGCTGCGTCAACTCCTGCCCCAAGGCCGGCAAGGCGCTGAAGATGGTGCCTTCCCATGAGGTGTCTCTCGATCAGAGCGGTTGGGAGTATCTGTTCAATCTGCCTGTTAAGGGCGACAAGATGGATAAGTTCACCCTCAAGGGCAGCCAGTTCAAGCAGCCCTTGGTGGAGTTCAGCGGCGCTTGCGCCGGCTGCGGTGAGACTCCCTATATTAAGCTGCTGACCCAGCTTTTTGGCGACAAGATGTATCTTGCCAACGCCACAGGCTGCACCCAGGCTTGGGGTGCTGCTATGCCTTGCGTACCTTACTGCAAGAACGCTGAGGGTCGCGGCCCCGCTTGGTCTAACTCCCTGTTCGAGAACAACGCTGAGTTCTCCTACGGTATGTGCCTCGCTGTCAAGCAGCTGCGCGACTGCGTCACCGACTATGTGAAGGAGCTGGATGCGATCACCGCCAACGCCGATGTGAAGGCCATGATCGCCAAGTGGCTGGAGACCTACGAGGATCTGGATGCCTCTACCCCCGCCACCGAGGCACTGGTGAAGGTGCTGGAGCAGGGCGGCTTCACCGCCGAGGAGCAGAAGTTGGTGGACGAGATCTTGAAGCGCAAGAAGGATATGTCCAAGAAGACCATGTGGATGTACGGCGGCGACGGCTGGGCTTACGACATCGGTTACGGCGGCCTTGACCACGTGTTCGCTATGGGCGAGGATGTGAACGTGTTGCTGGTGGATACCGAGGTCTATTCCAACACCGGCGGTCAGTCCTCCAAGGCAACGCCTGTGGGCGCTGTGGCCCAGTTCCAGGCCAGCGGTAAAAAGACCCAGAAGAAGGATTTGGGCGCACTGATGATGACCTACGACAATGTCTACGTTGCCCAGTGCTCCATGGGTGCCAATCCCAACCAACTCATTAAGGCCATCCGTGAGGCAGAAGCCCATAAGGGTCCCTCTCTCATCATCTGCTACGCTCCCTGCATCAACCACGGTATCAAGAAGGGTATGGGCTATGCCCAGCAGGAGATGAAGGATGCTGTCGCCTCCGGCTATTGGAATCTCTACCGCTACGATCCCGCTACCAAGAAGCTGACCATGGACTCCAAGGAGCCCACCATGCCCCTGTACGAGTTCATGAAGGGCGAGGTGCGCTACGCTTCCCTGGAGCTGAGCTTCCCTGACAACGCCAAGGAACTCTTTGCCGAGGCAGAGGCCAATGCCAAGGAGAAGTACGAGTACTATAAGCGTCGCAGCGAGAGCTGAGGAAACGATCGTTTCAAAGTCTAAAGCATAAAAAGGGAAGGGAGAAAGGCGTGCCTTTCTCCCTTCCTTGCTGTCATTACGGGGTGGCGTAACAGTCCATTGACATTTTTATGCGTTTAGACTACCATATCCCAAGAGGTGATACCCCATGACGGACAAGAAAACCTTTGGTGCATTCATTAAAAGCAAACGCATCGAAAAGAACTATTCCCAAAAAGAATTGGCAGAGCTTCTGTTTGTGACGGAAGGTGCTATCAGCAAGTGGGAGCGTGGCGCATCCTATCCCGACATCACGCTCATTGGCGACATCTGCCGTGTGCTGGAGATCAGCGAGCATGAATTCCTCACCGCCTCCACCGATACGGCGGCGCGAAAAGTCCAGCGTGAGGCAAAGAAATTCCGCACGATTCGCGGCGTATGGTTTTGGCTTCCCACCATTGCCTATTCCTTGGCACTGCTCATTTGCTTCATCTGCAATTTGGCGGTAAACCATACGCTATCTTGGTTCTTCATTGTGCTGGCTTCGCTGCTGTGCGCCTATTCCTTTATCCCCACCTTTACACTGTTCACAGAAGAGCACAAGCTGCAGGTGTTTGTTGCCACAAGCTATCTCTCCATCTGTCTGCTGCTGTTTACCTGCGGCGTATATACCCGCGGTTTATTTTGGGTGCCCACTGCTTGTGTCGGCGTACTGATGGGATATGTGGCGGTATTTTTGCCGATCTTTCTCCATAGAACACAGTATAAGCGGTATGCGTTTCTTGCTGTGGCGATACTTTTGTTGGTGCTGACGGCGCTTTTGTTGCTGACGGTACGTTTTTATCAGCCATTTTCTCTACTGCCTGCCTTTGCCATCGCAGCGTATAGTTTCATCCCCCTTCTCCTTTGTGCGCTTATCTGTCTGCTGCCGTGGAATGGGCTCATAAAGGGCGGCGTATGTACGCTGGTTTGTGCAGTGATGTATTACTTTGCAGGTTACGTGGTAGATTTTTTTCTCCACACGAAGGGTGACCAGTATTATGTGGATTTCCACAACTGGGAACAGTGTATCAACGGAAACGTGCAGTTGCTGATTTTTCTGTCTGCTGCGTTGATTGGCATAGTCTTGCTTCTTATGGGCTTGCGAATGGGTAAAAAAGCATAAAAAACTCCCTCCGCATTGTGCGGAGGGAGTTCTATCGTTTAGGTGTTCTTCAATCGGAGTTCTTCCATCTTCGCCTTCACAGCGCGGCCTGTAGGTGTAGCGGCAAGACCGCCCAGTGCCGTTTCGCGGAACTCCACGGGCATACGGCGACCCACCTCGTCCATGGCATCAATGACCTCGTCCACAGGGACTTGGCTCTCGCAGCCTGCCAGCGCCATGTCGGCGCAGCTGACGGCGTTCATAGCGCCGATGACATTGCGCTTGACACAGGGGACTTCCACCAAGCCTGCAATGGGATCGCAGACGAGACCCATGAGGTTGGCAATGTTCATGGCAACGGCGTGGCAGATCTGCTCACCGCTGCCGCCGCGGAGGGCCACCAATGCGCCTGCTGCCATGGCAGAGGCAGTGCCGATCTCGGCTTGGCAGCCGCCGGCAGCACCGGCAATAGAGCCCTTGTAGGCGATGACAGCGCCGATACCGCTGGCAACATACAGCGCCTCAAGGATCTGATGCTGGCTGACCTCTTCATACTTGTTCAAGGGCAGCAGCACAGCAGGGAGGACGCCGCAAGCGCCCGCCGTAGGGGCTGCCACAATGCGGCACATACAGGCGTTGGATTCGCCCATGCTCAGCGCCTCGGCGATCACATCGCCGATATAGCCGCCGGAGAGAGAGTCATGGCGCATGTTGTACTGGCGCATTTTCATGCCCTCGCCGCCTACCAAGCCACTGACGCTGCGGCGACGGCCTGTGTAGCTGTCGGAAGCATCCTTCATGGCCTGCCACACGCTGAGCATCTTTGCCATGGAGGTTTCCCGTGTTACCTGACGTTCCTCCATGTCATCTTCCAATACGATCTCCCAAAAGGGCTTTCCGCTCTCGTGGGAGCGGTCAAGGATTTCCTGCATCGACAGTAGAGCCATCGTCCTTATCCTCCTTGTCGTAATAGGTGATCGCCACCACACCGGGCAGCGTGCCGATAAACTCCACCTGCTGAGGGGAGACATGCTGATCCGTCTCAATGATCATGAGGGATTCACCGCCACGCTTCTGCCGCCACATGCTCATGTTGGCGATATTGATGCGGAACTGGTTGAGAATGGTGGTGACGGCGGCTTCGGAAGAATAGTAGTCCAAATTGCGGATCACCAGCGTATTGTAGTCGCCGCTGAAATCCACGGCGATGCCGTCGATCTTATTGACCTTAATGCGTCCGCCGCCGAGGCTGGAGGCTTGAATCTCCAAGCGCTTGTCGTTTTTATCATAGACGCAGATCATGGCGGTATTGGGGTGGGCATCCCGCAGCTCACGGGTATCAAAGTGGAAGGCAAAGCCCTGCTCCTGCGCTACCTCAAAGGAGTTGGGGATACGCAGATCATCGGGCTTCATGCCCAAAAGACCTGCCACCAGCGCCTTGTCAGTACCGTGCCCCATACCCGTCTCGGCAAAAGAGCCATGGAGGTGGATGTTGGCGCGGACAGGCTCAGTGCCAAGAAGGGTTCGTGCCATCAGTCCAATGCGCACGGCACCTGCCGTATGGGAAGAGGAGGGGCCAACCATCACGGGGCCGAGAATATCAAAAATATCCATCGCTATTCGCTCCTTTATCAAAGGATTTCTTTGGGGTTATTGTAACACAGGAAATGGGAAAAGGGAAGAAGAAAGGTGTAGAAAAGAGATAAAGAGTGCATAAAATCACCTCCCTGTCGCCGTGGCAGCAAGGAGGTGGTGTTGATACAATCAGGCGCAGTAATGGGCAATGGCGCTGCTGATAAATGATGCCGTGCCCTCGCCGTGTTTGTCGATGTTGGTTTTGAATCGCTCGTCCGCGGTGTACATCTGTCCTAAGCCCGCCAAAATCTCCTTGGTGCAGGTGTAGAAGTTGTTGCTGATGTAGTTTTGCAGTTTTTCCACCAGTTCCTGCGCAGCGGGGGAGGAGGGGACATTGCCCTGTCCCTTACAGGCGGAAAATTCCGCAAGGACGGCCTCCATGCCTGCAAACAAATCCCTTTCGTTTTTGCCTGCGACCTTCTCTGTGTACTGGGCATAGGCGGCAGTATCGCCCCAACGGGCTTTTGCTTCCTGTTTGTAGCCCTCAATTTTCGTTTTGTCAAATGCGTTCATCACGTTTTCTCCTCTCTCAGCGCCGTCAATAGCGGAGATCAGCCGCTCCAACCGTTCTTTTTTCAGAATGAGCAGCTGCTTTTGCTCCTGCAGCGCCGCAGTTTTATCGTAGTGCGGGGATGATAGAATCTCTCCAATGCGCTTCAAAGAGAAGTCCAGTTCGCGGTAAAAAAGGATCTCCTGCATACGAAGGAGGGAAGTGTTGTCGTAATAGCGATAGCCGGTAATGCGGTCAACAAACGCAGGCTTTAGCAACCCGATCTCATCGTAATAATGCAGTGTGCGGACACTGACTCCTGTATATGCGGCGAATTCTTTGATTTGCATGTTCATGGTTCTCACCCCTTTAATGAGAGGATACACTATGACGCAGCGTGAGAGTCAAGGAGAAAATGGTTTAGTTGAGCTGATTCCTGTTGCCATCGATGAAGGACTACTCATTTGTCAAAAATTTTGACTGCTTATTTATTCCGATTCTATTCTTATTCCAAGTAAGCCTTTTTTCGTTCGAACACTGTACTTTAAAGTATATACCGAAATCCCGTTCACAATGGCATTGTGGATTTCCGTGATTTCTTTGGAAATATCCTCTTCATTCACATACCAGCCTAAAAACGTTGTTGGCTCTTCACCGAAGAAACCTTTTCCTTCACTTGCAGCGAAAAGCGCATACTGTGGCGATGATTTTCCGCCAGACATTTTTCCGGAAGCCACAACTTTATGACATGTAACAATTACATGTTCAAAGGGTGAGGTTATTGTGATCGTTCCTGTTACATTCTGCTTTTCGGTATTGGACTCTTGTGTGATCTCCGTTTCCATTAAGCTGTCCAGTGAAATATGTAACTTATTTGAAAGTAACAGCAATGTTTCCACTTCCGGATATCCAATTCCTTGCTCCCACTTTGAGACGGCTTGACGACTCACAGCAAGAATATCTGCTAACTCCTCCTGGGATAAATGTTTATCTTTTCTTAGTTGTTTCAGATTTTCTGCAAAGCTCATACAGATTACCTCCTTTTCACAACTAATTATAAACACAAGTAGAGCAAAATCTACCAACCTATATTTGCGTTTGCGCAACTTGAAGTTGCAAACTACTGCAATTGTGAAAGTTGTTTCGCAAAGTGTCGTCTGTCGTTTCGTTTACTTTACCATATTTCCTTGTGCATATCAACACTTCGTGAAACCGACGAAGAGCAATTCAGTCACAATCAGGGTAAAAGAGAAAAGAAAAACCATCTCTTGACTTTTTTGTTTGCATATAGTAAACTCTACTCAATATTGTACAAGCGATGAAGGGAAGCAGTAAGCAGTTTAAGCGGATGCCAAGAGAGGGAACGGTTGGTGTAAGTTCCCGTGAAGCCCTGCCCAAGTCGTCCCGGAGCTTTCGGCTGAAAAGCGCAGTAGGCCGCAACGGTTTGCCCACCGTTATCGGGGCGCGGTGTAATTGCATCGAATGAGTGCGGGATCATTCCCGAATACAGGTGGTACCACGGACGTAAGTTCGCCCTGTTTTGCTGCGGCAAAACAAGGCGATTTTTTGTTTTGCCAACAATCTCAAGTAAGGAGTTACAACTATGAAAGAATTGCCGAAAGTGTATGACCCTCGGCAGGTGGAGAGCAGCATCTATCAGATGTGGATGGATAACAACTGCTTCCGCGCCGAGCCTAATCCCGACAAAGAACCCTTCTGCATCGTCATGCCCCCGCCCAACGTGACGGGTCAGCTCCACATGGGTCACGCCATGGACTGCACGCTGCAGGACATCCTCATCCGCTATAAGCGCATGCAGGGCTTTGAGGCTCTGTGGCTGCCCGGCAGCGACCACGCAGGTATCGCCACCCAGATCAAGGTGGAAGAAGAGCTCCGCAACACCGAGGGCCTCACCCGCCACGATTTGGGCCGTGAGAAGTTCCTCGAGCGCGTGTGGGCGTGGAAGGAGAAGTACGGCAGCCGTATCGTGGAGCAGCAGAAGAAGATGGGCGCTTCCTGCGACTGGAGCCGCGACCGCTTCACCATGGACGAGGGTTGCTCCCGCGCCGTCCGTGAGACCTTCTGCGAACTGTACGAGAAGGGCCTCATCTACAAGGGCAGCCGCATCATCAACTGGTGCCCCCACTGCCTGACGGCTCTGTCTGATGCTGAGGTGGAGTACACCGAGAAGCCCGGTAACCTGTGGCATGTCCGCTATCCTCTCGCCGATGGCAGCGGTGATATCGTGGTGGCTACCACCCGTCCCGAGACCATGATGGGCGACACCGGTGTTGCCGTGAACCCCGAGGATGAGAACTTCAAGCACCTCATCGGCAAGACCTGCATCCTACCTATCATGAACCGCGAGATCCCCATCGTGGGCGACGAGTACTGCGAGATCGGCTTCGGTACCGGTGCGGTGAAGATGACTCCCGCCCATGACCCCAACGACTTCGAGGTGGGTCTGCGCCATAACCTTGAGGTTATCCGCTGCATCGCCGATGATGGTAAGATCAACGAAAACGGCGGCAAGTATAACGGCATGGATCGCTACGAGTGCCGCAAGGCCATCGTTGCCGATCTGGAGGCCGAGGGCTACCTTGTCAAGACCGTGCCCTACAGCCACAATGTGGGTACCTGCTACCGCTGCCACAACGATGTGGAGCCTCTGATCTCCGCTCAGTGGTTCGTGAAGATGAAGCCTCTGGCTGAGGAGGCCATCCGCGTGGTGAAGGATGACACCGTCAAGTTCGTTCCCGAGCGCTTTACCAAGACCTATATCAACTGGATGGAGAACGTCCATGACTGGTGCATCTCCCGTCAGCTGTGGTGGGGTCATCAGATCCCTGCTTGGTACTGCGACGAGTGCGGTCATATCAACGTGGATCGCGAAGATCCTACCAAGTGCGCCAAGTGCGGCTGCACCAGCCTGACCCGTGAAGAGGACGTGCTGGATACTTGGTTCAGCTCCGCTCTGTGGCCCTTCTCCACCTTGGGTTGGCCCGATCTGGATGCCAAGGATCTCAACTACTGGTATCCCACTTCCGTGTTGGTCACCGGTTATGACATCATCTTCTTCTGGGTTGCCCGTATGATCTTCTCCGGTATGGAGCAGATGAAGAAGGAGCCCTTTAAGACGGTGCTGATCCACGGCCTTGTCCGCGATGATAAGGGTCGCAAGATGTCCAAGTCCTTGGGCAACGGCATCGATCCTCTGGAGATGGCCGAGCAGTACGGCGCTGACGCCCTGCGCTTCAACCTCATCACCGGCAATAGCCCCGGTAACGATATGCGTTTCTTTGTGGAGAAGTGTGAGGCAATGCGTAACTTCGCCAACAAGATTTGGAACGCTTCCCGCTTCGTGATGATGAACCTCACCATCGACAAGGTGGAGCTGCCTGAGAAGTTGGAGCTGGAGGATAAGTGGGTGCTGTCCAAGCTGAACACCCTCATCCGCGAGGTCACCGAGAACATGGACGCTTTCGAGCTGGGTATCGCCTCTGCCAAGGTCTATGACTTCATTTGGGACACCTATTGCGACTGGTATATCGAGCTGACCAAGACCCGTCTCAACGGCGAGGATGCCGAGGCTAAGAAGGCTGCTGAGAATGTCCTGTGCTACGTGCTGCTGCGTGTGCTGGAGCTGATGCATCCCTTCATGCCCTTCATCACCGAGGAGATTTGGCAGGCACTGCCTCACGAGGGTGACTACCTGATCACCGCTCCCTGGCCCACTTACTCTGAGGAGCTGAACTTCCCCGAGGCTGAGGCCGATATGGAGTGCGTTAAGGACGCCATTACCGCTGTCCGCGCCCGCCGCGCCGAGATGAACGTGCCTCCCTCCAAGAAGGCACAGATGGTGCTGGTGACTGCCCGTCCCGCCACCTATGAGGTGGGTATCCACTTCATCAAGCGCTTGGCTTACGCCAGCGAGGTCACCGTGACGACGGAGGCACCCGCCGATCTGACGGGTATGGTCACCGTGGTCACCCACGACGCCAACATCTATCTGCCTTTGGCAGAACTGGTGGACATCGCCGCCGAGCTGGAGCGCATCGCCAAGGAGCGCGCCAAGGCTGAGGACAACCTGCGCCGCATTGAGGCAAAGCTCAGCAACGAGTCCTTCACCTCCCGCGCACCCGAGGCTGTGGTCAACGCCGAGCGCGAGAAGGCCGACAAGGCCCGCGCCTTGATCGCCAAGCTGGACGAGTCCGCTGCCGCCATGCAGTTCTGATTTTCTTAGTTCTGCGACAGCGTTCTACGAAAATCACATCCTAAATACACTATAATCACCGTAGAGAATCTCTACGGTGATTATTTTTTTGCAAAAAACAAGACATGCCTGTGGAGCATGTCAGAACAAAGGATAAAGGAGCAAGCAATATGGAAGTGATCGCAATGTGCCGTGAGCGCACTTTGGAGCTGAAATTACGAGGAGAACTGGATCATCACGGAGCTTGCGGCTTATTAACTAAGCTGGAGCGGGAGATTGAATCGGCTTTGCCCTCGGAACTGGTCATGGATTTTCGTGGTGTGACCTTTATGGACAGCGCGGGGATCGCAGTTGCCTTGCGCGGCTGGCAGCGGATGCGCGAACTGGGCGGCAGTGTGGTGCTGCGGGGCGTGTCGGCACAGGCGCGGAAGGTGCTGGAAACCGCAGGTGTAGGGCGCATGATGACCATTGAATAAGACCGTGATATGTGAAGGAGGAGATACATATGCAGCGCACGGAAAACTATATGGTAATGGAATTTTTAAGCCGCAGCAGCAATGAGAGCTTTGCTCGTACTGCGGTAGCGACTTTTGCAGCGCAACTTGATCCGACCCTCGATGAAATTGGCGATATCAAGACCGCCGTCAGTGAGGCAGTGACCAATTCTATCGTTCACGGCTATCCCAACACGCTGGGCAAGATCGTGGTGAAAGTGCGTATTTTGGAGAAGAACACCTTGGAGATCAGCGTGCGGGATTGGGGCTGTGGCATCGAGAATATCGACAAAGCCCGTGAGCCCATGTTTACCACGGGCGGGGAAGAGCGCAGCGGTATGGGCTTTACCATCATGGAGAGCTTTACCGATCGCATGCGGGTAAAATCGTCGGTTGGCCGCGGTACTACCGTGGTGATGCAGAAGCGGATTGCCCCTCGAATGCGATGAATGAGCGATTAGCGCTTTTAGAGCAAGCGCAGAAAGGGGACGAAAAAGCCTGTAACCGTATGCTTGAGGAGAACAGCGGCCTTATTTGGTCCATCGTACGGCGCTATCACGGCTGCGGCGTGGAAAGTGATGACCTCTATCAGCTGGGATGCATTGGATTTATCAAAGCTGTAAAGGGATTTGACTTTGCATACGGAACGCAGTTCTCCACATATGCAGTCCCTAAAATCGCAGGAGAGATTCGGCGCTTTTTACGGGATGATGGTGCGGTAAAAGTAGGACGCACCATCAAAGAAAAAGGGCAGACCCTGTGGTCTGCCCGTGAGAGATTGCGTCAGCAGTTGGGCAGGGAAGCCCATCTGTCAGAATTGTCGGAGGCAACAGGAATCAGCGTGGAAGAGATCGCCTCCATTGACATCGCCACCATTGCGCCGGAGTCCTTACAGCAGGAAACAGCAGAAGGTCTTACCCTCGAATCCACGTTAGGTACGGACGGGGAGGAGGATAAGCTGGTGGAGCGTTTGGCGCTACGCCAAGCTATTGACACACTGCCGGAAAAGGAGCGTATGACCATCCTGCTGCGCTTTTTCAAATGCCTCACCCAGCAGCAGACGGCGCGGATTCTTGGTGTATCACAGGTGCAGGTATCCCGCCTTGAGCGCCGCAGTTTGGCAAAGCTGCGTCTATACTTGGAGGAATAGAAGAATGGCCGCATTCCTCCTGTGGAAGAAATTCCGTCATTGTTCCACGGTAACGCTTGGGTAGGAAGGTGTTTTGGCAGCGGGGATTGTGCCGCTCTTCAATGGAGATGGCGTTAAAGAATCGCCGCCACAGCATGCGAAAATGGAGTTCTTCATCACCGGGAAGAGCAAGCTGCAGACTATCCACCTGCATGATACGGGAGTGACCCTTGGCATAGACCAGCAACTCTTTATGAGTGCGGTCGTAGATGAAGAACGATTCGCTTGCATAGCGTGCGCAGAAATGATAGCGCAGCAGCGGAAGTACACGGTTCTTCGGCTCAATCTCTGCACCCAATACGCCGCTATAATCAGAAAAACGGACAAAGCCACGTAATTTCTCAAGTTCTCCGTTCATATGCCGCAGCGCCTTGGCGATGGGATGATATACCTCATCAGCGGGGTTGCGGATGAAAGAAGGCCCTTCATCATAGAGCTTTCGGATAAAAGCATAAAGATGCTGCTCCTTGTCGGGGAGACAGGTGAAAAAGCAGCGCCGCACAATATCGCCTGCCGCCTTGGAGCGGGAGGTAATGCTGTTGTAGACACGCTTCCATTTCTCAGTTTCCGTAGTAATAAACCGCACTTCATAGAGACTGCAACAATCCTCATCGCCGCAAAAGGCGATGGGGAATTCTTTATGGACATAGCTCTCGAACACGCAGCAGAGAAAGCCTTCAAATGTGCCGTCATATTGAAAAACCACATCGCGCCATGCCATTGGATCACCCCACTGCGTCGAAAAGAGATAGTTGCTGCGCCTCACTGTGAGGCAGATCGCCACGCTCTACCGCCTCTAACTGCTGCAAAAGTGTAGCAGAGGAGAATTGTAGCCCCGGGCGCATTCGTCCGCCACAGGTAATGAAGAATTGCGCCCGCTTCATTACTACACCCAATTTTTGCAGGTCCTCAAAGCGTATATAGGTGCTGCGCCGCGCCGAGACGATCCGCTTAGCGCTGACAGGGCCGATGCCGGGGACGCGCAGCAGTGTTTCAATATCCGCTGTGAGAATATCCACAGGGAAC
Organism: Oscillospiraceae bacterium; assembly: GCA_017408915.1. Classification (GTDB taxonomy): domain Bacteria; phylum Bacillota; class Clostridia; order Oscillospirales; family Oscillospiraceae; genus Vescimonas. The sequence goes on along the minus strand of JAFQTS010000020.1, from coordinate 14,608 downwards.
TCTTCCAAATGTCCCAGTGCCCAGTGGGCTTTCGGGTCGAGATAGGGGTTGAAATCGGGATGATCTTCATCCAGCAATTCCTGTGCCCGAAAACCGTAAAACCGCAGCAGCCAGTCTGCTTGATAGAGGCGATGCTCTCGCAGCAGAGGCGGTTTGGTATCCAAAGAGGGGAGGAGAGAACTCTCCACCACAGGGACATAGGCGGAATAGAACACGCGCTTGAGGCGGTACTTGCCGTATAGAGATTCCGTAAGATGTAGGATATGCCGATCGGAATCTGCAGTTGCACCAACGATCAACTGCGTGCTTTGTCCAGCGGGAGCAAAGGAAGGGGCGTGCTTATATTTTACCAACTCCCGCTTATTCTCCCGAACCGTATCGCGAATTTGCCCCATAGGACGCAAAATGGCCTCCTTCGTCTTGTCGGGGGCCAAGGTCTGCAACCCTTGCTGAGAGGGCAGCTCAATATTTACACTGAGACGGTCTGCCAAGAGACCTAACTGATGCACCAACTCCGGTGATGTGCCGGGAATGGCTTTGGCATGGATGTAGCCGTTAAAACGATATTCCTGCCGCAGCATTCGGAGCGCGGCGATCATCTGTTCTGTGGTATAGTCCGGCGAACGCAGTACACCGGAGGAGAGGAAAAGTCCCTCAATATAGTTGCGCCGATAAAACTCAATGGTCAGCTCTGCCAGCTCCCGCGGCGTGAAAGAAGCACGGGGCGTATCGTTGGAGCGGCGATTGACACAATAGGCGCAGTCGTAGCAACAGGCGTTGCTCATCAACACTTTTAAAAGTGTAATGCACCGTCCATCTGCCGAGAAGCTATGGCAGCATCCCGCGATGGAAGAGGTGGTGTTGCCGATCATCCCCGGGCGGGAAGCACGGCGCACGCCGCTGGATGTGCAGGCTGCGTCGTACTTCGCCGCGTCGGTTAAGATGCTTAATTTTTGCGCGATGTCCATAGCGCGAGAGGGAAGAGCAGCTTATGCTGCGCTGCGTGCGCCACGGCGACGACGGGAACGGGGACGCTCCAGACGATCAATGAGACGCATGATATTCACGGACACAGACAAAGCACCGACAATGATGATAATGTAACCGAACGTAGAGAACATAGGAAATACCTCCTGTTAGAATGTTTGTTCGAGTACATTATATATCGAACAAAGGTTCTTGTCAATAGAAAATCGAACAAAAATTCGAAATATTTCAAAGAAGGTTGACCGACACAGGATTTTGTATTACAATAGGGAGGAAACTACAAGAGATAGAAGGAAGAAGACCATGACGGTATTGGAACAGCGTTTTGTAGCCGCCCGAAAGCGTGTCATTGAGGCGGAATTTTCCAATTTGAATCCTATGCAGCGGCAGGGTGTACTGACCACCGAAGGGCCGCTGCTGTTGCTGGCAGGCGCAGGAAGCGGCAAGACGACGGTGCTGATCCACCGTATTGCCAACCTCCTGCGCTACGGTCGCGGCAGCGATTGCGACGAGATCCCCATGCCCATTTCCGAGGATGAGGTGGAGTTTTTGGAGAGCTACGCAGAAGCGCCCACGGAGGAGAATCGGCCGCTGGCTCAGTACCTCTGCGCCGTAGAGCCGCCCCAGCCCTATGAGGTGCTGGCCATCACCTTTACCAACAAGGCTGCCAATGAGCTGAAGGAGCGCTTGGAGCGGATGCTGGGGGAGAGCGGCTGCGATGTGTGGGCTTCCACCTTCCACTCTGCCTGCGTGCGTATTCTGCGCCGCGATATTGACCGCATCGGCTACAGCCGCGACTTTACCATTTACGATACCGACGACAGCAAGCGGGTCATTAAGGATTGCTTGAAGGATCTGGGCTTGGATGAAAAGACTTTCTCCACCCGTGAGGTGCTATCTGCCATCTCTCACGCCAAGGAGAAGATGGTCAGCGCCGAGGAGTACTGCGAGCATTGGGAGAAACAGGCTGATTGGCGCAAGATTCGCATCGGTAAAGTGTATTCGCTTTACACGCAGAGATTGCAAAGTGCCAATGCGTTGGACTTCGATGACCTTATTTTAAAGACGGTGCATCTGCTGGAGCGGGATCGGGAAGTGCGGGAATACTATCGCCGCAAGTTCCGCTACGTGCTGATCGACGAGTATCAGGACACCAACCATCTCCAGTACCGCTTGACCACGCTGTTGGCGGGCGGCTACCGCAACATCTGCGTGGTGGGCGACGATGACCAGAGTATCTACCGCTTCCGCGGCGCAGATATTGACAACATCCTCAACTTTGAAAAGCAGTATACAGGCACCCGTACCATCCGCTTGGAGCAGAATTACCGCTCCACGGGGCATATTCTGAATGCCGCCAACGCCGTTATTCGCAACAATCAAGGCCGCAAGGGCAAAACACTGTGGACGGATCGCGGCGAGGGCGAGCAGGTCATCATCAAGACCACTTTCAACGAGGGTGATGAGGCAAATTTCGTCATCGGCGATATTATGATGAACTATAACCGCGGCGCCAACTGGCGGGATCATGCCATCCTCTACCGCATGAACGCCCAGTCCAACGCTTTGGAATACGCCTTCCGCCGTAACGGCATGCCCTATAAGGTGGTGGGCGGCACCAAGTTCTTCGACCGCGCCGAAGTGAAGGACATGCTGGCCTATCTCTGTCTCATCAATAACCCCACGGATGATCTGCGCCTGCGCCGTATTGTAAACACGCCTTCCCGCAAGATCGGTGCAGCCACCATGGATAAGGCGCAGCACTTGGCGGTGGAGAACAACATCCCCCTCTATGAGGTGCTGCGGAACGCATCCATGTACCCTGAGCTGAAATCCACGGCTGTAAAGTTAGAAGGCTTTATAGCGATGATGGAGGAAATGCGGGAGAAAGCCGATCAACTGGAACTGGTGGAGTTCTATGAATACGTCTGCGACCGCACGGGCTATGTGACCATGCTGACGGAGAAGAACGACATGGAGAGCCGTGGTCGCTTGGAGAACGTGCGAGAGCTGACCTCGTCTATTAACGCTTTCCTCGACAATGGCCCCGACAATCCCTCGCTGGCGGGATTCCTCGATGAAGTGGCCCTCTATACCGACCTCGACAGCACGGAGGACGGCGATAACTGCGTGGTGATGATGACCATGCACAGCGCCAAGGGCTTGGAGTTCCCCAACGTGTATGTGGTGGGTATGGAAGATGGTCTGTTCCCCGGCAACCGCGCTATGGGTGAGCCGGAGGAGATGGAGGAGGAGCGGCGCCTTTGCTACGTCGCCATGACCCGCGCTATGGAGAAGCTGACCCTGACCCACGCGCGGCAGCGCATGCTGTTTGGTCGTACTACCCCTGCTATGCCCTCCCGCTTCTTGGAGGAAGTGCCCGAGGAGAACAGCCGTTGGATCGGGAAGCCAGAGCCGAAGCCGGAGCACCATTGGAGCGATGACTTCAACGACGAGCCTATGGGCTTTGGCGGCAGCTTCGGTGGCGGCAGCTTCGGTGGCGGCAGTTTTGGCGGTGGCAGCTACAGCAGTGCCCCGAAGATCTCTGCCAAGAAGCCTACCTTTACCGAGAGTGTCAAGAAAGCACCCGCTGCCCCCATGCTGCAATTGCAGCCCGGCGAGAGCGTGCGCCACAGCGCCTTTGGCGTGGGCTTGGTGGTCTCTGTCCGTCCTATGGGCGGCGATGCCCTCATTGAAGTGGCATTCGACACCGTGGGTACGAAAAAGCTGATGCTGAAGGCAGCCTCGGCCCATTTGACAAAGGAATAAGAAAAACCGGTGTGACTGCAGTCACACCGGTTTTAATATTGTATCATTCCGTCAGCGATTTAATGAGCACGGGAATAAGCGGATTGTGATTATCCTTGCGCCACACGGCCACCAAGCCTGCGGCGCGGCTCTCGGGAATGTCGATGATGCGCAGGGAGGAGTTGCGCTCCAAGCGGGTGTTGCGATCCAGCATGGCAACGCCCATGCCCATTTCCACACAGAGGAAAAGGCTCTCCATAGAGGCAGTCTCGCGGACGATATTGGGCACAAAGCCGCTCTCGCCGCACTGCTTGATCAGCAGATTGTAGCCGCCGGGGGACTCTTCCCGGGAAATAGCCACGAAGGGCTCGTTGCGGAAATCCTCCATGGTAAGATTTTCACGGTGGGCGAGGGGATGGGCGCGGCTGATGACGATGGCACCGGGCTGCTGGAACAGCATGACGCTCTCCCAATCGGGATGACCCTCCAACTCAAACTCCATGGTGAACAGCACATCGTACGCGCCACGCTCCAAGCCCTGCCGCAGGTTGCGGAAGGAGTTGCGCTCCATCTCAATGAGGAGCTTGGGGTCTTTTTCCCGCAGCTTATTGATGCGCTGAGAGAGGAAGAGGTTCACATCCTGCCCCTCCAGCACGCCGATGGAAAGGCTGTCGGCCTCGCGGCTGCTGATGACCTCGGCGTGGGCAACGGCGCGCTCGATATGTTCGGGCACTTCCCGCAGCTGGCTGTAGAGATACTCGCCTGCGCGGGTCAGCTGAATCCGCTTTCCGCTGCGCTGGAACAGCTCAAAGCCCACTTCCTGCTCCATCAAAGCGATCTGACGGGAGAGGTTGGGCTGGGAGACATAGAGGGTCTGGGCGGCCTTGGAAAAGCTGCCCCATTTGGCGACCTCCACGAAATACTTAATTCGCATCAAATTCATAACATCACATCCTAACTGCAGTATAGCATGATGTCTAAAGACTATCAAGTGATTTTCAACAAATTGCACAAGAATATTTCGAACTATAACCAAAAATGATAACTATCCGTCGAAAAAAGTATTTTACATATAACCAAAAATCATATATTTTATAATTATGAAACTGCATGATTATGCTGGTATGCCATGCAGATAATTGCTTTTAGGAGGAACGATACTATGAAAATTCTGGGTGTTTCCCTGGGTACTAAGAACGGTAACAACGATACCATGTGCCGCGTGGCTCTGGAGGCCGCTAAGGAGAAGGGTGCCGAGATCGAGTTTATCCATCTGCATGACTGGAACATTGACTACTGCTCCGGTTGCGTGGCTTGCTCCCGTGGTCTGGTCATGGGCAAGGGCATGATCTGCACTCGTAAGGACGATTTCGCCGCTTTCTATGACAAGCTGGTTGAGGCTGACGGCGTTCTGATCGTTGACCCAATCTTCGAGTCCGGCGGTACCGGCCTGTTCCATTCCATCACCGACCGTATGGGCCCCGGCCATGATACCGGTATGCTGCTGATGCTGGATGGCAAGCTGAAGGAGCAGGGCAAGGAGGGTCTGAATCCCCGCCTGTTCCAGCAGAAGGCTATCTCCTTCATCGGCATCGGCGGTTCCGACTGGGCTGTCCGTACCGAGACCGATCACGCTATGTTCGCTATGTCCCCCGGCTGGAAGGTCGTTAACAACGAGTTCTTCTCCTGGTCCAAGGACATCATCATGCAGGACGACAAGATCGCCCGCGTGCAGGAGATCGGCCGCAACCTGGTGGATGCTGCCCAGTACATCATCGATAACAACATCATGATCCCCGGCTCTGAGAATGTGGATCTGTGGAAGGGCGAGGAGGGCGCTTGCCCCCACTGCCACGGCAACAACTTCTACATCTTCCCCGGCACTAACCACGCTGTTTGCGAGCTGTGCGGTCTCGAGGGCCATTTGGAGCTGAAGGACGGTGCTATGAAGCTGGTGGCCGATCCCGAGCTGGGTCCCGTTGGTCAGGAGTGGCACTGCCACGATCTGGTCTCCGGCAAGGCTGCTCACGGCGCTGACATCTTCGAGAACGAGAGCCGTCTGATGGAGCTGAACAAGGACGAGACCTTCAAGGCTCGCAAGGCTCACTACACTGCTGTTTGCGCTCCCACTCCCGCTCCCAGCAAGCAGTAATTGCAGACTATATTGAAATAGTAAAACAGAGGCAGCGATGCTGCCTCTGTTTTTGTGTTGAGATAGAACGAAAAAATCCCTGCCCGATGGGCAGGGATTTATGTTTGACCACTTAGATAGCGCGGGTAACTTTACCGGAACGCAGGCACCGGGTACAAACATACACATGGCGAGGCGTACCATTGATCAAAGCCTTCACGCGCTTGACGTTGGGCTTCCAGGGACGATTGGAACGACGGTGAGAATGGGACACCTTAATACCAAAAGTCACGCCCTTGTTGCAAAACTCGCACTTTGCCATCCGTTGCACCTCCTTGCTGTCGTAACATATGCGTGCTTATTCGCAAGCAAATGATATAATAGCAGATGTTGAATCAAAATGCAAGCATTATTTGACAAAAATCTGAAAAAATTTTTGTGAGGCTGCCGAGGAAATTTCGTTGCGAAAAACAGGGGATTGCGGTATAATATACTCTGTATTACTATATGTGACCGGCAAGGAGAAATAACTATGGAAAAAGTCAAACGTACACCTGCTTCTCTGAAGAAATTGGTCGAGACCTTCCACATGGAGATCCTTAATAAAGGCGTGGACTATGACACTGCTGTTATTACCGTGTGCGATGCCTTTCGTCCTTCGCTGCAGCTGGTGGGCTTCTATGACTATTTTGACGATAAACGTCTGCAAATTCTCGGAAAGAGCGAGATGCAGTACTTGGCCCGCATGGACATTGGTGAGCGTACCCGCGTGTTCAACCGCCTGATGAGCTATGAGTTTCCTGCACTGATCGTCTCCCGCAATCTGGAAGTGTTTGAAGAGATGGTGGAGATGGCCAAGAAGCACGGCCGCACCCTGCTGCGTACCGAGATGGATACGGTGGATGCCACCAGCCATATCATTGAGTTTTTGAACATGGCCCTTGCTCCCGAGATCACCCGCCACGGCGTGCTGGTGAACGTCTACGGTCAGGGCGTGCTGATGCTGGGCGAGAGCGGTGTCGGTAAGAGCGAGACCGCCATTGAGCTTTTAAAGCGCGGTCATCAGCTGGTGGCTGACGATGCCGTGGAAATTCGCCGCATCAACAATATGCTGATTGGTACTGCTCCCGAGATCATTCGCCACTATGTGGAGATCCGCGGCGTTGGCATTATTGACATTCAGCAGCTGTTCGGCATGGGCGCAGTCCAGTTTGAAAAGGAGATCGACCTCATTATCCAGCTGGAGCAGTGGCAGGAGGGCAAGTTCTATGACCGCCTCGGCTTAGGTGAGGATACCTATTCGCTGCTGGGCGTGGAGCTGCCCATTGTGACCATCCCCGTCCGTCCCGGTCGTAACCTTGCCGGTATTGTGGAGATCGCCACCATGAAGAATCGTCAGATGCGCTATGGCTTTAACTCCGGACGTGACTTTATGACCCAGTTTGACGCGAAGATGACGGAACTGAGTATGCAGGGAAATAACGGAGGAATTGTGTGAAATATATTGGTATTGATATCGGTGGTACCAACTTAAAAGCGGGCATGGTGGACGAGGGCGGACGACTCATTGCTGTCAAGAAGATGAAGATCGCCTCCGTTAACGACGCGGCCTCTTTGGCATGGACGCTCCACGCTTTGGTGATGGATCTGTGCAAGGAAACGGGAACGGAGGAGGCAGAGCTTTTCTCCGTCGGTGTGGGCTGCCCCGGCACGGTGGAAATTCGCGGCGGTTCTATTATTAACACCTGCAACCTGCCCTTCCACAATGTGCCTCTGCGGCGACTTTATCATCAGATGAGCAGCACACCGCTCTATATTGAAAATGATGCCAACTGTGCCGCCCTCGGCGAATTCTACGCCGGTGCAGGCCGCGGCAGCAAGCGCTTTATTACCGTTACTCTCGGTACAGGCGTAGGCGGCGGCATTATCCACAACGGCAAGATCTACCACGGCTCCAACGGTATGGGCGGCGAGGTTGGTCACATGACTGTCCAAATGAATGGTGAGCCCTGTCCTTGCGGCAATGTGGGCTGCTGGGAGCAGTATGCCTCCGCCACGGCGCTGAAGCGTCAGACGAAGGCGGCGTGGGAGCAGCATCCCCACAGCATTTTGGCAAAGGTCATTGAAGAGCAGGGCCGCGTATCGGGTCAGTCGGCATTTATTGCCGCACGTATGGGCTGCGGCGTGGGGCAAGAAGTGTGCGATCGGTACATAGACTATTTGGCAGTAGGTATTATCAACCTTATCAATATCTTCCAGCCCGAGACGCTGGCTATCGGCGGCGGTGTCAGTAATGAAGCAGATGAAATGCTGCTGTTCCCCCTCCGTGAGCGTGTTGCCGCTCGCGTCATCGCCGGAAATCATGAGAAAAAGACCAACATCGTGAAGGCTGAACTGGGCAACGATGCAGGTTTGATCGGCGCGGCATTGTTGGGTCGCAAAAAACGCATTATCTAACTATTGTGCAGGAGGCACTTTATGGCTTGGCTTACCCTTTTGGACAAGAAAATTGCAGATTATCTCCCGGATATGACGGTGGCGCAGGATGAGCCCCTCAGCCGTCACTGCTCATTCCGCATTGGCGGCGCTGCGCGGCGTATGGCATTCCCCAAAAACGGGGAGCAGCTGATTTTGCTGCAAGCCTTTGCCGAGGAGTGCGGCGCACGCACTATCCTTTTGGGTCGCGGCAGTAATGTGCTGTTTCCCGACGAGGGCTTGGATGCGTTGGTCATCAGCACCGAGGAGATGGACGAGATCACCTCTCCCGAGCCCGGTCTCTATGTTGCCCGTGCCGGTGCGACCCTCAACCGCTTGGCCTTGCAGGCCTGCCGCGATGGCTATACGGGTCTTGAGTTTGCCCACGGCATCCCCGGCAGCGTAGGCGGCGGCGTGTGCATGAACGCAGGTGCTTACGATGGCGAACTGCGCCATGTCATCGAGTGGGTGGAGGCGCTGTTCCCCGAGGAGGGGGTGCGCCGTATCCCCTGTGAGGAGATGGCCTTCGGTTATCGCCACAGCCTTTTGAGCGACCACCCCGAGGCCATTGTCCTCAGTGCCGCCTTCCGCCTTACCAAGGGCGACAGCACCGAGATTCGCGCCAAGATGGACGATTTGATGGCGCGGCGCAAGAAGTCCCAGCCCTTGGAGTTCCCCAGTGCGGGCAGCACCTTTAAGCGCCCTGCGGGATATTTTGCAGGTCGTTTGATCGAAGAAGCAGATTGCAAAGGCTTGGCTGTTGGCGGCGCCCAGGTGTCGGAAAAGCACGCAGGCTTTGTCATCAATCGCGGCGGTGCCACCTGCGCCGATGTGCGGGGGCTTATTGCCGAGGTGCAGCGCCGTGTGTACGAGCGTTCTGGTGTGATGCTGGAACCTGAGGTATGTATCATAGAGAAATAAGGAGCAGGGAATGGAACTTCTCATCATTACGGGATTGAGCGGCAGCGGAAAAAGTCGTACCGCCTCTATCCTTGAGGACATGGGCTATTATATTGTGGACAATCTCCCTGCGGAGATGATGGTGAAGTTTGCCGACTTCTGCGCCGCTTCGCAGGGGCACTACAAGCGTGTGGCGCTGGTGTATGATGTGCGTGCAGGCGAACCTTTTGACCTGCTGCTGGGCACTTTGGAGCGGTTGAAGAGCGACGGGGTGAACTGCCGTATGCTGTTCCTTGATACCGACACGCCTACGCTGATTGCCCGCTATAAGGAGACCCGCCGCAGCCATCCGTTGGCAGAGGAGGGGAGCAGCATCCAAGAAGCGGCGGAACTGGAGCGCAGTATGCTGCAGGGCGTCCGCGAGAAGGCGGACATCGTGCTGGACACCACCGCCCTTTCTGTCGGTAAGCTCCGCAGCGAACTCATCGCTCTCTTTGGCAGCGAACGTGACCGCCGTGGCATCCATGTGGATGTGATGTCCTTCGGTTATAAACACGGTCTGCCGATGGAGGCGGACTTGGTGTTTGATGTGCGTTTCCTGCCCAATCCCTACTATGTCCCCGAACTTAAACGCAGGACAGGCCTTGAAGCCCCCGTCCGCGATTATGTATTCCAAAGCGAACAAACCCACGAATTTCTCCGCAAATTGGAGGAAATGCTGCTGTTTTTGCTGCCTCACTATAATGCAGAGGGCAAGACGATGCTGGTGGTGGGCATCGGCTGTACAGGCGGTCATCACCGCAGCGTCGCTATTGCCCATGAAATTTCCACGCGTTTGCAGGCAGCGGGTTTTGATGTAAGTGAGAGTCACCGCGATATCTCCCGATAAGAAAGGAGGGTGCAGCCATGCAGTCCTTTTCCCTGAAGGCTAAAACTGAACTGTGCCGCATGCCGGTGCAGCGTCCCTGCTGCAGCCGCGCCGAGAGCTACGGCGTACTGCTCTATTGCAACACCTTTAGCACCCGCGAGGTGCGTATCATCACGGAAAATCCCGAGTTCGCTCTCCGTTTGCCCCGCCTGTTTCACAAGGCCTTCGGTGTCCGCTTTGACCGCGTACCCGAGGATAATACCGGCGGTAAGTTGATTTTCCAAATTACCGACAGTGAGAAACTGGCGCGGATTCTCGATGTGCTGGGTTACGACGCGGAGAAGGCACTGGCCCTCCATGTGAACTATGCCCTTTTGGAGGATGACTGCTGCCGCGCGGCCTTCTTCCGTGGTGCATTTTTGGCGGGCGGCAGTGTCACCGACCCCGAAAAGCGGTATCATTTGGAGTTTTCCACCTCCCATGTACAGGCCAGCCGCGAGGTATTGACGCTGTTGGAGGAGATGGGCTTTCTGCCTCGCAGCGTGATGCGTGGCGCAAACGCGGTAACATATTTCAAGCAGTCGGAGCATATTGAGGATATTTTGACCACCATCGGCGCGCCCGCCTCCGCTACGGAGATCATGGCTGCCAAGGTGGATAAGGAGATCCGCAACGATGCAAACCGCGCCACCAACTGCGACATTGCCAACCTCAACAAAACCTTGGAGGCGGTGGCGCAGCAGACGGAGGCTATCCGCAGGATCGCCGAAAACGGTAAGCTGAAAACTCTGCCGGAAAAACTGCAGGAAACGGCGCAGATGCGTCTTGCCAACCCCGAACTCTCTTTGGCACAGCTGGCCACCCTGTTTGATCCGCCTATCAGTAAATCCTGCTTAAACCACAGAATGAGAAAAATTATGGAACTTGCGAGGACTGAAAAATGACGAAACTGGAACGTTGCACTTTTGCACATGATTGTCACGCCAGCGGCCTTAACTGCGCCCAGAGCGTGTTGGTAGCCTTTAGAGATGTGACGGGCTTTACAGAGGAACAGAGTATCGCTATGGCCAGCGGCTTTGGCGGCGGTATGCGCTATGGCGGCGTGTGCGGTGTGGTCAGCGCGGCGATCCTTGTGCTGGGCATGGTCAGCCCTGCCAACCGCGAAAACGGTGCAGAAGGGAAGCGCCGCAGCGGCGAGATCACCAAGGAGTTCCAATCCCGTTTCACCCAGCGCTTCGGCAATCTCGACTGCCATGCTTTGAGGGCCAACCCCACAGGGGAGGGCACAGAGATGGCAAAGGCGCTGAATGCCACCAACCATTGCCGTATGCTGGTGGTTTCCGGTACAGAACTGCTTCACGATATGATTTCCGAACTCAAGGAGAAGTAATTTATGTCCTTCGTTCACCTCCACGTCCATACAGAATATAGCCTGCTTGACGGTGCCTGCCGCATCCGTGACCTGCCAAAGCTGGTCAAGGAACTGGGGCAGAGTGCCTGCGCTATTACCGATCACGGCGCCATGTACGGTGTGATCGACTTTTATCGCGCCTGCAAAGCCGAGGGCATCAAGCCCATCATCGGCTGCGAGGTGTATGTGGCGCGGCGTACCCGCTTCGATAAGCAGCACGAGTTCGATACGGAGTCCCGCCATTTGGTGCTGCTGTGCCAAAACGAGATCGGTTATCGTAATCTCTCCTATATGGTGTCGCAGGCCTATGTGGAGGGCTTTTATATCCGTCCCCGTATTGATCTGGACTTGCTCCGTCAGCACAGCGAGGGATTGATCGGCCTCTCCGCCTGCCTTGCTGGTGAGATCCCCCGCCGCATTATGAACGGCGACTATGACGGCGCGAAGGCCTATGCCTTGGAGATGCAGGAGATCTTGGGTGAGGGGAACTTCTACCTTGAACTGCAGGATCACGGCATTGCCGATCAGACTACCGTTAACCGCGCCTTACTGCGGATGCATCAGGAAACGGGTATCCCCTTGGTCTGCACCAACGATGCCCACTATCTCCGCGCCGAGGATGCCGAGAGCCACGATGTTCTCTTGTGCATCCAGACGGGCAAGACGGTGGACGATGAAAACCGCATGCGCTATGAGCCTCAGAAGTTCTATCTCCGCTCCACCGAGGAGATGGCGGCGCTGTTCTCCGGCTACGATGAGGCTATGGAGAACACGGTGCGTATTGCCGAGCGGTGTAATTTAGAATTTACCTTCGGCAAGTACCACTTGCCGGAATTTCCCCTGCCTCCCGGTTTTGATTCCCCCACCTATCTTCGCAAGCTCTGCGACGAGGGCTTTGTGAATCGCTATGGCACTGAGAAGGAGGAATACCGCGCCCAGCTCACCTATGAGATCGAGATGATCGAGAAGATGGGCTTTACCGACTATTTCCTCATTGTCTCCGACTTTGTCCGTTATGCTAAGAATCGCGGTATTCCCGTCGGCCCGGGACGAGGCAGTGCCGCAGGTTCCATGGTGGCCTATTGCCTCGATATTACGGACGTAGACCCTATGGCCTACAACCTCTATTTTGAGCGTTTCTTGAACCCCGAGCGCGTGTCCATGCCCGATATCGATATGGACTTTGGCGACACCCGCCGCGGCGAGGTGGTGGACTATGTCCGTAAGAAGTACGGTGATGACCGCGTGGCACAGATCGTTACCTTTGGTACCATGGCGGCTCGCGGTGCTATCCGTGATGTGGGGCGTGCCCTCAACATGACCTATGCCGAGGTGGATGTGGTGGCGAAACTTGTGCCTGCCACCCTCCACATTACACTGGACGATGCCTTGAAGGTGAGCCGCCAGCTCTCCGACCTCTATGAGGGAGATGAGCGTATCCGCAAGCTCATCGACACCGCCCGCGCTTTGGAGGGCATGCCTCGTCATGCCTCCACCCACGCCGCCGGTGTGGTCATTACCAAGCGCCCTGTCTATGAATACGTGCCCTTGGCGCGGAATGACGATGCCATCGTCTGCCAGTTCAACATGATTACGCTGGAGGAACTGGGTCTATTGAAGATGGATTTCTTGGGTCTGCGTAACCTGACGGTGCTGGATGACGCGGTGAAGATGGTGCAAAAGCACACGCCCAACTTCCGCCTTGAGGACATCCCCGACCATGATGATGAGGTCTTTGAGATGCTGACGGCGGGTAAGACCTCCGGCGTGTTCCAAATGGAGTCCACCGGCATGACCGGCGTGTGCCTTGGCCTCAAGCCCCATTCCATTGAAGATATTACCGCTATTATCGCCCTCTATCGACCTGGCCCTATGGAGTCGATCCCGCGCTTTATCGCCTGTAAGCACGATCCCAAACTCATTACCTACAAGCATCCCTCCCTTGAGCCGATTTTGTCGGTGACTTACGGCTGTATCGTCTATCAAGAGCAGGTCATTAAAATCTTCCAGCAGTTGGGCGGCTTCTCCTTAGGACAGGCCGATATGGTGCGCCGCGCCATCTCCAAGAAAAAGGCCAAGGAGATCGAAAAAGAGCGCAACGCCTTCGTCTACGGTGATGAGAGCCGCGGTATCTGCGGCTGTATCAAGAACGGTATCCCCGAGGCGACGGCACAGGCCATCTACGACGAGATCTACGATTTCGCCAACTACGCCTTCAACAAGGCACACGCTGTCAGCTACGCTATCGTGGCCTATCAGACGGCGTGGTTCAAGTGCCACTATGTGAAGGAGTACATGGCGGCGCTGCTGACCTCCGTGCTGGATAACACCGACAAGGTGGCGGAATATATTGCCGAGTGTAAGGAGTGTCGTATTCCGCTGCTGCTGCCCGATGTGAACCATTCCTTCGACGGCTTCACTGTGGAAGAAGGCGGCATCCGCTTCGGCCTTGTGGCTATTAAGAACATCGGTCGCGGCTTCATCCAAGCGGTGGTGCGGGAGCGTGAGAGTGGAGGGCTCTTTACCTCCTTCCAAGATTTCTGCTCCCGTATGCTCTCCTGCAGCGATATGAACAAGCGTGCAGTGGAGAATCTCATTAAAGCGGGTGCTTTCGATTCCCTCGGTGTATATCGCTCTCAGCTGATGCAGGTCTATGAGAAGGTCTTGGATTCTCTCATTTCCCGCCGCCGCACCAATGTGGAGGGGCAGATGGACTTCTTCGGCATGGCCTCGATGAGCAGTAATGCCCCCGCTGCCGATATTGACCTGCCCAATGTACCCGAATATACCGCCACAGAGCGGATGTTCATGGAAAAGGAGACCACGGGCATTTACCTCAGCGGTCATCCTATGACCGACTATCGCCTTGCCGCACGGCAGGCTGGCGCGGTAGCCATCCACGATGTGATGAACGACTTCGCTTCTGAGGAAGGCCCCGAGCGCTTTGCTGACGGGCAGCAGATCACCGTGGCAGGTGTGGTGGTGTCCAGTAAGACCCGCACCACGAAGAACAACACCCTCATGGCCTACGTGGTGGTGGAGGATGAGCTGGCCTCTATTGAATTGCTGTGCTTCAGCCGCGCCATTG
>JAFQTS010000019.1 GCA_017408915.1 Oscillospiraceae bacterium | reverse complement strand
GCCTATCCTCTTTATCATTTCAGAAGTTTGACAAGAATTACTTGCCCATGTTCATCTGAGCAGCGACCTCAGCAGCGAAGTCCTCCTGCTTCTTCTCGATGCCCTCGCCGGTCATGTAGCGGACAGCGTCCACGAACTTGACCTCGACACCCAGCTTCTTGCCGGCGTCGGCGATGTACTTCTCAACGGAACCGGTGAAGATGTCAGCGCGGACGAACTCCATCTGCAGCAGGCAGTTCTCCTCGTAGAACTTGTTCATCTTACCCATGACGATCTTCTCCTTGACGGCCTCGGGCTTAGAAGCCATCTTGGGATCAGCGTCCATCAGAGCCAGAGCGACCTTCTTCTCCTCAGCCAGAACCTCCTCGGTGACCTGGGACTTGTCCCAGAAGCGGGGGCTCAGAGCGGCGATCTGCATGGCGACGTTCTTACCGATCTCGGTAACGTCAGCGTCACCATTGACAGCCAGGTTCACCAAAACACCGATCTTACCACCGGCGTGGACGTAACCGATGCTGGCGTTGGTGTCGAAGCGGACGAAACGACGGATCTGCAGGTTCTCACCGATGGACATGACCTTCTCGGGCATGGTCTCGGCGACGGTCAGCTCGGAGCCGGGATACTTGGCGTTCATCAGAGCGTCAACATCAGCGGGGTTAGCATCGATGACGGCCTTGGCGATGTCCTTGACGAAAGCCACGAACAGATCGCTCTTAGCGCAGAAGTCGGTCTCGCAGTTGACTTCCACCAGAGCTCCCACGGTGCCCTCGACGAGAGCGTAGGACATACCCTCGGCAGCGATACGGCCAGCCTTCTTGGCAGCCTTAGCCAGACCCTTCTCGCGCAGCCACTCAACGGCCTTATCCATATCGCCGTCGCACTCGGTCAGAGCCTTCTTGCAATCCATCATACCCACGCTGGTCATCTCGCGCAGGGTCTTCACATCAGCAGCAGTAAATGCCATGATCATATCCTCCTGTATATTTAATAAGTAGTAAAGGGTGAAAAAACGGGGCAGGGACATTTCCCTGCCCCGTGGGTTTACCGAAGTTCGGGTAACGCGGCGGACTTACTCAGCGTCCTTGGCCTCCTCAGCGGCCTCTTCCATCTGCTCGCCCTGACGGCCCTCGATCATGGCGTTGGCCATCACGGAGGCGATCAGCTTGATGGCGCGGATAGCGTCATCGTTGCCGGGGATAGCGTAATCGATCTCATCGGGATCGCAGTTGGTATCAGCGATAGCAACAACGGGGATGCCCAGACGATGAGCCTCGGCGATAGCGTTGCGCTCCTTGCGGGTGTCAACGATGAACAGTGCGCCGGGCAGCTTCTTCATCTCCTTGACGCCGCCGAGATACTTCTCCAGCTTCTCGATCTCGCCCATGTGCTTGATGACTTCCTTCTTGGGCAGCATATCGAAAGTGCCGTCGGCCTGCATGGTCTTGAGCTGGTTCAGACGATCCACGCGGGTACGCATGGTCTTGAAGTTGGTCATCATACCGCCCAGCCAACGAGCGTTGACATAGTACTGACCGCAGCGGGCAGCCTCGTCACGGATGGCGTCCTGAGCCTGCTTCTTGGTGCCGACGAACAGGATGCTCTGGCCGTTCTCGCTGAGCTGACGGACGAAGTTATAAGCCTCTTCCAGCTTCTTCACGGTCTTCTGCAGATCGATGATGTAGATGCCGTTACGCTCGGTGTAGATGTAGGGAGCCATCTTGGGGTTCCAGCGACGGGTCTGATGACCGAAGTGCACGCCTGCCTCCAGCAGGGCCTTCATGGATACGACATTTGCCATAGTGTGTGTTTCTCCTTTTTTCATTTAGTTTTGTACCTCCAGGCACATCACTCCGCGGGCTAACTTTCTCACGAAAGCACCGACCCACAGTCCGCGCCTGTGCGGATTCACCGAAACATAATAGCATAAGTATTACCGAATTGCAAGCAAAACTTTCCTTATTTTTCTTAAAATCTCCGCTTTTTTTGCCCTTTTTGCCCCACTTCATTGCGGCGGAAGGGTTTATCCACCAAAATAATGTCATCTCCGAACCGCTGAACGCAGTCCCAAGGGATATAATAGTCCTCTCCCCTGCCAAAAAGTCCGAAAAAACGGCAGGGGCCAAAGACGATCAAAGCCTTCACTGTCCCCTCGGGGAGACACAGCTCAATATCCCCCACGTAGCCCAAGCGGCAGCCGTCACAGAGATTGATGACCTCCTTGCGCCGCAGCTGGCAGAATTTTACAAGCATATTTCCCACCTCGCCACCATTGTATGCGCTGCGCCCCTTGTCCCATTCCGTCGATTTGGCACTCTTTTCGCCGTGGAGAATAACCACACTTCGCCGCGGACAAACTCTCCTCAAACGAAGGACGGAGGCAAGGCAATGCGGGGCAAGGTGGAGATCTGCGGCATCAATACGGCGGAACTGAAGGTGCTGAAAAACGAGGAGATGGTGACACTGCTGAAGCGGCTGCGGAGCGGCGATGAGTCGGCGCGGGAAGCCCTCATCTGCGGGAATCTCCGCCTTGTGCTGTCGGTGATCCAACGGTTTGCAGGGCGGGGCGAAAATGTGGACGACCTGTTCCAAGTGGGGTGCATCGGCCTTATGAAGGCCATCGACAACTTCGATGTGGAGCAGGGGGTGCGGTTCTCCACCTACGGCGTGCCCATGATCGCAGGGGAGATTCGCCGCTATCTCCGGGACAACAGTGCCATTCGGGTCAGCCGCAGCGTCCGCGACACCGCCTATCGGGTGCTGCAGGCGCGGGAGGCACTGATGGCACAGGATCAGCGTGAGCCCTCCGTAGAGCAGATCGCCCAGTATCTCGACCTGCCCCGTGAAGAGGTGGTGATGGCCATGGACGCGGTGGTGGACCCCATCAGCCTCTATGAGCCCCTGTACGATCAAGCGGGGGACACGGTCTGCGTCATGGATCAGGTGAAGGACACCGCCAACACCGCCGAGCACTGGCTGGATCACCTGTCGCTGAAAGAGGCCATCGGGAAACTCGATCCACGCCAGCGGCGGATCTTAGCCATGCGGTTCTATCAAGGGAAAACACAGATGGAAACGGCGGCGGAGATCGGCATTTCCCAAGCGCAGGTAAGCCGCTTGGAGAAAGGCGCGATTGCGTGTATAAAGCGGGAATTGTAATGGTAAAGGGCTGACCGTGAGGTCAGCCCTTTACTACTCAATATTTCCTACTCAGTACCAAGAACGACACCCAGTACAGCACCAACAGCAGGCAGATGGCCATAGATGCGGCGAAACTCAGGGTATCCTGTCCTGCGACCCGAAAGGCGATGGTGGCCACGGCGGCGATTATCATAAAGAGATAGCCCGACCAAGCCCACGCCTTGTTGCGGATGTAGTGGTTGCGCTCATCCTTGGCGGCGATTTCCGCCTTCTCGCGGTACTCCTCGTTGTTGCGGTAGCGGAAGAACTGCACCATCCGCAGTACGCCCACCACTATCAGCGCACCGCCCATACCGCTCCAAAACTCGTCCACCATCTCCATCATGCCCAGTACCAACAGCACCGCACCCAGCACAATATAGCAAATGGCGGCGATCACGCGTCTATCGTTTCTCATTCCGTTACCTCCTCGTCAAAGAGAAATACTTCCTCAATGGTCATGTCAAAATACTTGGCGATCTTAAATGCCAGCAGGATGGAGGGGTTATACCGCCCGTTCTCCAGCGAACTGATGGTCTGCCGCGAGACCCCCAGCGCCTTGGCGAAGTCCTCCTGCCGAATGTTCCGCTCCTTGCGTATGGCTTCAATGTTATTCTTCAAAGGAACACCTCCTGCTGTAAAGCATGCTTTACATATCTCTTGGGTTGAGTGTACCACGTAGTCGCGGGTTTGTCAAGTGTGCTTTACATATTTACAGAAAAATTTATGTGGCGAGAAGTATCGCGCCGTGGCGGGAATCATTGCGTCGCAGTGTCAACTGCCTGTGGATAAGCATAGGATGGCACACCGAGCCGTATGCTCGGGAAATGACCCTTAGGAGGCATGTCATGGCTATCTTTTCCAACCAAGCGACCTTGACCTATAACGGCAATACCACCAACTCCAACATCGCATATGGCGAGATTTTGGATGTACTGGCAGTGACGAAAACGGCGGTTGAGGGCAGCTATACCCCCGGTAATTTGGTGACCTATGTGGTGACCCTTCGCAATACAGGCGCGGGAACCCTCAGCGGCTTGACCGTGACGGACGATTTGGGCGGCTATACCTTTGGCAGCGGGACGGCCTATCCTCTGACCTATGAGGATGGCTCTATTCTGGCGTTCATCAATGGCGCACCCCAGTCTGCTCCCGCTGTTACGGCAGGGCCGCCCCTTGTGATCAGCGGCCTCACCATCCCCGGCAGCAGCGACATGGTGCTGGTCTATCAAGCTCGCGCCAACGCCTTCGCCGATCCTACTGTGGAGGGGACTATTGCCAACACCGTCACCGTCAGCGGTGACGGACTCAGCGCACCCGTCACATCCTCGGCAAGCGTCAGTGCGGACATTGCGCCCACGCTGACCATCTCCAAATCCATCACGCCTGCACAGGTGGTGGACAACGACCGCGTCACCTATACCTTCGTCATTCAGAACTCCGGCAACGATGCCGTGACCGCAGCAGATAGTGCCGCCATCAGCGACATCTTCGATCCCGTGCTGACGGCACTGACGGTCACTTTTGACGGCGTTGCCTGGACGGAGGGCGGGCAGTATAACTACGATGCTGCTACCGGCCTTTTCACCACGGTGCCCGGTCAGCTCCTTGTCCCCGCCGCCACCTACACCCAGAATCCCACTACGGGCGAATACTCCCTCACCCCCGGCATCGCCACCTTGGTGGTCACCGGCACGATCTGAGAGAACGAAATCCAATAAAAAAAGAGAGCCGCAAGGCTCTCTTTTTTCGTTGCCTTCCCTGCAAGAGAAGTTTACATAACTTTATTGTCCCCGAGAATGTGGGGCAGGTGCGCCATGCTGTCGGCCTCGGTGATGGGGCGCACCACGCGGCAGGGAACACCACAGGCGAAGGAATTGGCGGGGATGTCCTTGGTCACCACGCTGCCTGCGCCGATGACGCAGCCGTCGCCGATGGTAACACCGGGGCAGACGATGACACCTGCTCCCAGCCAGCAGTCGTTGCCGATGGTGACAGGGCGGGCGTAGCACAGGCGTACCCGCTGACCCTCGCTGTTGAGCATCTCCCGCCGCTCGGCGCAAAAATTTTGAGTGTGTTCACACTCGAATTGCTTGCCAAAAACGCAAGTGTGGCTACACTTGCCCTGCTTGCCGTTAGTGAACCCCCCTCAAAACGCCCTTTTAATCCAATGTGAAAATAAGTATCACTCCACACCTTTGACAGACCATAGTTGCTCTTATATACTTTATTTGAAACCAGCACCACAGGAGGGCGCAAGATGGAATTCCACGAGAAGTTACAGCAACTGCGAAAACAGCACAATTTCACACAGGAACAGCTTGCCGAGCAGTTGTTCGTCTCCCGCACGGCGGTCTCCAAATGGGAGAGTGGGCGGGGCTACCCCAACTTGGAGTCGCTGAAGTGCCTATCAAAGCTGTTCTCCCTCTCCATTGACGAACTCCTCTCCAATGATGACCTGCTGGAACTGGCAGAGCGTGACAAGCGCGCCAACATCGGGCGCATTATCGGTTTGGTGTTCGGGGCATTGGATGTAATTGCTCTTGCGTTTCTATTCCTGCCCCTCTTCGGTCAGCAGGAGGGGGACTATGTCCGCGCCGTGACTTTGTTGAGCCATACGGGTATGGGAGAAGTACTGCGGTGGCTCTATGTGGGGGCGCTTCTTTTCCTCTCAGCTTTCGGCGTGTTTGAACTTGTGGCAGAACTCATTAACCCAGAGCGTTGGCTGTCCCTTTGTCGCTTCTGCTCTCTTGCGCTCCATGCCGCCGCTATGTTCCTATTCGCCGTGTCACGCCAACCCTATGTGACGGCTTTGCTGTTCCTGTTATTTGTGGTGAAAGTTGTCCTGCTGATACAGGAAACGCGTATGAAATAAGGGAAAAAGTCCGTGATACGAACGGTATCACGGACTTTCTTCGTTGTGACAGTGCGTTTCTTGTCCTTTCGATGCTCATGGATAATACTGAGGGCAGAAAATCGAAAGGAAGTAAATGACTATGAAAAAAAGACTTTGGCTGTTGCCCGCCGCACTGTGGGCGGGATTTGTGCTGTTTACCCTCCTGCTCACCTGCGTAGATGTGCAAGCCATCGGCCCGCAGGGGACTGCGGTGGGCTTCGCCACGGTGAATGAGTGGGCGTTTCAACTGCTGGGAGTGCATCTCCTATGGTATCACCTCACCGATTGGCTGGGCGTGGCAGCCATTGCCTTTGCCTTTGGCTTTGCGGTGGCGGGGCTTTACCAGTGGGTGAAGCGGAAAAGTATACGCAAAGTGGACAGGCACATTTTGGCGCTTGGCGGCTTTTATCTATTGGTGATTGGTTGCTATCTCTTCTTTGAAAAGGTGGTTATTAACTGCCGTCCTATATTGATGGACGGCAGCTTGGAGGCATCCTATCCCTCCTCCCATACCATGATTGTGGTGTCCATCATAGCAACGGCGGCGATGGCGTTTCGCGCCCTCTGCCCGCAGAAAAAGGGATGGTGCTTGGCGGTGGACATCTTCGCCGCAGTGGTGATTGCCGTCACCGTCATAGGGCGGCTCATTGCAGGTGTCCACTGGCTGACGGACATCGTAGGCGGGCTGTTGCTGTCCGCGGCACTGGTAGTATCGTATTGGGCGGCGTGTCGGGGAGAATAAAAGATAAAAGGACGGCAAATGCCGCCCTTTTATTGTTGG
>JAFQTS010000018.1 GCA_017408915.1 Oscillospiraceae bacterium | reverse complement strand
TAGGATGCTTTCGTTAACAGTGACATGGGACGTCCTCCTGTTGGGTATTTGGTGCTATTTTACACCAAGATGGAGAAGATTTCCATAGGGAATTGCGGCTTGCTGAGGGGCAGCAGTTCGCCCGACTGGATTTCCCCTAAAGGGGATAAACTCACCAGCGGCTTGCAGGGCTTCGCCCGTTGCAAACCGTGCCTTATTTCAATTTGTAGGCCGCTAGGTTCGAATCGCGATACAAACACACTAAGAACAACGCCCCACCCGAAGGGTGAGGCGTTGTTCTTGGTACGCCCGACTGGATTCGAACCAGCGGCCTACAGAGTCGGAGTCTGTCACTCTATCCAACTGAGCTACGGGCGCGTATTCTCTTATTACCAAAAATGCCGCTATCTATTACCATTCCTGTAGTCTTTGGCACGCGGACTATTATACCAACTTTCCGCGTCGAAGTAAAGGGAAAATTTTTTCAAAAAAGATTGTTAAAAAAGTTGACAACTGTATATACGTGCGTTACAATAGTAAAAAAATTTTTACGGATTGGAGGACAACGAGCTATGAAAAAGCAGAAAGTTTCCGATGCTGTTATCCACCGCCTCCCCCGCTATTATCGGTATCTGGATGACTTGTTTAATAAGGGTGTTGTCCGTATCTCCTCCCACTCTTTGGGTGATAAGATGGATATTACCGCCTCTCAGATCCGTCAGGATCTGAGCTGCTTCGGTGAGTTCGGTCAGCAGGGCTACGGCTACAATGTGGCGGAGCTGCGCGCCGAGATCGGTCACATCCTCGGTATCGACAAAAATCAGAAGGTCATCATCATCGGTGCAGGCCACTTAGGTCACGCACTGATGCAGAACTTTGATTTCGCCGCTGTGGGTTTCCATCTCGACTCCGCTTTCGATCTCTCCCCCGACCTCATCGGCACAGAGATCAACGGTGTGAAGGTGCGTCACCCCTCTGAGCTGGAGGGCTACTTTGCAGAGCATCATCCCACTGTCGCCGTGCTGACTGTTCCTCAGCACGTGGCGCAGTCCATCGCCGACCATCTTGTGCAGCTGGGTATCCGTGGCTTTTGGAACTTCACCAATGTGGAGATCTCCGTGCCCGAGCCCGTGTTCACCGAGAACGTGCACTTTGTGGACACGCTGCTGACTCTCAGCTATCGCATCAGCCATCAGGGACAGTAATTTTTTCTCCCGCCGCCGCACCAATTCTGAGAAGCCACATACTATGGAATGAGACCTGTTGATGCAGGGCTGAATTTTCATAGGAGGTTTCTGTTATATGTGCAATCAGAACTCTTGCTTCGGTGGCGGCAGCTGCTGCTGGATCATCATCGCGATCATCCTGCTGTTCCTCTTCTGTGGTAACGGCAATTCCGGCAGCTGCGGCTGCATCGGCAACAACAGCTGTGGCTGCGGCTGTGACAACAACGGCTGCTGCTGAGAAACAATGAGATAAAAAAGAGACCGCAGATGCGGTCTCTTTTTTTGTCTCTATAAGGATTAGCCCTTCAGCTTGTTCAGCACCAGGCCAAAGACCTCGAGCATGTTGTAGCAATCCTGCTCATAGATCTCGCCCATGTTGGCAACCTGGATCATGTTCTGCTTAGCATAATCGCCCTTGCCGATGTAGAAGGTGTAGCCGCGAACTTCCATCTCATCCAGGAAGGTCTGGGCATCCACGCCTGCGGGCAGGAACACGGAGGTGACCATGCTGGCCATGTGCTCGTTGAGCAGCAGGCGGCAGCCCATGTCGGTCAGACCCTTGCGGATGATGGCGGCGCAACGCTCATAACGCTCGATACGGCCAGCCAGGGTCTCGTCCTCGATGATGTTGGTCAGAGCCACGTTCAGGGGCCAGAACAGGTTGACGTTGGGGGTGTTGGGGGTCTGATGGCTGTTCTTAGCGCTCTGATAGTGCTTGTACAGGCTCAGATACACGTTCTTGCACTGCTTGGCAGTCAGGCTCTCCAGCAGGTCGCGCTTAGCGCAGATGTAGGCGGAGCCGGGATAAGCGCCCACGCACTTACCACCAACGGAGGTAGCGATGGAGATGTTGTTCTCGACCACATCGATGTTCTGGCCGCCGGCGGCGCTGACGCAGTCGACGCTGAGGATCTTGCCATACTTGGCGCACAGCTTACCAACCTCGGAAACGGGGTTCAGCATACCGGTGCAGGTCTCATGGAACACCATGGCCACGACCTTGACCTCGGGATGCTCAGCCATCATCTTCTCGATCACGGCAACATCGGGATAGGTACCCCAGGGGAACTCGCAATCCACCAGGGGGATCTCATACTTCTGAATGATCTCCAGCAGACGCTCACCGAACATACCGTTGCGGATCAGCATGACAGCCTCGCCCTCGCAGAACAGGGAGGACAGGACGGTCTCGTTGGAGGAGGTACCGGAACCGGAAACGATGACGCTATCATAGGTGTCATCGGCGTTGAACAGCTTCAGGATCTTAGCCTGGGTGTCAACGAACATCTCTTCGAACTCACGGCTGCGGTGGCAAATATCATAGTGCAGCAGGGAACGGCGGACATTGTCCTTCACCATCACGGGGCCGGGGCTGAACAGCTTAGTCATACTCATGGAAATAAACCTCCTGAATGTAATTATCATTATTCTACTGCTCGGTGACCCCTGCTCTTTCCTGCACAGTTCGTCACAAGCTCTTACAGTCTAATCATAGCGCAATGGTACGCAAAGTCAAGAGAAGGCAAGTATTTTGGTACATATCGGAACGACTAAAAATGACTTCCTCTTGACAGGGTGAAAACAACCGATAATTTGTTCGGTTTAATCCTCTATCCAGTACTTTGCACGCTCCACAGCACGATGCCAATGGTAGAGAAGAGAGTCACGCTGATCGCGGCTCATCTTCGGCTCGTAGCGGCGGGAGAGCTTCCAAATATTCTCCACATCGCGGATAGAATCGAACTCACCAATGCCCAGTGCGCCCATAAAAGCAGCGCCCAACGCCGTGGTCTCCACCACCTCAGGAATGTCCAGAGGAATACCGAGAATATCGGATTGGAATTGCATCAAGAAGCGGTTGGAGGTGGCAGCACCGTTGCAGCGGATCACAGAGATGGGCACATTGGCCTCCTTCTGCATCACATCCAGCACGTCGCGAACCTGATAGGCCGTAGCCTCAAGGGTAGCGCGGATAATATGGGCGCGGCGCGTACCGCCGGTAATGCCGATCATCATGCCGGAGGCGTAGGAATCCCAGTGGGGCGCGGCAAGGCCGGAGAAGGCGGGAACAAAGTAAACACCGCCGTTATCGCTTACCTCCAGTGCGTAGCGCTCACTTTCAGCAGTGGAGGTGATGATGCCCAAGCCCTCTTTGAGCCACTTAGTAGCAGCGCCGGTAATATACACGCCGCCATCAAGGGCGAAGGTCATCTGATCCTTCAGCTTCCATGCTACCGTGGGCAGCAGACCATTGGTGGAGGCTACGGCTTTATCACCGGTATTCATCAGCATGAAGCAGCCGGTACCATAGGTGGTTTTGATGGTGCCGGGCGCAATACAGGCCTGCCCCACCATGGCTGCCTGCTGGTCTACCAGAATGCCGGAAATAGGCACGCGGGCACCTAAAAAGTCCAGCGGATCGGTATAGGCATAGTTGGTGGCACTGTCACGAATCTCGGGGAGAATGGCGCGATCAATGCCAAACAAGTCCAAAAGCTCATCATCCCACTGACCAGTGTGGATATTGAACAGCAGCGTACGGGATGCCGTGGAAGCATCGGTCACATGGACGCGGCCATGGGTAATCTTCCACACGATCCACGTATCCAGCGTACCGCACAGCAGTCTTCCCTGCTGCATGAGATCACGGGCGCCCTCCACATGATCGAGGATCCACTTGATCTTCGTGGCAGAGAAATAGGCATCGATCATCAGACCCGTCTTTCCATGGACGAGTTCGTTGTAGCGATCTGCCATCTGATCGGCCTCACGGGCAGTGCGGCGATCCTGCCAGACAATAGAATTGTAAATAGGCTGTCCGGAAACACGGTCCCACACCACCACAGACTCACCTTCATGGTTCAATCCCACACAGATGATCGACTCGGGACCTGCGCCGGTACTGGAGAGGGCCTGCAGTGTGGCGGACAGCACAGAAGCCCACACTTCACGGGCATCGTGCTCCACCCAGCCGGTCTGGGGATAATACAGGGGGATCTCGTGGTATCCGCGGCCTGCCTCTTTCCAGTTGCGGTCGAAAAGGATCGCCGTGGTTCCCATGGTGCTTTGATCCAGACCCAAATAGTATTTTTCCTTCATGACTACCTCACATAGCAACGCAGCCAAGGGCTGCATTTTTCCTTCATTATTATAGTTCCAGCAGAGCGAAAAATCAACTATATAACAGCAAGTAACACAGTATTTGAAACACCCATACAAGAAGCGGAGGATCAATACCCCGTATTCTGTCCACGGGTCTCGGCGCGCTTCCGACCGTAGCTGCGAACATCGCTGGCAGTACAGTTAAGGAACTTGCGGAAAGAGCGATTCATGTGCGCCTGATCGAAATACCCAAAGTTTACCGCCGCGTCCAAAAGGGATTTTGGCTGCGTGGCGATGATATGTTTGATGCAATATTGCAGCTGTACCAGCTCACAAAACAGCTTCGGAGAAAGCCCTGCATGGGCTTGAAATACGCGGTTGAGATAGCGTTCGCTACAGCCGACCGTTTTGGCAAGTTCCTGAATACGCAAGTTTCCCTGTTGCTCTTCAATGACCTCCACACAGCGGCTCACCAACGCCATCGGCACAAACTGCCCCACATCCTGAGCTGTCAGATAGCGCTGCACCAACACATTGCGCTCATGGAACGACTCGCCGTGGCGCAGCTGCGTCAGCAGCTCTGTCACACCGCGAAACATATGCTCCAATGGCGTGACTCTATCGGCCAGATCGCTGACGGGCAACGGGATAAAAGAAGCCGCTCCGCCGGGACGCAGGCGCACGCAGAAGGCCGCGCTGTGAGGCGGGATCTGCAACGTTTCTGCTTTGGCCGTAACACCGCGAAACAGGCCCTGCGCCTCTGTTCTTCCCAGTAGAAACACCAGCATACAGCAGCCGTCCGGCAGCAGCGGATAGTCGATCCTGCTGCCGGTATGGTTCTGCACCTCGAAGCTGTCCAGCAACACGCGACCCAACTCATGCTCAGAACGAAAAACTCTGTGCTGCAATCGGGAAGCGGCAGATTCATACAACACAGGGACATAGCTTCGTTCTTCGTGCATTTCGCGCGTATATTGTCGATCACTGATAAAGAGCGACATGCCTCTTCCTCCTTGCAAAAATCAGAACGGTTCGATTCTCGCATTCAGCATAGCACAAAGGTTTACAGTTGAAAAGTCTGTTTTTTACTAATTAAAACATTCTTAATAGTTTCCTCTCTCTTTTTCAGTGGAAAATTCCTCTTCAATTTCCAGCTCCGGCGTGGTATACTGTTGCCATGGTGAAATGAGGTGACCTTATGAACTTGCAGGATGTACGCAACAGATATCAAAACCATGTGCCCCGTCTGCTGGGTGGGCGGTCGGATTTTGCTGTCCTTGTGCCGCTGGTGGAGCGGAACGGGGAGCTGCACCTCCTGTATGAGGTGCGGGCGGAGGGTATCCGTCAGCCCCGTGAGGTCTGCTTCCCCGGCGGCAAGATGGAGGCTGGTGAAGATGCCATCACCTGCGCCTTGCGGGAGACTTGGGAGGAACTGGGTATCCCCAAGGAGGCCATTGAGGTCATCGGCGAGGGTGACTTTATCGCCCTGCGCGCCAACGCCATGATGTATCCCGTCATCGCCCGTGTGGACAGCGCTGCTGTGGATGCCATCCACGCCAGCGCATCCGAGGTGGCGAACACCTTTCTTGTCCCTGTAAAGTGGCTGCAGGCCCATCCCCCTACGCTGTACCGCTATCCCCTGCGGCCTATGATCGGGGAGGATTTTCCCTTTGAAACGGTGCAGATCGCGCGGGATTATCCTTGGGGCGATGGGCGCATGGAAGTGCCCGTCTATGAGGGTCTCCCCTATCCCCTGTGGGGCTTAACGGCGCGAATTACGTATTATCTGCTGAAATCTATGGAATGAGAAAAAGACCGCCCACGGGCGGTCTTTTTGCGTATCAAACAAGCTTTTCGGCGATACAATACCCTTACAGCCGTACGGGGATCGGATGGTCTATCACCAAGCGGTTGGGCTCAACATGGCAAGCGTAGGCCACCACGTTCACACCCGCCGCCGCGGCTTCGCGGAGGGCTGCACCAAAGGCGGGATGGGTCTCATCATTGGGGGCGAAGTCCTGCACCTGCGCCATCTTCACCACAAAAAATACACTGGCGCGATGTCCCTGCCGCACGGCCTCCATCAGCTCGTGGAGATGCTTTACACCGCGCTCCGTGGGGGCATCGGGGAAAAAGGCGTGGCCTTGCCGCTCCAAGGTAACACCCTTCACCTCCACAAAGTGGCGCGTGCCGTCACCGTGAGTCAAACAGAAATCGAGGCGGGAGTTACCAAAGGAGTACTCCCCACGCACCTCCACCGCCAGCGGGTCATAGGTATGGGCAAACTCGGCAAAGACCTTATTGGGGGCTTGGGAGTCCATGTTGATCAGCATGTCCCCCTTCTCTACGGCAATGAGATCCCACGCCGTTTTGCGGTTGGGGTTCGTGCCCTTTTCCAAATAAACGCGGGCGTTGGGCACAAGCAATTCACGGCAGCGGCCTGTGTTCTTCACATGGCACACCGTCTCCACGCCGTCCATGTCCACATGGGCGATAAAGCGGTTGGGACGGGCGATAAATCGGCCCGCTTTCACTTCTCCGTATTGCACTGCACCTCACCAACTTTTCCTCAGAATATCATTTTTTATTTTATCACAGGGAAGTTCTCTTGAAAAGAGAAATGTTTGTGCCCTTTGCTGTAAAACCAAACAAATATTTTGTCAATCTTACAATTTATTAGAATTAGGAAAAATCAGCCTTGCATTTATGCCAAATGTTTGGTACAATTTAAACTGCAAAATCACAATGGGAGGGATTCGGGAATTATGAACTATTCCAATCTGTTCGTCTGCTTGATGGGCGTCGGTACAGTGTTCGTCGGACTGGTCTGCATTATTGCACTGGTGTCCGTAATGAGCTACATCTGCACCAAGACCGACAAGGTGATGCAAAAGCGTGCTATCCCTGCACCTGCCGCCGCACCCGTCGCTGTCTCCTCCTCTGTCGTAACGCCGGAAATGGTGGCTGCCGTTTCTGCTGCGATCGCTGAGGAAATGGGCACCAGCGTGGACGCTATCCGTATCGTATCGATGAAAAAGCTGTAAGTTGTTAAG
This sequence comes from Oscillospiraceae bacterium, assembly GCA_017408915.1. Lineage (GTDB taxonomy): Bacteria > Bacillota > Clostridia > Oscillospirales > Oscillospiraceae > Vescimonas. Next base: position 2,371 of record JAFQTS010000018.1, on the reverse strand, counting down.
GAGGACAAAACAATGAAGAAATATAAAGTCAATGTCAACGGCACCGTGTTTGAGGTGGAAGTTGAGGATATTACCGGTACTGCCGCTGCCGCAGCACCCGCCGCTGCTCCTGCTCCTGTAGCCGCACCCGCTCCCGTGGCTGCCGCTCCCGCCGGCGGTGAGTCTGTCACCTCCCCCATGCCCGGCAACATCCTGGCTGTGAATGTCACCGCCGGTCAGTCCGTGAAGAAGGGCGATGTGCTGATGGTTCTCGAGGCCATGAAGATGGAGAACGAGATCATGGCTCCCTGCGACGGCACCGTCGGTGCTGTCAGCGTCACCAAGGGTGCTACCGTGGAGACCGGCGCGCTGCTGTGCACCATCCAGTAATGGAGGGTAAACAATGCAAGCAATTATCAATTTCTGCGAACAGACGGGATTTTTCCAGTTTTTCGTAGGAGATAACTGGAAATGCGCGGTGATGATCCTCATCGCCTGCGTGCTTCTGTTCCTCGGCATCGTCAAGAAGTTTGAGCCCCTGCTGCTGGTGCCTATCGCTATCGGTATGCTGGTGACCAACCTGCCCGGTGCAGGAATGTACCACGAGATCTTCTTCGCCGGCGGACATATCCACTGGGATCTCTTCGGCGGCGCACCTATCACCGCTGAGTTCCTCGCCGAGATGACGGAGCTGGGTGTCAGTGCTGACGTGCTCTCCTCTGTGTCTGTGGGGCAGACCTTCTCCCCCGGCCTTATCGATATTCTCTATCTGGGCATTAAGCTGGGCATCTATCCCTGCCTCATCTTCATGGGCGTGGGCGCCATGACCGACTTTGGCCCTCTGATCGCCAACCCCAAGAGCCTGCTGCTGGGTGCTGCAGCGCAGGTCGGTATCTTTATGACCTATGTGGGCTGCCGTCTGCTGGGCTTTACCGGCGCAGAGGCTGCCTCGGTGGGTATCATCGGCGGCGCTGACGGCCCGACGGCGATCTTCGTCACCGCCATGCTGGCACCTGCCCTGCTGGGCCCCATCGCCGTGTCTGCCTACTCCTACATGGCTCTTGTCCCCGTGATCCAGCCTCCCATCATGAAGCTGCTGACCACGGAGAAGGAGCGCAAGATCGTTATGAAGCCTCTGCGCGAGGTCAGCAAGAAGGAGAAGATCATCTTCCCCGTGGTGGTCACCATTTTCGTTTCCCTGCTGGTGCCCTCCGCCGCGCCCCTCATTGCCTGCTTGATGCTGGGTAACCTCTTCAAGGAGTGCGGTGTTACCGATCGTCTCAGCAAGACGGCACAGAACGAGCTGATGAACATCGTCACCATCTTCCTGGGCGTGTCCGTTGGTGCTACCGCCACTGGTGCTACTTTCCTCAGCGGCAAGACGCTGGCCATCCTGTGCATGGGTATCGTGGCCTTCAGCTTCGGTTCGGCAGGCGGCGTGCTGCTGGCTAAGTTCATGAACCTGTTCCTCAAGGAAAAGATCAATCCCCTTATCGGCTCTGCCGGTGTCTCCGCCGTGCCTATGGCTGCCCGCGTCTCTCAGAAGGTGGGTCAGGAGGCCAATCCCGGCAACTTCCTGTTGATGCACGCTATGGGTCCCAATGTGGCAGGCGTCATCGGCTCTGCCATCGCCGCCGGCGTGCTCATCTCCCTGTTCGGATAAAGGAGGTACACTATGGAATTTCTGTCTAATAAACCTTTGCTCATTACCGATACCATTCTGCGTGATGCCCATCAGTCTCAGGCTGCCACCCGCATGACCATCGAGGACATGATCCCCGCACTGGAGCAGCTGGATTCCATCGGCTACTACTCTTTGGAGTGCTGGGGCGGCGCTACCTTCGATGCCTGCATGCGTTTCCTCAATGAAGATCCTTGGGAGCGCCTGCGTACCATCCGCAAGTATGTGAAGAACACGAAGCTGCAGATGCTGTTCCGTGGTCAGAACATCTTGGGCTACAAGCACTATGCTGACGATGTGGTGGATGCGTTCTGCCGCAAGTCCATTGAGAACGGTATCGACATCATCCGTATTTTCGATGCTCTCAACGATGTCCGTAACTTGGAGCAGGCCATCAAGTCTACCAAGAAGTACGGCGGCGAGGTGGAGGCCACCCTGTCCTACACCATCTCCCCCATCCATAACGAGGCCTACTTCGTGAAGCTGGCCAAGGAGCTGGAGCAGATGGGCGCTGACGCCATCTGCATTAAGGATATGGCAAACCTGCTGCTGCCTATGGATGCTTACTCCCTGGTGAAGGCACTGAAGGAGACCGTGTCCGTTCCCATCCATCTCCACACCCACAACACCTCTGGTACCGGCGACATGACGCTGCTGATGGCAGCTTACGCCGGCGTGGATATTGTGGACACCGCCCTCTCCCCCTTGGCC
>JAFQTS010000017.1 GCA_017408915.1 Oscillospiraceae bacterium | reverse complement strand
TGCCGCACCGCCCTGGCCATCCAGTCCGCCGCCCTGGCCCGCCGTCTGGGTCAGATCAAGGCAAAGACTGCCCTGCTGGGCATCTCGGGCGGTCTGGACTCCACCCTGGCCCTGGTGGCCGGCGTGCTGGCCATGGACCGGCTGGGCCGTGACCGGAAGGACCTGGTGGCCGTGACCATGCCGGGCTTCGGCACCACCTCCCGCACCCGGGGCAATGCGGAAGCGCTGTGCGACGCCCTGGGGGTCACCCTGAAGACCGTGGACATCCGGGCCGCCGTCACCCAGCATTTTGCCGACATCGGCCAGCCGGAGGGGGTCTATGACGTCACCTATGAAAACGCCCAGGCCCGGGAACGGACCCAGGTGCTCATGGATCTGGCCAACCGGCTGGGGGGCATCGTGGTGGGCACCGGCGACATGAGCGAGCTGGCCCTGGGCTGGGCCACCTACAACGGCGACCACATGAGCATGTACTGCGTCAACGGCGGTCTGCTCAAGACCCTGATCCGTCTGGTGCTGCAGCAGTATGCCGCCGACTGCGGCAATGAAGCGGTGGCTGCGGTGCTGCAGGACATTCTGGACACCCCGGTCTCCCCCGAGCTGCTGCCGGCCGCTGCCGACGGCACCATCGCCCAGAAGACCGAGGATCTGGTGGGGCCATATGACCTCCACGACTTCTTCCTGTGGGGTCTGCTGGTACGGGGCTGGGGCCCGGCGGACATCTATGCCGCCGCCCAGCGGACCTTTGACCACCGGTTTGACAGTGCCAACATCCTGTACTGGCTGCGGACCTTCTTCCGCCGGTTTGTCAGCCAGCAGTTCAAGCGCAGCTGCCTGCCGGAAGGCCCGGCGGTGCTGGGAGTCTCCCTGTCCCCCCGGGGCGGCTATGCGCTTCCCTCGGATCTGGTGGCGGCTGCCTGGAACCGGGAGCTGGACAGCCTGATCTGACATCGATTGAACTTTTTAATTTATCCCTTCCCGCCTTTACAAGCGGGGGAAAAAAGGCTATAATAAGTTTGTAAGTATCCCAAAAATAATAATTTTGCATATTGCAGGAGGTACACCATCATGATTCGTATCGCTATCAACGGCTTCGGCCGCATCGGCCGCCTGGTCTACCGTGCCGCCGTCATGGATCCCAATGTGGAAGTGGTCGGCATCAACGACCCCGGCATGACCCCCGACTACATGGCCTACATGCTGGAGTTCGACACCGTTCACGGCCCCCTGAAGACCGAGATCTCCTACACCGACAAGACCATCACCGCCAACGGCAAGACCTCCAATGTCTACGCCGAGATGGTCCCCGCCAATCTGCCCTGGGGCGAGATCGGCGCTGACTATGTGGTGGAGTCCACCGGCGTCTTCCTGACCAAGGAAAAGGCCCAGGGTCACATCGATGCCGGCGCCAAGTACGTGGTCATGTCCGCTCCCTCCAAGGATGACACCCCCATGTTCGTGATGGGCGTCAACAACGAGACCTTCACCCCTGACATGCAGTTCGTCTCCAACGCCTCCTGCACCACCACCTGCCTGGCTCCTCTGGCCAAGGTCCTGGAGGACAACTTCGGCATCGAGTCCGGTCTGATGACCACCGTGCACTCCGTTACCGCTACCCAGAAGACCGTTGACGGTCCTTCCGTGAAGGATTGGCGCGGCGGCCGTGCTGCTTGCGGCAACATCATCCCCAGCTCCACCGGTGCTGCTAAGGCCGTGGGTAAGGTTATCCCCGAGCTGAACGGCAAGCTGACCGGTATGTCCATGCGCGTTCCCACTCTGGACGTGTCCGTGGTCGACCTGACTGTCAACCTGGCTAAGCCCGCCAAGTACGAGGAGATCTGCGCCGCTATGAAGGCCGCTTCCGAGGGCGAGCTGAAGGGCGTTCTGGGTTACACTGACGAGGCCGTCGTGTCCTCCGACTTCCTGGGCGACACCCGTACCTCCATCTTCGATGCCGACGCCGGTATCGCTCTGACCGACACCTTCGTGAAGGTCGTCTCCTGGTACGACAACGAGATCGGCTACTCCAACAAGGTTCTGGAGCTGATCGAGCACATGTATTCCGTCGACCACAAGTAAGAGAATTTACCTCCTCAAAACTTATTTTCTAAGTTTTCCTTCTTTTTTGTTCCGGGAAAAGAGCCGCCGTTGGCGGCTCTTTTTCTTTCCTGTTGACATTCTGACGAAATTTTCCTTTTGTGAAAAAAAGACTTTTCATTTGTTGGAATGTATGGTACAATAGGTACAACTTATACAGAACCGAGGTTTCCTTTATGGAAAAGAATCCCATTTTAAATTCCCGTCTTTCTCTTGACAGCGATATTCCTCTGTATGTGCAGCTGGTGGGTATCATCAAGCGCAACATTTCTACCGGCGTTCTTCCTGTGGGCGAGAGTTTGCCCAGCGAGTCGGAGCTGTGCCGCGCTATGGGCGTGAGCCGCAATACCGTGCGTCAGGCCATCGGTGAGCTGGAGGACGAGGGCTAGGTGGTCCGCAAGCGCGGACGCGGTACATTCGTTGCCGATCCTGTTACCAATCGCCGCGGTGTGAAGTACTCCTTTACTACTGAGGTGTCCTCTATGGGCAAGACCCCCAGCAGCACACTGGTGGACTTCCGTATGATGGAACTGGACGAGGCCCTCAGCGACAAGATGGAACTGCGTGTGGGCACGCCGGTGTACTGCTTTACCCGTATCCGCAACGTGGATGGCGAGTCGCTGATCCTGGAGACCAGCTATTATCCCCAGTATATTTACCCCAATCTGACCCGCGAGATGGTGGAGACTCACAGTTTTTATTCTCTGCTCTACCATGTGGGTGTCAACCCCTGCGCCGCCGAGGACACCTATGAGGCGGTGACGCTGCAGGGGGAGAGTGCCCGTCTGCTGGGTGTTGCGGAGGGAAGCTGCGCCTTCTTCCACCAGCGCCGTACCCGCACTGAGGACGGCCGCATCTATGAGTACACCCGTAGCTATATTCGCGGCGACCGCGTGCTGCTGGATGTGCAGATGCAGAAATCCGGCATTACCTTCACCAGAAGCATTGACGCGTAAGAGCGATTAAAGGGGGAGCAGGCTCCCCCTTTAGAACCCCCACCACGGCTTCGCCTTGCATCAAAACGAGTGTTTTGATGCAAACAGCAGCCTACTTCGCGCACTCGCTGCGCTCGCACACTGCGTAGTCTGAGAAGTATAATTTCCCACGCACAGGTCGCGGGAAATTATGATTAAATATTTAGGGGCGGACGGAAGTCCGCCCCTTTTTTGTTGCCTAACATAGATTTTTCTTATTCGATGCTCTTTCTTATTGCATTGTTTCTTCGCGCTGAGACTTCGATAGAACAAACCACTGACGAAACGCCCTGTTCAGAACGGTGAGCAAAGGGCTTTGCATGGGGGAGCGCGAGGGGGAGGGTATGACCCCTCGCTTTTAAATAAACTCTGCCCAACATAGATTTTTCTTATTCGTTGCTCTTTTTTATTGCATTGCTAAAGATGAGGGTATATACTAAAACTCAGGCAGAGTAGGGGTCTGTGTGTCAAGTGCCGGCGGGACGGGGAGTTGTCCGCCGGAGGAAGAGAACATCACAGTACCGACCCCGCATCCCGCTGCCGCATAACGGGCGTAAGCGGTGTTTCCTCCTTGTTGTGCGGCTGATCCGAATGTTCGGACTGCCGAAACGATACAAGGAGGTTTTTTCTATGGAACTGTATTCCTCGCCCTTTTCTCGGGGCTACTGGCGGGCTGCCGCAGCGGAGATGAAGGATCTGCGCAAGCTGCTGTTCGCCGCGCTGATGATCGCCGCCTGCTTGATCCTCAGCCGTTTTAAGATCCCCTTGGGGGAGAGTCTGAGTCTCAACATTACCTTCCTCGCCCGCGCATTGTGTTCGCTGGTCTGCGGCCCTGTGGTGGCGGTGGTGTTCGCCGTGGCGGAGGATACCATCAGCTTTTTCCTCAATGGCGGCGGCTATGCCTATTTCCCCGGATATGCCCTGACCACCATGCTGGGCTGCTTTTTCTACGCTCTCTTTTTCTACCGTGCCCGCATTACATGGGGGCGTATCATCGTGGTGAAGGTACTGACCAATATTCAGAATGTGTTCCTCGGCTCACTGTGGAGCGCCATACTTTATAGTAAGGGCTACTTATATTATCTCTCCACCAGCGCGGTGAAGAATCTTCTCTACCTGCCGGTGCAGATTTTGCTGCTGTGGCTGCTGCTCCGTGCGTTGCTACCTGTCCTTCACAAGATGGGCTGGCTTCCTCAGCAGATGGGCAAGTCCATGCTGAAAAAGGAGCGGAAAGCAGAAAAGCGGGGCTACGACCCCGAGCGGTAAGTAAATCGATGTAGCGGTGCAAGCCAAAAGGCTTTGCACCGCTTTTTTCCATTGTTCACAATTATTTCATTGACTTTCCCTGACGGTGGTGGTACACTGAGTTAGCACTCGGGGATAAAGAGTGCTAAATGGAGAAAGACTATGGAACTGACCACAAGAAAAAAGGAAATATTGAAAATTCTGGTGGACAGCTACATCGCCACCGCCGAGCCTTTGGGCTCGAAAGCCATCGCCGAGCGGATGGCGGAAAAGGTGAGCTCCGCCACGGTGCGGAACGAGCTTGCCGACCTCAGCGAGATGGGGTATTTAGAGCAGCCCCACACCAGCGCAGGCCGCATCCCCTCTGCCAAGGGCTACCGCCTCTATGTCAATGAGCTCATGGAGCGCAAGGACATCGACGGCGAGGAAGCCGATGCCATCCGCGCCACCATGCAGCGTGAGCTGCGCGGCACCGATCAGCTGATCGCCCGCACGGGACAGATGGTGTCCTCCTTTATGGACTACCCCACCTACGCCGTCACCGACCACCGCGAGGTGGCGACGGTGCGCCGCTTCGAGCTGCTGTATGTGGATGCCCTGTCGGTGATTTCCGTGGTGATGCTCTCCGACAGCCGCGTGAAAAGCACGCTGCTGCACATGGAACTGCCACTCCAAGAGGAAGCGCTCCAGAGCGTCAGCCCCCTGCTGAACACCCACTTTACAGGTCTATCTCAGCAGCAGATGCACGCAAAGATCATGAACCTCACCGATCAGGTAGCGCCTGAGAGTTTCTTGCTCCTTAACCGCGTGGTGGATTACGCCGCGGACTTGTTGGAGGAGACGAGCCAAAAGCAGGTGTATGTAGGCGGCGCAAGCCAGCTTTTAAAGATCCCCGAATTCCGTGATTTGGATAAAGCGCATGATTTGATGCACTTCATGTCCGACTCCAGCGCCCAGCTGCCCATCCCCGCAGGGGATGCCCCCATGCAGATCCTCATCGGCCCCGAGAATGTCTCCGAGGCACTGAAGGAGAGCAGCGTAGTGGTTGCCAGCTACGATATCGGCGACGGTATGCGTGGTCTGGTGGGCGTTGTGGGCCCCACCCGAATGGATTACGCCGCTGTGGCGGCGCGACTGAGCTTTTTTGCCGAGAGCTTGACGAAAATGTTCGGTAAAGCACAACAATTACCCCCTAAGGAGGAGCAAACACCGTGAGCGAACAGGAAAAGAACATTCTGCCTGAGGAAGAAGTTCCCGAAACGGCAGAGACTGTAGAAGAAACGGCTGCTGAGGCCCCTGAGGAAGTGACCTACACCCTCACCGCCGAGCAGATGGCACAGATGGAGCAGATCGCCAAGTCCGCAGCAGAGCAGAACGACAAGTATCTGCGCCTCGCCGCCGAGTATGACAACTACCGCAAGCGCACACAGCGTGAGAAGGAGAACGTCTACGGCGATGCCAAGGCCGACACCATCAAGCCTTTCCTGGCTGTGTACGACAACCTCGAGCGGGGCATTGCCCAGTATGCCGAGGGGGATGTCCACCGTCAGGGCTTGGAGCTGATCGCCAAGCAGTTTATGGAAGTGCTGGGCAAGCTGGGTGTCACGGAGATCGAGGCGCTGGGTAAGCCCTTCGACCCCGAAAAGCACAACGCCGTGATGCATGTGGAAGATGAGGCCATCGAGGAGAGCACGGTGGTGGAAGTGTTCCAAAAGGGTTTTGCCATTGGTGAGAAGGTTTTGCGCTTCTCCATGGTAAAGGTCGCCAACTAAAAACGAGAATAAATAAAAATTAACTATATTATCTATCATTTAGGAGGACAAAACATATGTCTAAAGTTATCGGTATTGATCTGGGTACGACCAACTCCTGCGTAGCCGTTATGGAAGGCGGCGAGGCTGTCGTTATCGCCAACGCTGAGGGTAACCGCACGACCCCCTCTGTGGTGGCATTTTCCAAGACCGGCGAGCGTATGGTGGGCCAGGTGGCAAAGCGTCAGGCCATCACCAACCCCGACCGCACCATCTCTTCCATTAAGCGTGAGATGGGTTCTGACTACAAGGTCAACGTGGACGGCAAGGCCTACACGCCTCAAGAGATCAGCGCCATGGTGCTGCAGAAGCTGAAGGCTGATGCCGAGAGCTATCTGGGCACTCCCGTCACCGAGGCTGTCATCACCGTTCCCGCTTACTTCACTGACGCTCAGCGTCAGGCCACCAAGGACGCCGGTAAGATCGCCGGCCTTGAGGTGAAGCGTATCATCAACGAGCCCACCGCCGCAGCCCTTGCCTACGGTGTGGATAAGGAGCAGGCTCAGAAGATCATGGTCTACGACCTGGGCGGCGGTACTTTCGATGTCTCCATTCTGGAGATCGATGACGGCGTTATCGAGGTGCTGGCCACTGCCGGTAACAACCGCCTCGGCGGCGACGACTTCGACGAGTGCGTCATGAAGTGTCTGGTTGCCGAGTTCAAGAAGAGCGAGGGTGTGGATCTCAGCAGCGATAAGGTTGCCATGCAGCGTCTGAAGGAAGCCGCTGAGAAGGCCAAAATCGAGCTCTCCGGTGTTATGAGCAGCAACATTAACCTGCCCTATATTACCGCCGACGCTACCGGCCCCAAGCATCTGGATGTGACCCTGACCCGCGCTAAGTTCAACGAGCTGACCGGCCATCTGGTGGAGGCCACCATGGGCCCTGTCCGTCAGGCGATGTCCGATGCCGGCCTCAAGCCCTCTGACCTTGCCAAGGTGCTGATGGTTGGTGGTTCCAGCCGTATCCCCGCCGTTGTGGACGCTGTGAAGTCCTTCACCGGCAGCGAGCCCTTCAAGGGCATCAACCCCGACGAGTGCGTGGCACTGGGTGCCGCTCTGCAGGCCGGCGTTCTTACCGGCGATGTGAAGGGCCTCCTGCTGCTGGACGTTACCCCCCTGTCCCTCGGTATCGAGACCATGGGCGGCGTCTGCACCCGCCTCATTGAGCGCAACACCACCATCCCCGTGAAGAAGAGCCAGATCTTCTCCACCGCCGCTGATAATCAGACCTCCGTGGAGGTCAACGTCCTGCAGGGCGAGCGTGAGATGGCTGCCGGCAACAAGTCTCTGGGCCGCTTCCATCTGGACGGTATTGCTCCCGCCCGCCGCGGCGTTCCTCGGATCGAGGTCACCTTCGACATCGATGCCAACGGTATCGTCAATGTCTCCGCTAAGGATCTGGGCACCGGCACCGAGCAGCACATCACCATCACCGCTTCTTCCAACATGAGCAAGGAAGACATTGAGAAGGCCGTCAAGGAAGCCGAGCAGTTTGCCGCTGAGGACGCCAAGATCAAGGAGAAGGTGGAGATCCGCAACCAGGCCGATCAGATGGTCTACCAGTCCGAGAAGACTCTCGGCGAGGTGGGCGACAAGATCCCCGAGAGCGAGAAGGCTCCCATCCAGGCAGGCATCGATAAGCTGAAGGAGACCTTGAAGGGTGACGACACCGACGCCATCAAGGCCGCTACCGAGGAGCTGACGCAGCTGTTCTATCAGATGAGCGAGAAGCTCTATCAGCAGCAGGCACCTCAGGGCGATCCCAACGCTGCCGCAGGCGATCCCAACGGTGGTCAGCAGTACTATGACGCTGACTATAAGGTCGTGGACGAGGACGAGAATAAGTAAGAACTAAACGGCGAATAAGGGACAGGGAGACCCTGTCCCTATTCGCGGTGTATGGGGGAGCAACACTGATGGTGTTTTTGTTTGTGTTTGCGGCTTTGCTGATAGAAGGAGCTTATCGTGTCCTTGTATCACAGGCGAGAGGATACAAGCATAGTAAGACCTATGTCCGAAAATGGAAAAGAGAAGCGGCGTGGTGGCGGCGATTTCTTGATATATACACCATTCCCGATTGCAACGCACCATGTCATTTGCAGAAATATCAGTGGATACGCGCCATCAATCTTTTGGCAGTGGTTGTTTGCTCGGCGCTTTACCGTGTGTTGCCCGTGTGGGTGATCGTAGTGTATCTGGCTGTATTTATAATACCTGCCGTGGTGGATCAGTTCCGCCTGAATGGTTTTAAAAGCATTTTCCACCCGAATCCACCATTGGAGTTTGATAAATCCCCTAATCCCTAAAAATATCCCTGATAAGTGAGAGAATAATATCATGGCACAGGAAAAACGCGATTATTACGAGGTCCTTGGTGTTTCCAAGGGTGCCTCGGAGGAAGAAATAAAAAAAGCATATAAAAAGCTGGCCCGCAAGTATCACCCCGACATGAACCCCGGCAACAAAGAGGCTGAGGAGAAGTTCAAGGAGATTAACGAGGCCAACGAGGTGCTGTCCGATCCCCAGAAGAAGGCCCGCTATGACCAGTTCGGCTTCGCCGGTGTCGATCCCAACTTCGGCGCGGGGGGAAGCGGCTGGGGCGATGGCGCAGCAGGCTTCGACTTCGGCGATCTGGGCGACATCTTTGGCAGCTTCTTCGGCGGTGGCTTTGGTGGTTTCGGTGGTCAGCAGCAGCGCCGTAACGGCCCTCAGCGCGGTGAGAGCATCCGTGTCAGCGTCACGGTGGATTTCTTGGAGGCCGCTTTCGGCTGTGAGAAGGAGATTTCCGTCGACCGTACGGAGAACTGCCCCACCTGTAAGGGCAGCGGCTGCGCCGAGGGTACGACTCCCGAGGTCTGCCCCACCTGTCGCGGTACAGGTAACGTGCAGGTGCGCCGTCAGACCCCCATGGGCGTGTTTGCCACCACCTCCCCTTGTACCAAGTGCGGCGGAACGGGTAAAATTATCCATCAGCCCTGCTCCGATTGCAGTGGCCGCGGCGTGGTGCGTAAGCGCCGCACTGTGAAGGTGGATATCCCCGCCGGCATCGACCACGGTCAGACCATCTCCCTCCGCGGGCAGGGTCACGCCGGCAAGAACGGCGGCCAAGCGGGCGATTTGCTCATTACTGTCATGGTGCGTCCCCATGAGCTGTTCCGTCGCGAGGGCAACGATGTGTACTGCGACAGCACCATTACCTATGCCCAAGCTGTGCTGGGCGCAACGCTGGAGATCCCCACCATTGACGGCAAGGTGAAGTATGACCTGCCCGAGGGTACGGAGACGGGCAGCGTGTTCCGCCTCCGCGGTAAGGGTATCCCCGCTTTGAACGGACGCGGTCGCGGCGATCAGTACATCACCGTCAACATCGCTACGCCCAAGAATCTGACGAAGGAGCAAAAGGAGGCCCTGCGGAAGTTCAGCGAGCTGCTGGGCGAAACCACGGAGGAAAAGGGCAAGGGCTTCTTTAAGAAACGCTAAGATGTATCTTGCAGATTATCATGTACATGCCTCCTGCTCCCCCGATGGCAAGTTCACTGTGGAGCAGCTTGCTGAGCATGCGGTGTCCATCGGCCTTGATGAACTGTGCATCACCGACCATGTGGACACCTATTATTGGAAGGGCTTTACCCCTCGTGACGACTTTCCGTGGGAGAAGGCCAAGGCGGACTTTGACCGCGCCGTAGAGCGATTCGGCGACCGCTTAAAGCTGCGCTTAGGCGCAGAATTGGGCGAGGCCTACTGGTCCTACGAGCGGATGGAGAAGATCTTGTCGGAAGCACCGCCTCTCGACTTTCTTATCGGCTCTGTCCACATGGCCTCCCGCCGCCATGGGCAGTTTGACCTCTACTTCATCGAGGAGGCCGACGAGACATTCTACCACGATGTGATCGACGGCTATATGGAGGAAATGGCGGGATTGGTGCAGTGGGGCAAGTTCGATGTCATCGGACACATGACGCTGCCCCTGCGCTACATCAATGAAAAGCATAACCGCACGATGACCTTTGAAAAGCACATGCATCAAGCGGAGGATATCTTCCGCGTCATTATCCCCAAGGGCATCGGCATTGAATGCAACACCAACCGCGGCAATGCTATTTTGCCGGAGGAGGCGGTGCTGAAGCTCTACCGTGAAATGGGCGGCGAGATCATCACCCTCGGCTCTGATGCCCATGTGCCCGAGCATATCGGTTGTCAGATGGCTGAGGCGCAGGAACTGCTGCGCAGTTGCGGCTTCCGCTACTTCACCACATATACACAGCGCAAACCGGAATTTCATCCCCTGTAAACATATTTACCATTAGGAGGAGAACACTATGAAAATTGCAATTGGTTGTGACCACGGCGGCTACCTGCTGAAGCAGGACATTCTCATTTGGCTGGAAGAGCATGATTACGACTTTGAGGACTTCGGCTGCTTTAACACCGACAGTGTGGATTATCCTGCCTACGGCGAGAAGGTGGGCCGCAGTGTTGCTGCAGGCGAGTGCGACTTCGGCATTGTCATCTGCACCACCGGCATCGGCATCTCCATCGCCGCCAACAAGGTCAAGGGCATCCGCTGCGCCCACTGCACCGATCCTTGGAGCGCTGAGATGACCCGCCGCCACAACAATGCCAATGTGCTGGCGCTGGGCGCAGGCGTGACCGGCCCCAAGGTAGCCGAGCGCATGGTGGAGATCTTCCTGAACACGGAGTTTGAGGGCGGCCGCCATGAGCGCCGCGTCAATCAGCTGGATGCCATCCAGCCCTGAGGATCGCCTATGAAGATGAAAGGATACAGCGGATACCGCGGACGAAGAAAAAAGCAAAAAGTCCTCGTGACGCTGGTTCTGGTGGCGGTCGTACTGTTGTGCGGAGGCTTTTTACTGCTGCAGGATTACTTTGTCTATGACGACAGCGGCAAAATCCATCTGGAACTCCCCTTCTTTGGTGAAAAAGAGGACGATGCCGCCTCTTTGGACAAGGATGAGGTCAACCTCGATATCTTGACGCCTGAGGAAATGCCTTCCTCCCTACAGGAAGTGAAGGAACTGCATGCCCGCCTGGTGGGAAGTCTTGTGCTGAAGCGTGACCCTACCAAGACGATGGAGTCCACACCTGAGGAGGATATTGTCATTGAGGTCAAGCGCGTCAACGGCGGTATTACCTACGCATCCGAGGCGGCGATCCCACCGGAGGTAGAGGTGGCCGGCGATGACACCATGACCAACCTCAAAACCATTCTGGCGGGGGATAAGTATGTGATAGCGCGAATGTCCGCTTTCTGTGACAGCTACTTTGTCCGCGCCTATCGGGAGGCTGCCTTTTGCCGCGACAACGGCGGCTACTGGTATGATGCCGACAGCCGCACATGGCTCGATCCCACCCACCCCCGAACGACGGCCTATATCACGGCCCTCTGTCAGGAACTGACAGCACTGGGCTTTGACGAGCTGATGCTGGATCACTTCGCCTACCCTGTCACAGGCAACACCGCCGCCATCGACGGCTTGGCCCAGACGGATCGTGAGGCGGTGCTGGCGGACTTCATTGCAGCTCTTCGGGCTAATCTGCCGGAGGGCACGGTGCTGGGTATCGTGCTGCGGAATGACCTCTCGGCAGAGGACGGTATCAATGCCGACCTGATCACCGCGTATTTCGATCGCGTGTACGTCACCTCCAATGTGGATATGGCGGCACTACAGAAAGAACTGGGCGATGGCTACGGCGCGGAACGCATCGTTGCCATGACGGGCAAAGCACCCGAAAGTGGCAGCTATATGATCGGATAATAAGCAAAAAAAGAAACGCCCGAAGGCGTTTCTTTTTTCTTATGTAGTGTGATGGGATCAATACTCCATGAGCTTTTCCTCGCCCTTGAGGACGCGGAGGGCACCCTGAGTCAGAGCCAGCAGCTCGTCCTCGCCGGGATACACGGTGATGGGGGCGATCCAGCCAACGTGCTTGGTAATAGCCTCCACGGACTCGCGGCCGTAGGCCACGCCGCCGGTGAGGATGATCTGGTCGATCTGGCCGCACATAACGGCTGCCATTGCGCCGATCTCCTTGGCGATCTGATAGTGGAAAGCGTCCATGACCTCGGCGATCTTAGGATCGGTCTCAGCGTCGATCAGCAGCTGCTTCATATCGGTGGAGTTCACGTAGGCCACCAAGCCGCCCTGACCGGTGATCATCTTCTTGATCTCAGCCTCGGTATACTTGCCGGAGAAGCACAGTCTCACCAAATCGCCGGAGGGCAGGGAGCCTGCGCGCTCGGGGGAGAAGGGGCCCTCGCCGTCCAGTGCGTTCTCGGTGTCGATAACGCTGCCCTTGACGTGAGCGCCAACGCTGATGCCGCCGCCCATGTGGCACACCAGCAGGTTCAGATCCTCGTACTTCTTGCCCACTTCCTTGGCGTAGCGCTTGGCAACAGCCTTCTGGTTCAGAGCGTGGAAGGTGGAGCGACGAGCGATGACGGGATGGCCGGAATAGCGGGCCACGGGAGCAAGCTCGTCCACCACAGGGGGGTCCACGATGAAGGAGGGAATGCCCAGCTCGTCGCCGATCTCGCGGGCGATGAGGCCGCCCAGATTGCAGGCGTGCTGACCGCCGACGCCGGCAGCAGTGTCAGCCATCAGCTTATCGGTAGTAGCATAGGTACCGCCGCGCAGAGGGGCAACCAGACCGCCGCGTCCGGAAACGGCAGACAGGGTAGTGACATCGAAATCGTTCTCCTTCAGAGCCTCCATCACCAGATCCTTGCGCCAGCTCTTCTGATCGGCGATCGCGGCGAACTCGGCGATCTTTTCAGCGCTGTGACGCAGCGTCTTGGAGAACAGCTGCACTTCATCCTCAAACACACCGATCTTGGTGGAGGTGGAGCCGGGGTTAATGACCAAAATACGATAGGACATAATATGTTCCTCCCAAAATTAAACTTTTTCTGCCCGAATTAGGCGGGGTGTTTTCCTTCAAGTTTTCCACCCAATATTATACAAAAAACAAAAGGCACTGTAAAGGAGCAAATTGCACGGAAAAATTACAAGGTAGTTGACAAATCTGCCATTTTAGGGTAAGATGGCAAAGAACTTTATACAAAAAGGCGATGAAAGAGAGAGTACCTCGTGCACATCTGCTGCAAGAGAGCCCGGAGTGGTGGAAACGGGCGCAGAGAACGCGGGGGAACATGGCTCCGGAGCTGTCCGTCTGAGCGCGAGGCGTTAGGGCGGAACGGGTGCGCCCGTCAGCGCGCAGGAGTGTGATGGCACTCCCTGAGGCCGCAGTTGCGAAATTGCGGTGAAACAAGGTGGTAACACGGTCAACTTTGGTCGTCCTTGGGATTTCCCGGGGCGATTTTTTATTTTGCCGCCAAACAACAGATACTATATTCAATTTTAAGCAGCGCTTCCATCCGGTGCTGCGGAAAAGGAGATAAACCAAATGGCACACGACAACACTTTCTTCGTATCTACCCCCATCTATTACCCCTCCGACAAGCTCCACATCGGTCATACCTACTGCACCGTGGCAGCTGACGCCATCGCTCGTTATAAGCGTCTTACCGGCGCGGACGTCATGTTCCTCACCGGTACTGACGAGCACGGTCAGAAGATCGAGACCAAGGCCAACGAGGCCGGTTGCACCCCTCAGGAGTTCGTCGATCACATTGTTGAGGGCGAGGGCGGTATTCTCGACCTGTGGAAGCTGATGAACATCTCCAACGATCGCTTCATCCGTACCACCGACGATTATCATGTGGAAGCCGTGCAGAAGATCTTCCGCAAGATGTATGATAAGGGCGACATCTATAAGGGCGCTTACAAGGGTAAGTACTGCACCCCCTGCGAGAGCTTCTGGACGGAGAGCCAGCTGGTGGACGGCAAGTGCCCCGACTGCGGCCGCGATGTCCATGACGCCGAGGAGGAGGCCTACTTCTTCCGTCTGAGCAAGTATGCCGATCGCATCCAGCACCTGCTGGAGGACACCGACTTCCTGCAGCCCCGTACCCGCGTCAACGAGATGGTCAACAACTTCATCAAGCCCGGTCTGGAGGATCTGTGCGTTTCCCGTACCAGCTTCAAGTGGGGCGTGCCCGTTGATTTCGATCCCGGTCATGTGGTGTACGTGTGGGTGGATGCCCTCTTTAACTACGCCACCGCTATGGGCTATTGCAACGATAAGTACAACGACTACGAGCGCTATTGGCCCGCCACCGTCCACTTCGTGGGCAAGGAGATCGTCCGTTTCCATTCCATCATCTGGCCCGCCATGCTCATGAGCGTGGAAGAGCCCCTGCCCAAGCACGTCTATGGCCACGGCTGGCTGGTGATCGACGGCGGCAAGATGAGTAAGTCCAAGGGCAACGTGGTTGACCCCTATGTGCTGGCTGAGAAGTTCGGCGTGGATGCCCTGCGCTTCTTCCTGCTGCGCACCTTCCCCTTCGGCACCGATGGCAACTTCACCAACGAGCTGCTTATCAACACCATCAACATCGACCTTGCCAACAAGCTGGGCAACTTGGTGAGCCGTACCACCGGCATGATCGAGAAGTACTTCGGCGGCACGCTGCCCACCGAGCGTGAGAACGACGGCATCGACTGCGACCTCAAGACCGCTGCCTGCGAGCTCCGTGACCGCTACGAGGCCGAGATGGAGAAGTTCCAGTTCCAGAACGCACTGGAGGAGATCTTCAAGGTCATCGAGCGCGCCAACAAGTATATTGACGAGACGGCTCCCTGGGCACTGGGTAAGGATGAGACCAAGCGTGTCCGCCTCGCCACGGTCCTTTATAACCTTCTCGAGACCGTCCGCATCTGCACTACGTTGCTGACCCCCTTCGTCCCCGAGAGCTGCGAGAAGATCTTCACCAAGATCGGCGCCGGCTGCGAAAGCTGCCGCAGCTGGGACAAGGCCAACGTCTGGGGCACCCTGTGCGCCGATGCCACCGTCTCCAAGGGCGAGAACCTGTTCCCCCGCATCGATGCCGAGAAGGCTCTTGCCGAGCTGGAGGCTCTGCAGGAGGCACAGCGTAAGGCTGCCCTGCCCGCCATCGAGCTGGAGCCCTACGTGGAGGAGGAAGTGGACTTCGACACCTTCCTCAAGTCCGATTTCCGCGCCGTGAAGATCAAGAACTGCGAGACCGTGAAGAAGAGCGACAAGCTCCTGAAGTTTACCCTCGATGACGGCAGCGGTGTTGACCGCACCATCCTCTCCGGCATCCGTCAGTACTATGCCCCCGAGGATCTCATCGGCAAGACCGCCATCGCCATTCTGAACCTGCCTCCCCGCAAGATGATGGGCATCCCCTCCTGCGGTATGCTGATCTCTGCTGTTCACAAGGAGAAGGGCGAAGAGAAGCTCCACCTGATGCTGATCGACGACTCCGTCCCCGCCGGCGCAAAGCTGTGCTAATGTGAATTGCAAATCCCGCCCGTCCACGGGCGGGATTTTTCTTGCCATTTCTGCGGCGTTGGAGTAGACTAAAAGAAAAGGAGCGTGAGATTATGCTGACTATCTATGTGAAATATATCGCCAAAGAGGGCTGCCGCGAGAAGTTCCTCCGTGAGATCGTGGAGCAGGGGATCTTGACCGCCATCCGTAATGAGGACGGCTGCATCATGTACGATTACTACCTCTCGGCTCAAGATGAAAACGTGGTGCTGCTCCTTGAGCAGTGGGAGAGCGAGGCACACCAGCGCGTCCATATGCAGCAGCCCCACATGAAGCCCCTGATGGAGATCAAGGACAAGTATATCGCTGAAACGACCCTTGGAAAGGTGGAACTTTGCGATGCTTTTTGACACCCACGCCCATTATGATGACGAGGCTTTCGACCTTGACCGCGATGCAGTCATTACCGACTTCGGCGGCTTGATCGTCAACCCCGGCTGCACGGTGGAGAGTTCTGCCCTTGCCGTGGAGATGGCCTCTCGCCATGACAAGATGTACGCCGCTGTGGGCATCCACCCCGAGAACTGCGGCGACTTTGTCCCTGCCCACATTGATGCTCTCCGTGAGCTTGCCAAGAATGAGAAAGTAGTAGCCATTGGCGAAATTGGCCTTGATTACTACTGGGCGGAGAATCCTCCCAAGGAATTCCAGCAGGAGGTGTTCCGGCAGCAGCTACAGTTGGCGCTGGAGCTGGATCTGCCTGTCATTATCCATGACCGCGAAGCCCATGGCGATACCCTTGCCATTGTGAAGGAATTCCCCAATCTCCGCGGCGTGTTCCACTGCTATTCCGGCAGCGTGGAGATGGCGCAGGAGCTGATGAAAATGGGTTGGTACTTGGGTTTTGACGGCCCGCTCACCTATAAAAACGCCCGCAAGACGGTGGAGGTGGCGGAGGCCATTCCCCTTGAGCGCATCGTGGTGGAGACGGACAGCCCCTATCTCTCCCCCGTCCCCATGCGGGGCAAGCGGAACGACTCGCGGAACATTCCCTACATTTTGGGCAAGCTCGCCGAGCTTCGCGGCATCAGCTTATCCGATGCGGAGAGAATTACCTGCCAAAACGGAAAGGCTCTATTTGGACTTGCGTAGGAAAATCAAGAAAAAAGCCGCAATTTTGCGGTTTTTTTCATGGAACTATTGCATTTTAAAGATTGTTTTGCTAAAATCGAAATGTTGACAACCTATACACTCTACATATTTGGAGGAGAAATCTCATGAAGAATCTCAATCGTTGGGTCTACGCCATCGCCGGCGTGGTGATCCTGCTGTTTGCCGGTCTCGTGTACGCATGGAGCGTGCTGTCCGGCCCCATCGCCGCTGAGTTTGCTCAGTGGACCAAGGCTCAGCTGAGCCTCACCTTTACCCTGGTTATGATCTGCTTCTGCATCGGCTGCATGATCTGCGGTTTCACTCTGAAGAAGATCTCTGCCCGCACCTTCGTGTGGATCAGCGCCGTGCTGTTCCTGGTGGGCTTCTTCCTGGCCTCCCGTACCCAGAGCCTGCCCATGCTGTACATCAGCTTCGGCGTCATGTGCGGTCTTGCTTCCGGTCTGGGCTACAATGCCGTTATGGCCACCATCGTCAAGTGGTTCCCCGATCGTCCCGGTCTCATCGGCGGCGTGCTGCTGTGCGGCTTCGGCGGCGGCAGCTTCATCATCGGTAAGCTCTATCAGGCATGGACTCCCGCTGAGATCGGCGGCTGGCGTACCAGCTTCGTGGTGATGGGTATCATCATCTTCGTGATCCTTGCAATCTGCGCTTTCTTCATGGTGGCTCCCGGTGCTGATTACGTTGCTCCTCCTGCCAAGGCTACCGCTGCCAAGAACACCGTCTTGGTGGAGAGCACTCCCGGTCAGACCCTGAAGAATCCCTCCTTCTGGCTGTTCTACGTATGGGCCATCGCCCTGTCCGCTGCCGGTCTTGCCCTGATCTCTCAGGCCAGCGGCATGGTGCTGGAGGTTTCCGCCTCTGTTGCAGGCGGCGCTGTTGCTACCATCGTGGGTCTTATCTCCATCTTCAACGCTGTGGGCCGCGTCATCTTCGGCGGTATGTACGATAAGTTCGGCCGCAGCGTGTCCATGCAGGGCGTGAACATCCTGTTCATCGTCACCGCTGCTATTCTGCTGCTGGCCCTGAAGAGCCACAGCGTGGTGGTTGTGATCATCGGCTTCATCGTTGGCGGCCTTGCCTACTCCGGCATCACCCCCACCAACTCTGCCTTTATCCGCGCCTACTTCGGCCCCAAGTACTATCCCATGAACCTGCCTCTGGTGAACACAAACCTGATCTTCGCCTCCTTCGGCAGCACCATCTCCGGCGCTCTGTTTGATAAGAGCCAGTCCTACACCTCCACCTTCCTGCTGCTGGTGGGTCTGGCTGTGGTGGGCATCGTCTGCTCCCTCGTCCTCAGCGTTCTGGACAAGAAGAAAAAGGCCGCAAAGTAATTTTGCCGAAAACTGCAAAAAGATACGCAGCTTTTGCTGCGTATCTTTTTTGCCCTTTTTCGTTCTGTTTTTCCTTTACAATTGGTATAATTGGGTGTATACTCTACACACTGTATTCAAAAAGAGAGGAAATCGGGTGAGAGAATGGTTAGTGATTTTTCCCGTGCCTTATGCCTGCTGCGGCAGGAACGGGGCATTTCTCAGCGTAAGGCCGCTGCGGAGTTGGGCATCTCCCAAGCGCTGCTGAGCCACTATGAAAATGGTATCCGCGAACCGGGTCTGAGCTTCGTGACGAAGGTGTGCGATTATTATCACGTGTCGGCAGACTTTCTGCTGGGACGTACCGCCAGCCGTGACGGCGCTATGATCGAGGCGGCGGAGCTATATGACGCGGCGGATGAGAAGGGTTCGCTGAAGGGCAGCATCTTGGCAACGCTGCAAAAGAAACTCATTATGAACACCACGGGCTTGCTCTTCGACCTGCTGGGCAAGAGCGGTGACCGCGTTGCCATTACGGCAGCGGGCGATTATCTGGGCAGTGCCCTCTACACCCTGCTGCGCAGTCTCTATCGTCGCTGCGGCGGAAACGAGGACTTCTTCGCCGTGACCGCAGCCGATTTTAACGGCGGCATCGTGGATGCGGATATGACATTGCGCCGCGCCGCCTATCTTCGTGCGCTGAACAGCTGCGAAACCTTGCCTGCCCTCAGCTCCGATGACCTGACGGGCATCCCCGGCTTGGGGCAGAGTGCCGCCCAAGTGCTCCACAGCGCCGATGAGCGCGCAAACCACCACATGGAGGATTGACAAAAAGTATGTTTGACCAGAGTAAGATTCGTAATTTCTCCATCATCGCCCATATTGACCACGGCAAATCCACGCTGGCTGACCGCCTGCTGGAGAAGTGCAACGCCGTGACGGAGCGCGAGATGTCCAACCAGCTGCTGGATAACATGGAGCTGGAAAAGGAGCGCGGCATCACCATCAAGTCCCGCGCCGTGCAGATCTTCTACACCGCCAACGACGGCGAGACCTACGCGTTAAACCTTATCGACACCCCCGGTCACGTGGACTTCAACTATGAGGTCAGCCGTTCCCTCGCCGCCTGCGAAGGTGCGCTGCTGGTGGTGGACGCTACCCAGGGCGTGGAGGCGCAGACGCTGGCCAACACCTACCTCGCCATGGAGCATGAGTTGGAGATCGTGCCCGTATTTAATAAGATCGACCTGCCTGCCGCCGATGTGATGAAGGCCAAGCAGGAGGTGGAGGACATCATCGGCCTGCCCGCCCTCGATGCCCCCGAGATCTCTGCCAAGCTGGGCATTAATATTGAGTCGGTGCTGGAGAGCATCGTCAGCGACCTGCCCGCCCCCACCGGCGATCCCAATGCGCCCCTTCGCGCCTTGGTGTTCGACAGCCAGTATGACCCCTATGTGGGCGTGGTGGTTCTGTTCCGCATTATGGAGGGCTCCATCCGCAAGGGTCAGACCATCCGCTTGATGGCAAGCGGCGCGGAGTACACCATTTTGGAGTGCGGCTACCTCAAGCCCTTGGGCAACGAGCCTGCCGACTGTCTGCAGGCAGGTGAAGTTGGCTATTTCACCGCCTCCATTAAGAATGTGAAGGACACGCAGGTGGGCGATACCATCACCGATGCCGCCAATCCTGCCGCTGAGCCCCTGCCCGGCTATCGTCCCGCCCAGTCCATGGTCTACTGCGGTATCTACACCGAGGACGGCAGCAAGTATCCCGACCTCCGTGATGCACTGGAAAAATTGCAGCTGAACGACGCCTCCCTCACCTTCGAGCCAGAGTCCTCCGTGGCTTTGGGCTTTGGTTTCCGCTGCGGCTTCTTAGGCATGCTCCACATGGAGATCATTCAGGAGCGCCTCGAGCGTGAGTTTAATCTCGACCTCGTCACCACGCTGCCCTCCGTTATTTACCATGTCTATAAGTCCGACGGCACGCTGGTGAAGGTGGATAACCCCCACAACTACCCCGACCCCGGCACTATCGAGCACGCCGAAGAGCCCTATGTGAAGGTGTCCATCATCGCACCTCAGGATTTCGTGGGCAACATCATGCCCATGTGTCAGGAGCGCCGCGGCGAGTTCAAGGATATGCAGTACCTCGACACCCACTTGGTGGAGCTCCACTATCAGATGCCCCTTAACGAGATCATCTACGATTTCTTTGACACCCTCAAAGCCAACACCAAGGGCTACGCCTCCCTTGACTATGAGCTCTCCGGCTACCGCACCAGTGACTTAGTGAAGGTTGACCTGCTCCTCAACGGCGATGGCGTGGACGCCCTCAGCTTCATTGCCCACCGCGACAAGGCCTATCCCCGCGCCCGCCGTCTGTGCGAAAAGCTGAAGGAGAATATCCCCCGTCAGCTGTTCGAAGTGCCTATTCAGGCTGCCATTGGCGGTCGTATCATTGCCCGCGAGACGGTGAAGGCCATGCGTAAGGACGTGCTGGCTAAGTGTTACGGCGGCGATATTACCCGTAAGAAGAAGCTGCTGGAGAAGCAGAAGGAAGGTAAGAAAAAGATGCGCAACCTGGGCACGGTGCAGGTGCCTACGGAAGCCTTCATGGCTGTGCTTAAGCTGGACAGCGATTAAAATTTTCGAAAAAGTGGCGTGGCCACTTTTTCGAAAAGACTGCGGCCTGCTGCAGCGCACTCGCTGCCCGCCGTTGCGGTCAACTCGCACGTTTGCAGGCCGATATGTGTTTTTTCCGACGCACATGTCGCCGAAAAAAACGATTAAAAAGTTTTCGCCGCTGTCGCGGCGAAACTCTGCGAGGATTTTGAACAAGCAAAAATCCCCTCCTCGCGGAGGGGATTTCTCTATTCCTTAGCAAAGTGTACATGACTCGGGGAAAAATGTCCGTGAAAATAGGCAACTTCACTCTTTACAACAGACAGGTGTTTTGGTATCATAGACAGGCTGCGATTTTTATAAAAACATATACAGGAGTCTATTATGAAAAACATCTTAAAAGTCTATGTGAATGCGCCGCTGATTCTGCGGATCGCCATCGGTCTTGTGATCGGTGTGCTGCTGGGGCTGTTTGTACCGCAGGCCAAGTTTGTGACCATCTTCGGTTCTATCTTCGTTGGTGCGCTGAAGGCCATCGCGCCCTTGCTGGTGTTTGTGCTGGTCATCGCATCCCTTGCCAGCGCAGGCAAGAACATTGGCGGCCGATTCAAGACCGTCATTATCTACTATGTTCTCAGCACCTTCCTCGCCGCTGTGGTGGCCGTCATCGGCAGCTACCTCTTCAAGGTGACCATTCCTCTGAGCATCTCTGCTGAAGAAGCTGCTCCTGCAGGTCTGGGCGAGGTGTTCACTGTGCTGCTGAACAACATTGTGGCCAACCCCATCGGCTCTATCATCAACGGCAACTACATCGGTATCCTCGCTTGGGCTGTGGTGCTGGGTCTTGCCCTCCGCGCTGCCGGCGAAAAGACCAAGGAAGTGCTCAACGACATCTCCGCTGCCGTGTCCAAGGCTGTGGCGTGGGTGATTCAGCTGGCACCCTTTGGCATTATGGGTCTGGTCTACGCCTCTGTGGGTGAGTACGGTCTGGAGATCTTTACTGACTACGGCAAGATCCTGCTGCTGTTGGTGGGCTGCATGCTGGTGGTGGCATTCGTTATCGATCCCATCATCGTTGCCATCTCCCTCAAGCGCAATCCCTTCCCTCTGGTGCTGAAGTGCTTCAAGGAGTCCGGCATCACCGCTTTCTTCACCCGCAGCTCCGCTGCCAATATCCCCGTGAATATGAAGCTGTGCGAGAAGCTGGGTTTGGATAAGGAGTACTACTCCGTGGCCATTCCTCTGGGCGCCACCATCAATATGGACGGCGCAGCGGTGACCATTACCGTCATGTCCCTTGCCGCCGCCTTCTCTCAGGGCATCAGCGTCAACATTGTCATCGCCATCCTGCTGAGCTTTGTGGCAACCCTCGGTGCTTGCGGTGCTTCCGGCGTTGCCGGCGGCTCTCTGCTGCTGATCCCCATGGCCTGCTCTCTGCTGGGCGTGGGTCAGGATACCGCCATGCAGGTGGTGGCTGTCGGTTTCATCATCGGTGTGGTGCAGGATTCTCTGGAAACCGCCATCAACTCCGCCGGCGATGCCATCTTCTGTGCCACCGCTGAGTTCCGTGAGCGTATGAAGCGCGGCGAGAAGGTGGAATTCTAATTAACCATTCCACAAAAAAGCCATCCTCGATTTTCGAGGATGGCTTTTCTTAGTTTTACGCCTTTTTCTTCTTAATGAAGAAGGGCAACACCAAAATAATGGCGATCAGTGCCGCGAGGAAGATGTTCTCGTTGGGGATGAAGGAGGTCGTACCATCGTTATTGACCATAACTTCGGCGTTTTCCAGCACCTTCTTACCAATGGCAGGGCCCACCACGCCGGGGATCAGCACTTGGGAGAAAATCCGCACGCCCTGCAAACGGCCTGCCTTGCCCACAGGGGTGTTGTCGCGGATGACAGCACCGAACACCGCCATGCCCGCCAAGTAGCCGCTCATCATGAAGAGAGAGCCAATAAACACGGGAACGGTGGTCTTGGTGAAGAAGAGAATCACGTAGCCCACCACGAGACCGAGGACGGCGATCAAGCCGGAATACGTAAAGCCCTTCTTGTCATACACGCGACCCCACAGCGCCGTCACCACCGAGGCGAGGATGATGGCAGGTGCCATGATCAGCACATAGTTGGTCATCTGCAGCGACACCTCATAGTAGATAATGAGGTAGGGCATGAAGATCTGAATGGAGATGTTGAAAATAATGAAGGCCAGCAGTGCCAGATAGAGGGCGGGGTTGCCCTTCACCGTCTTGGGGCGGAAACCGTAGAGAATGCTCTCCCAATAGGGGTCAGCCATCTTCTCCACAGGAGGCTCTTTGATAATGAAAAAGCCCAAAATACCCACCACCGTCACCACCGTGCCGATAATGGCGAAGATGGCGCTCCAGCTGGAGGCTTTCTCCAAGTCGAAGAACATGAAGCCGCCGAACACCACCAAAATACTCACCAGCGGCATCATGGCGTTGATACCCTCTGCCGCGCCGCGGTTGGTGGGGTCGGTAGAGTCGGTGAGCCATGCGTTAAAGGCGGCATCGTTGGCAGTAGAGCCAAAGAAGGTCATAACGCAGTCGAGAATGATGGTGAGGCTCACCCCCAACGTGGCGGCGGAGACCATCATAGAGGCGTTCTTAGACAGAATATCTTCGCGGAGGAAGATAAAGCTGAAAATAGAAAGACCCCACAGAATATAGCCCACGCAGATAAAGAGCTTGCGTTTGCCGATCTTGTCCGACAGCGTGCCCATCAAAATGGTGGTCAGCGTGGCGGTGATGGCGGAGGCCATGACCATGTTGGAAATATCGGCGGCGCTGGCGTGGAACATCTTGTAGATAAAGACGTTGAAATACATGTTTTCAACGACCCATGCTACCTGTCCCATGAGGCTGAAAATGGTCAGCGCCAGCCAAAACCGCCCGCTCAATTTGGTTTTCTTCGTCGTGCTTGCGTTATTCATGGTATCACTTCCTTTGTGGGTATTATAGCCTTAATAGAAACCGATTGCAACAAAAACTCCCCGCCGAGGATTCGGCGGGGAGTTTCATTGTATAGGTTATTAAATCCTAAGAGCGATTGCTTAGCCCTTGATGGCAGCCTGAGCGGCAGCCAGACGAGCGATGGGCACACGGAAGGGGGAGCAGGACACGTAGTCGAGACCCGTCTTGTGGCAGAACTCCACGGACGTGGGATCGCCGCCGTGCTCACCGCAGATACCCAGGTGCAGATCCTCGCGGGTGGCGCGGCCCAGCTTGCAGGCCATGTCAACCAGCTTGCCAACGCCGGTCTGGTC
>JAFQTS010000016.1 GCA_017408915.1 Oscillospiraceae bacterium | reverse complement strand
CGCAACGGTATCGCGTTGCACTTGGACTGCCTTACTTTGGCGGGCGCTGTGCCGCAAAAGCACATCCTGCTTGTCCACGGCGTGACCTATTCCTCCCGCGAGTTCGACATCGACTATAAGGACTATAGCTTCGCCCGTATGCTGGCTCGTGAGGGCTACGGCGTGTGGAGCATCGACATTGCAGGCTACGGTCGCTCGGGTGCGGTGGAGGACGGCTTTATGCCCAATTCCGACTATGCCGCCGAGGACATCCACGCCGCCGTGGAGCTGATCGTTGCCGAGACGGGTCTTGCGAAAATCGACCTCCTTGGTTGGAGCTGGGGCACGGTGACCACCTCCCGCTTCGTGAAGAAGTACCCTCAGCATATTCGCAAACTGGTGCTATACGCACCCATCCTTACAGGTGTGGCGGACATGCCTGTGGCTGAGCCCTTCCACCACAATACATGGGCTCATGCGGCGGAGGATTTCCAAACGGACGCTGCGGGCAACATCGACTTGACCCTCGTTGAGCCCATCATGCTGGATATGTTCTGTTCTGCCTGCTGGCGCTACGATGGGGACATGAGCCCCAACGGCGGCCGCCGCGACTTGATGGTTGACCCCTCTGTGAAGCTCATCGACTTGGACGCCCTCACCGTCCCCACCCTCGTCATCTGCGGTGACCGCGACCCCTACATCAATTATAGCGTTGTCTACGATGTGCTTGACCATCTCCCCGCAGGCTCTGCACTGGAGGTCATCAAGGGTGCTGCCCATGTGGCTATGTATGAGCAGCCCCATTACCACGATTTTTGGGCCCGCGTAATGGGCTATTTGAACGACTGAAGAAAAGAGATCCGCTATGGCTTCTTTCATTCCTGTTACCGATTTTTTAGACCCTGCCTTGGATGTGTATGCCCGCGCCACGGAGAATCAGCTCCTTAACCGCGCCGAGCCAACGGAGGCGCTGTTTATTGCTGAGAGCCCTCTCGTCATTGGTCGCGCCTTGGATGCTGGCTGCGTGCCTGTATCTCTCCTCATGGAGACGAAGCACGTGGAGGGAAAGGGCAGCGAGATTATTGCCCGCTGCGGCGATGTGCCTGTCTACACGGCGGAACTCACCGTTCTCGAGCAGCTGACGGGCTTTAAGCTGACCCGCGGTATGCTCTGCGCCATGCGCCGTCCCAAGCAGCCTTCCGTGGAGGAGATTTTGTCCTCTGCCCGCCGCGTGGCAGTGCTGGAAAACGTCATGAACCCCACCAATTTGGGCGCTATCTTCCGCTCTGCGGCGGCGCTGGGCATGGATGCGGTGCTATTAAGCACCGAGGGCAGCGACCCCCTCTATCGCCGCGCCACCCGCGTCAGCATGGGTACGGTGTTCCAAGTGCCGTGGGCCTACTTCCCCGAGGATGCCCCGTGGCCCGAGGGGGGCATGGCGCTCCTTAAAAAGTACGGTTTCCAAACGGTGGCGCTGGCCTTGAAGGAGGACAGCATCCACATTGACGATGAACGCTTGCTGCAAGCGGAAAAGCTGGCGGTGGTACTGGGCACGGAGGGGGACGGCCTCGCCGACTCCACCATCGCAGGCTGTGACTATACCGCCATTATCCCCATGTCCCACGGGGTGGACTCCCTCAACGTGGCGGCGGCCTCGGCGGTGGCGTTTTATCAGTTGGGAAAGTAATCTATCATGAAAAAAGCGCCCCCACGGGCGCTTTTTCTTCCTTATAAGAGGAATTCCTCTTCCTCGGCGGGGCGCATGATGGATACCTCATAGGCGGTGTGTTCCTCCGCGCCCCACTCCGTCTGCTTGGTGTATGTACGGCTCTGTACCCGGCCTTCCACCGTGAGCCGTTCTCCAACGGCATACTGGGCAATCTGCTTCGCCACCGCGCCCCATGCAATACAGGGGAGATAGTCGGCGCGGCCATAGCGGCGGTTGACCGCCAACAGTACGTCGCAAATCTCCCGTCCCAAAGGCGTGCGCCGCAAGGTAGGCGTTTTGCACACCACACCCGAGAGCTGAATTTGATTGAAGGGCACTTCGCCTCCTGCCGTAAGCTGATGGGTGAACACCGACAGCAGCAACCGATGTCCCTCGCCGCTGCGGTTATTAAACGAGCGCAGCTGCCCCTCTAAGGACACCATCTCCCCCACAGTAATGGGGTTAGCCTCCAAAAGGGTGGCGGGCAGCAGAATGGGGAGGACATCGTCCACACCGCTGAGCCGCGGGATGGAGAGGGTGAAGGAATAGAAGGGGACAGCGTGGTTTTCATGGCTGAAAGTAGGCGCGGCGTGTACCGTGCCGCAGAGTTGTACGCGATTGATGTTGTTGTTCATAGCTCTATGCCACCTCGTTGGTTGATTTGATAGAGCCTATGAGGCGGCAGGGGAGAATATGCTCTTTTCAACGGGGGAGATTTCTGCTATACTGGGGAAAATAAAATTTGAAGGAGGACAACGCCATGCGTTATAAAGGTAAAGTATATCGTCCCCCCAGTGAGGCCTACAGCCTCATCGTGCAGGTGACTTACGGCTGCAGCCACAACCGCTGCGCCTTCTGCGATATGTATGATGACAAGCGTTTTGCCATGCGTCCCATGGAGGAGATTCGTGAGGACTTCGAGATGGCGCGGCAGGTGTATCGCCATGTGCAGCGTGTGTTTTTGGCTGACGGCGATGCCCTCATGCGGAAAACCGAGGACTTGGTGACCATTCTCGGCCTTATTTACGGCCTGTTCCCCGAGTGTGAGCGGGTGACCTGCTACGCATCCCCTACCAGCTTGCAAATCAAGACCGAGGATGAGCTGCGCCTGCTGCGGGCCAAGGGCTTGCAGATGGTCTACATGGGCCTTGAGAGCGGCTGCGATGCAGTGCTGGAGAAGATGACCAAGGGACACGACAGCGCCGCCATTGTGGCAGCGGGACAGAAGGCACGCCGCTGCGGCATGGCACTGTCCGTCACCGCTATTTCGGGTCTCGGCAGCGTGGAGCTGTGGCGTGAGCACGCCATCGGTACGGCGAAGGCCCTCAGCGAGATGAAGCCCGAGTATATCGGCCTTTTGACCCTCATGGTGGAGAACGGCACGCCTTTGCAGAAGTGGGTGCAGGAGGGCAGCTTCACCGTCCTTGGCCCTGTGGAGGTGCTGAAGGAGACGGAGCTGTTCTTGCAGCACATTGACGCTGAGGGGAGCGTGTTCCGCATGAACCATGCCAGCAACTACCTCTCCTTGAAGGGTACGCTGAACCGCGACCGCGACTTGATGCTGGCGCAGGTACAGCGTGGCTTGGAGGGCAAGGGCTTGAAGCCCGAGTTCCTGCGTGCTTTGTAAAAAAGCACAAAGTCCCTTGACAAACCTTGTCCAAAGTGCTAAAGTAGGTGCATGTTTGAAAACCAATGAGTGAGAAGAGTACCTGTTCGCAACGCGCGAAGAGAGCCGACGGTTGGTGTAAGTGCGGCGGCGGAGCGGATGAGGGAATGGACTCACGAGGGCAGGGCGAACACCCTACGGGGAAAAGTAGCTTTTGACGGGACTCGCAGCCGTTACCAACTGCGCGCGTGTGACAGCACGCGAAGAGGTGAGTGCTTTTGCGCTAAACAAGGTGGCACCGCGGATAATTTGCATTATTCGTCCTTGATAGACTTGCGGGTCTATCAAGGACGTTTTTGTTTTACCCAAGGAGGAAATGCTATGCTGCTGACCAAGCGATGGCGCAATGCCTAAGAAATACGAAACCCCACACCAAATGTATCAATATAACATAATGACTATGGAGGAAATATACCATGATGCTGAACAACGTTGATTTTGAGACTTATTTTAAGCACTATCCCGATGCCAACGGCTACTTTGGCAAATACGGCGGCTCTTACCTGACCCCCGAGCTGCAGAACGCCATGAACGAGATTCGCGATGCCTATTTTACTATCTGCAAGTCCCGCAAGTTCATCGCAGAACTGCGCCGCATCCGTAAGGAGTTCCAGGGTCGTCCCACCCCCATCTCCCACCTTGAGCGCCTGTCCGACAGCATCGGCAACGGCGTGCAGCTGTATGCCAAGCGGGAGGACTTGAACCACACCGGCGCACACAAGCTGAACCACTGCATGGGCGAGGCGCTGCTGGCTAAGTACATGGGCAAGAAGAAGGTCATCGCCGAGACCGGCGCCGGTCAGCACGGTGTGGCACTGGCTACCGCCGCTGCTTACTTCGGCCTTGAGTGCGACATCTACATGGGCGCAGTGGATATTAAGAAGCAGGCTCCCAACGTGGCTCGTATGAAGATTCTGGGCGCCAACGTCATCGAGGTGACCCACGGTCTGCAGACTTTGAAGGAAGCTGTCGACGCTGCTTTCGATGCCTATTTCCGCGAGCATGAGACCGCTATTTACTGCATTGGCTCCGTCCTCGGCCCCCATCCCTTCCCCTTGATGGTGCGTGATTTCCAGAGCGTGGTGGGCATTGAGGCCCGCGAGCAGTTCGTGGGCATGACCGGTGAGCTGCCCGATGCCGTGGTGGCCTGTGTGGGCGGCGGCTCCAACGCTATGGGCATCTTCTCCGGCTTCCTCAACGACCCCGTGGACATCTACGGCATTGAGCCTCTCGGTCGCGGCACGACTCTGGGCGACCACGCCGCCAGCTTGAAGTACGGCACCGAGGGCATCATGCACGGCTTCAACTCCATCATGCTGAAGGATGAGAATGGTGAGCCCGCTCCCGTCTACTCCGTGGCCTCCGGCCTCGACTATCCCTCCTCCGGCCCCGAGCACGCTTTCCTGCAGGATGTGGGCCGCGTGAAGTACGATGTCATCAACGATGAAGAGACCATCGACGCCTTCTTTAAGCTCTCTCGCATGGAGGGTATCATCCCCGCCATCGAGAGCGCCCACGCTGTGGCCTACGGCATCAAGCTGGCTGAGAAGATGGGCAAGGGCTCTATCCTCATCAACCTCTCCGGCAGAGGCGATAAGGACATGGACTACGTCATTGAAAATTTCGGCATTAGATAAAACTGAAAGAGGCAGACATCCCCACGGGTGTCTGCCTCTTTTTCATAAAATTGTTGCCACTTACCCCATTTTCCTGTATGCTAAAAGAAAAAAGGAGGGCGATCGTGTGACATTACTGCAGATGAGCTACTTGCTGGAAATCGAGCGCTGCGGCTCCATCAATCGAGCGGCGCAGCACCTGTTTGTGTCCCAATCAGCGCTGTCCAATGCCATTGCCGAGGTGGAGCGGGAACTGGGCATCACCGTGTTCCACCGCTCTAATCGCGGCATTGCCCTCACTGATGAAGGGCGCACGCTCCTAAGCCAAATCGCGCCTATTGTAGAGCGCAGCCGCAAGGTCAGCAATTATTACAGCGAGCGAAAAGCGGAAAACCGCGTCCGTCTCTCTATTGCTGCCCAGCGCTATCCCTTCTGCGTGAAGGCCTTTGTGGAGTTTTTGCATTTGGTGGAAGAGCCGCAGGTAGAGGTGCGCCTTAAAGAGATGGAGATGTCCGCCGTCATTGCCGAGGTAGCTGCCCAGCAGAGCGATTTGGGCATTATCTTCCTCTCGGAGATGACAGAGCCTTTCATCCGCCGCAGCTTGGAGGAGAAACATCTCACCTTCCATTCACTGGTGCGCCTGCGCCCTCATGTGTTCATGCGCCGCGATCACCCTCTTTCCAAGGAACAGAGCGTGACGGTGGAGCAGCTGCGCAGCTACCCCTACGTGGCCTTCACCCAAACCGACAGCAACTTACATTACGCCGAAGAGGTGGTGGTGGGCACGGCTGCCGACTTCGATCAGGTGGTCTATGTCTCCGACCGCGCCACCATTTACTCTGTCATCGCCCATACAAACTGTGTTTCTACCGGCAGCGGCGTGCTGCCCGATGGGTTTGGCGATGAGCGGGTGATCGCCGTGCCGCTGCTGACCCAGCAGGAGATGCACTTGGGCTACATCACCCTCCAAGGGGTTGAATTGAGCGACAAGGGACGGGAATTTGTGGAGATCCTCCGCAAGATCATGGCGGAGATCGGAGAGAGATAAAAAAAGAGAGAGCCAACGGCTCTCTCTTTTCCGTGTTTCCCTGTTTTTACAGCTGTGCCAGACCCTGCTCCAGATCTGCGATGATGTCCTCCACATTCTCCAAGCCCACCGACAGACGGATCAAGCCTGCGCCGATACCGGAGGCAGCCAGTTCCTCCTCAGAGTAGGTGGAGTGTGTCATGGAGGCGGGATGCTCGATAAGGGTCTCGGCATCGCCCAAGGATACCGCCACGGCGATCATCTTCATAGAGTTGAGCAGCTTTGCACCGGCGGCGCGTCCGCCCTTCACCTCGAAGCTCACCATGCCGCCGAAGCCCGACATCTGCCGTGCGGCGATGTCGTGACCGGGATGGTTGGCAAGACCGGGATAGTACACGGTCTCCACCTTATCGTGGGCATCGAGATAGGCGGCGATTTTCTCTGCGCTCTCACAGTGGCGTGCCATGCGCAGCTCCATAGTCTTCAAACCGCGCAGAATGAGGAATGAGCAGAAGGGATCCATGACAGCGCCCGTCATGTCCTTCAAACCGAACATACGCACCTGAGTGCAGAACGCGGCATCGCCCACCACGAAGCCTGCGATCACATCGCCGTGACCGTTGAGATACTTGGTGGCGGAATGTACCACCACGTCAGCGCCCAGCTTCAGGGGATTCTGCAGCGCGGGGGAGGCGAAGGTGTTGTCGCAGACCACCTTGATCTCGGGGTTATAGGCGTGGACGATCTCCGCCACGGCGGCAATATCGGTGATCTTCAAATTGGGGTTGGCAGGTGTCTCCAGATACACGCAGCAGGTGTTCTCCTTCAGCGCTGCTTTCACCGCCCCCAAATCGGAGGTATCGATGAAGTCCACCTCCACGCCGTAGCGGGTCATGCCGTGGTTGAGAAGGGCGAAGGTGCAGCCGTAGAGGGTGGCATCTGCCACAATGTGCTTGCCGGCACCGGCGATAGTCCACAGCGCCGAGGAGATAGCGCCCATGCCCGATGCGGTGGCAACGCAGGCCTCGCCGCATTCCAGTGCCGCCACCTTGCGCTCCAGCACATCGGTAGTGGGATTGCCCAAACGGGTGTAGATGTGGCCGCCCTCCTCACCTGCGAAGCGGCGGCCGCCCTGCTCGCAGGTGTCAAAAACGAAGGTGGAGGTCTGATAGATGGGTGTGGTTAGCGCACCGTACTGCTGATCCTTGACATTTCCTGCGTGAATGGCCTTTGTGCCGAAACCTGCGTTGGGATTCATCATGGGTAGTTCCTCCTATTATTCGTATTTTTGTATTGACTTCCCTGAATACGGGAATGTTTCTATTAAAAAAGTACCATATTTCTTCTCAGTGCGGTACTTCGGAAAATTCATACCCTGCTATCTGTAAAACAGATAGCAAAACACACAAAAATGTGTGAAAAATTTATCTATATTAGCAAAAGTTCTGTTTTCTCAAGAAGAAACAAGAAATTTTGCAGATTTTACGGGAGTTAATTTGATAATTGTTATCGAAAAAAGTAATAAATATAGGAAAATGACAGACACCGTGAAGCTGCCTGTCATTTTTTGCGTTTTATAAAGTGGCGATAATAGCCTCGGCGCAGCGGATACCGTCGGCGGCTGCCGAGAGGATGCCGCCTGCGTAGCCTGCGCCCTCGCCGCAGGGATAGATGCCGCGGATATTGCACTGGTAGTCCTCACCTCGCGGGATTTTCACAGGGGAGGAGGAACGGCTCTCCACCGCCGTCAAAATGGCATCGGGAGCATCATACCCCCGCAGCTTGCTGCCCAAAATGGGCAGCGCCTCAGCGATGGCCTCCGCCACGAAGGGCGGGAGACAGCGGTGCAAATCGGTATAGGTCACACCGGGGCGATAGGAGGGGGTGACACTACCTGCTTTTTCCGTGGGGCGATGGAGGAGAAAATCCTCCACCCGCTGGGCAGGCGCGCGGTAATCGCCGCCGCCCAAGGCGTAGGCCGCCTCCTCCAGCTGCCGCTGGAAGGCGATACCCGCCAAGGGATGGTCGGTGGGGAAGTCGGCGGGAGTGACATTGATAAGCAACGCGCCGTTGATGTTCTCTTTGTCGCGGGCATACTCGCTCATACCGTTGGTGACCACGCGGCCCGCTTCTGAAGCTGCCGCCACCACCTGCCCGCCGGGGCAGACGCAGAAGGAGAAGGCGCTGCGGCCGCTGTCAAGGTGGCAGCTTAATTTATAGGTGCTGACGGGGAGATTGGCATGCCCCGCGTACCGGCGGTACTGCGCCGCGTCCATGTCACTTTGGCGATGCTCGATGCGAACACCCACGGCGAAGGGTTTGGCCTCCATGTGAACGCCGACGCTATAGAGCATCTCCACCGTGTCGCGGGGACTGTGGCCCAGCGCCAGCAGCGCATGGCGGCAGGGGAGGGTGTAGGGTTCCCCCTGCGCCGTCACATGGAGGGATGTCAGTTGACCGTCGGCGGTGTCGATACCCGTGAGGCGGTGACCAAAGCGGATGTCCGCGCCCAAAGCAAGGAGTTCGCGGCGCATATTTTGCAGGGCAATATAGAGCATATCGGTGCCCACATGGGGCTTGGCATCGTAGAGGATGGTCTCGGGCGCGCCGCAGGATACCAACTGCTCTAAAATGAAGCGGTGGCGCACATCTTTCGTGCCTGTGTTCAGCTTGCCGTCGGAGAAAGCACCGGCACCGCCCTCGCCAAACTGGACGTTGCTTTCCGTATTCAGCGTGCCGTCACGCCAAAAGCGCGCCACCGTTTCGCACCGCTGCTCCACCGCCTCGCCACGTTCCAGCACAATGGGGCGCAGGCCGCACTTTGCCAGCACCAGCGCGGCAAAGAGGCCGCCGGGGCCCATGCCCACCACCACAGGGGGCGTATCGCAGGCAACGGGGGCAGGCAGGCGGTACTTCTCGGGCATGTACACCGTCACCCGCTTGTCGCGGCAACGGCGCAGCACTTGATTTTCGTTCTTCACCGCCACCGCCACGGTGTAGACGAACTGCAAGCCCTCGCGGGCGTCAATGGCGCGGCGGAGAATGCGGAGGTCGGTGATTTCCTCGGGGCGGCAGCGTAGACGGGCGGCGGCTTTATCCTTCAACTGCGCCTGTTTTTCGTCCAAATTCAGTTTGATGCCCTCCAAACGCAGCATGGCTGCCACCACCTTTCACAAAATGTTCAAAAACTTTCGTCGTTTTTAAAGGTTAGTTTAAGAAAACTGTGTAGAATACATAGTATAGAAATGATACCATAGTTTCCGAGAAAAATAAAGGAGGAATCCATTGATGTATAACGACGAGTTTGACAAGATCAACGGCGAGTATCGCTATAATCGCACCAGCAATCTCCCCCGTGATGAGTATCGCCCCCAGTATACGCCTGTCCCCGAAAGCCCCAAGAAGAAGGGCGGCACTGCCGTGAAGGTCATCGCCCTGGTGCTGGTGTGTGCCATTGTGGGCGGTCTGTGCGGTTTCGGCGGCGCAGCCATTGCCCGCAACAGCCATCGCGGTGAAACTGCCCTCCATCAGAGCGACCGCGCACCTGTGGAGGTGGAGATCAAGAAGGTGGACGGGCAGACGGCAATGACTCCCGCTGAGGTCTATGCCTCCACGGTGAACTCCACCGTGTCCATCAACACCGCCACTACCCGCAACGTCTTTGGTCAGGTGACGGAGAGCGCTTCCAGCGGCTCGGGTTTCATCATCACCGACGACGGCTACATCGTCACCAATCAGCACGTGGTGTCGGGCGCTTCCGAGGTGACTGTCACCCTCTATAACGGCGAGGAGTATCCCGCTACCATTATCGGCGGCGATGCCGACTACGATGTGGCGGTCATTAAAATTGAGAGCAGCGACCTGCCCACTGTCACCTTGGGCAACAGTGAGGATGTGAATGTGGGTGATTGGGTCATGGCCATCGGCAACCCCCTTGGTGAGCTGACCTTCTCCATGTCCCAGGGCAGCGTGTCCAGCAGCGGCCGCGCCATCAATGTGGACGGCACACCCTTTAATATGCTGCAGGTGGACTGCGCTATCAACCCCGGCAACTCCGGCGGTGCCCTTATGAACCTCTACGGCGAGGTGGTGGGCATCGTCTCCGCCAAGTATTCCAGCTACTCCAACACCTCCGTGGAGGGCCTCGGCTTTGCCATCCCCATCTCCGATGTGCAGGCCATCATTACCGATATTATTGAAAACGGCGCTGTGACTGACAAGGCCTATCTCGCCATCACCGCAGGCACCATGACCGAGGAGATGGCAGCTCAGTACAACATCGACCTTACGAAGGGCGTGTTTGTCTACTCTGTGGAGAAGGGCGGCGCAGGCGACCGCGCCGGTCTCCGCTTGGGCGATATTATCACCGAGATGGACGGCAAGACCATCAATACCATGAATGACCTGTCCATGGCAAAGAAGGGACACAAGGCGGGGGAGACCGTCTCCTTGACCTACTACCGCGAGGGCGAGTATCACACCACGGACTTGACCTTCGACGAGCAGCCCCAGACCACCGGTGAGGAGGAAGTACAGCCCCAGCCCCAGATGCCGGAGCAGTACGAGGACTATTACAACCAGATGCCCGATGGATTTGAGGACTTTTTCCGCTATTTCTTCGGTCACGGATGGTAAAAAACAACAAGTAAAGTAAGGGAAAGAGGCGAAAATGGCAGCATTTTCGCCTCTTTTTTGCAGTTAAAGAAAACTTAACTTGTTATTTTAAAGGAGATAGGCTATAATAAGATGTCATCGTATGAATATCGTTGAACAAAACACCTCCCAGTAAGAAAGGAAGGCTGCTTATGATAAAGCTGCAAGGCGAACACGGCGAGATCGCCATCTCCAATGCCGTGTTCACTACCATTACCGGCGCCGCCGCTACCAACTGCTTCGGCGTCAAGGGCATGGCCTATCGCTCCATGACGGACGGCCTTGTCCATCTGCTGCGCCCCGAGACCATGAGCAAGGGCGTGAAAGTCACTTACAATTCCGACAACACGGTGTCCATTGAACTGCACATCATCGTTGACCCCGGCGTGAATATCGCCACGGTCTGCCGCGCCATCATGAGCGAGGTGAAGTATGTGGTCACCTGCAATACCGGCGTGGAGGTGCGGGACGTGAACGTCTGCGTAGACTCCGTCAGTAACGCTTGAGGAGGGGCACAGAGAAAATGATAGAGAGAATCAACGGCAGCACCTTCAAGCAGATGGTGCTGTTTGGTGCCGCCTGTATCACCAATGAGAAGCAGGCCATTAACGATCTGAACGTGTTCCCTGTCCCCGATGGCGACACGGGTACCAATATGTCCCTGTCCATTCAGACGGCGGTAGCCGAGCTGAAGAAGCATGAGCCCGCCACCGTGGAGGAGGCCGCCAAGATCACTGCCAGCGGTCTGCTGCGTGGTGCCCGCGGTAACTCCGGCGTTATCCTGTCCCTGCTGTTCCGCGGCATGTCCAAGATTTTCAAGGGCATGACCGAGGCGGACGGCATTGCACTGGCTGACGCTATGAACGAGGGCGTTACCACCGCTTACGGCGCTGTTATGAAGCCCGCTGAGGGTACGGTGTTGACCGTGTCCCGTCTGGCTGCCCAGCGCGCCATCGAGGCCTCTGAGGAGAATAACTGCGCCGAGTTCGTGCTGGAAGAGGCCATCCGCGCAGGTTATGAGACGCTGGCGGAGACCATCGAGATGAACCCCGTGCTGAAGAAGGCCGGCGTGGTGGATGCCGGTGGTAAGGGTTATCTGGTGATCCTTGAGGGTATGCTCCGCGCCCTGCGCGGTGAGGAGATCCCCGAGGTGGTGGATACCGAGGAGAGCAAGGAGAAGGCCGACTTCGCCATGCTGGACGAGGAGATCACCTTCACCTTCGACACCGTCTTTATCGTCCGCAAGAGCGGCGAGCCCAAGTCCCTGGAGCCTCTGCGTACTTATCTCGACAGCATCGGCGACAGCCTCGTCATCGGCGAGGATGACGAGTGCTTCAAGGTCCATGTCCATACCGACATCCCCGGCTACGCTTTGAGCGAGGCCCAGAAGTACGGTACGCTGGAGCTTGCCAAGATCGAGAACATGCGCTCTCAGAAGGAGGCTCTTGCCGCCGGTCGTGAGGCCCACAGCGCCGACGATCTGGACGACGAGGAGCTGATGCTGGGGAATGATGCCCCCGCCGAGCCCGAGTTCGCCCCCGCTGAGAAGAAGTACGGCTTCGTGGCCGTCTGCGTGGGCGCAGGTCTTGAGGAGACCTTCCGCGCTCTGGGCGTGGATACCATCGTCTCCGGCGGTCAGACCATGAACCCCTCCACCGAGGCCATCCTGCAGGAGGTCAACCGCACTCCCAGCGAGATCGTGTTCGTCCTGCCCAACAATAAGAACATCGTCATGGCGGCACAGCAGTGCACCGGCCTGACGGAAAAGCAGGTCATCGTGGTGCCTACCCACACCGTGCCTCAGGGCATCACCGCCATGATGAGCTTTGACCCTGACGAGGAAGATCCTCAGGTCATTGCCGACACTATGGCTGAGGCTGCTGCCACCGTCTCCACGGCACAGGTGACTTACGCCGCCCGCAACTCCGACTTCGACGGCTTTGAGATCAAGGAGGGCGACTATCTGGTGCTGCTGGACGGCAAGCTCTTCGGCACCGGCCCCGATTTGAAGTCCCTGCTGGAGCAGCTGGGCGCTCACGCTGCCGAGAAGGGTGCAGAGTTTATCAACGTCTACACCGGCGAGGGCGTCAGCGAGTCTGACGGCGTCAAGGCTGAGAAGCTCTTCGCCTCCATTTGCCCCGATGCGGAGGTCACCTCCATCCCCGGTGGTCAGAGCGTGTATTACTACATTATTTCTATTGAATAAGCAACAGGGAAAAGACCGCCGTAAGGCGGTCTTTTTTAAGTTATCAGTAAGCGTAAAGAGTGAAAAGATTTGGCGTTCGCCTTGAGGCGGACGATTACAATGTTGTAGAAAGTGGCGGATAACCACTTCCTACAACATTTCGGTGGTGCTTAGCACAATATAAAGAAAATAGCGCACTCGTTCACGGCAAAGACCTTGACAAAAAGAGGGGTAATCGGTACAATAAAAAAGTTGAGAATAACGCGGTTTTTTCCGCGAGAGAAGAGGTATTCCTATGGCTAAAGACCAGAGAAATGTGGAAGCGATCACCCCGATGGAGGTTGACTTCGCGAAATGGTACACCGATATTTGCTTGAAGGCCGAGCTGGTGGATTACGCCAGCGTCAAGGGCTTTTTGATCCTGCGCCCCTATGGCTATGCCATTTGGGAGAATATCCAGAAGTACATGGATAACGAGTTTAAAAAGACGGGTCACGTCAACGTCGCTATGCCCGTGCTGATCCCCGAGAGCCTTTTGAAGAAGGAAGGCGAGCTGGTGGAGGGCTTCGCCCCCGAGGTGGCTTGGATCACCCACGGCGG
Source organism: Oscillospiraceae bacterium (assembly GCA_017408915.1). GTDB lineage: Bacteria > Bacillota > Clostridia > Oscillospirales > Oscillospiraceae > Vescimonas. The sequence continues at coordinate 66,136 of JAFQTS010000016.1, read as the reverse complement.
CAGCGAGAAGCTGGAGGAGCGTTTGGCTTTCCGTCCCACCTCCGAGACTATGTTCTGCGACCACTGGTCTCACGTGCTCCACTCCTGGCGTGAGCTGCCCATGCTCTACAACCAGTGGTGCTCCGTCATCCGCTGGGAGAAGTCTACCCGTCCTTTCCTGCGCTCCCGCGAGTTCTGGTGGCAGGAGGGTCACACCATCCATGAGACCAAGGAAGAGGCCGAGGCCGAGACCGAGCAGCAGCTGAACTGCTATGCAGACGTCTGCAAGAACGCCCTCGCCATGCCCGTGGTGAAGGGCCGCAAGACCGACAAGGAGAAGTTTGCCGGCGCTGAGGCCACCTATACCATCGAGTGCATGATGAAGGACCACAAGGCCCTCCAGTCCGGCACCAGCCATTTCTTCGGCGATAAGTTCTCCCGTGCCTACGATGTGACTTTCGCAGGCCGCGATAACACCTTGCAGTACCCCTTCCAGACCTCTTGGGGTGCTTCTACCCGCCTCATCGGCGCCATCATCATGACCCACTCCGATAACCACGGTCTGGTGCTGCCTCCCGTCATCGCTCCCATTCAGGTGGCTGTCATCCCCATCGCCCAGCATAAGGAGGGCGTGCTGGATGCCGCTACTGCCCTGAAGGATCGTTTGACCGCCGCCGGTATCCGCGTCATCATGGACGATTCCGACCAGTCCCCCGGCTGGAAGTTCGCCCAGTATGAGATGAAGGGTGTCCCCGTCCGCGTGGAGATCGGCCCCAAGGATATGGAGAAGGGCCAGTGCTGCCTCGCCCGCCGCGACACCGGCGAAAAGACCTTCGTACCTCTGGAGGAGCTGGAGAGCGCCGTGGAGAAGCTGCTGCAGGATGTCCATGATAACCTGTACGCCATGGCAGAGAAGAACCTGAACGACAACTGCTTCGACATGACTTCTTGGGAAGAGGTCAAGGCCATGGCAGAGGGCAAGGGCGGCTTTGCCCGTACCAAGTGGTGCGGCAGCCTTGAGTGCGAGCTGGCGATGAAGGAGAAGGCCGGCGTGTCCAGCCGCTGCATGCCTCTGCAGCAGCGCCGCAACAAGGGTAAGTGCGTGGTCTGCGGCAAGGAATGCGAGACCGACATCTACTGGGGCGTCGCCTATTAATTGAAAATAACAACAACAAAAAAGCTGTGGTACATCGTACCACAGCTTTTTTATTTGGGTTTCACTTCTTCACGCCGCAGACTTGATACATGGTGTCATCGGAGATGACGGTGTCCACGTGGAGATGGGGCGTAAAGAGACGGTAGAGAGACTCTACGCTCATAAGTCCGTTGGACACATGCTGCGCCGCACCTTTATGACAGCGGTCGATGGCCTCGCGGCTTGCGCCATGAGCCACCGTCAGCCGTCCGCCTTTTTTTAAAAGAGTCGTGAGGCGGACGATCAGCGATGACGGGTTGACAAAATGGGGGAGGGCATTATACACCACAATGGCATCGTAGCTGCGCTGAGAGGTGAAGATGTCGGCATCGGCGCACAAGACGGAGATGCGATCTTCGTGACGCCACTTCTCTGCGGCGATCTCCACCATGCGGGAGGAGATGTCGATGCCTGTGACGGAGGCCACATTGCGGCGGAGATAGTAAGGGAACAGCACCCCCGTGCCGCAGGCGATGTCCAGTACGTCCGCGCCCGCCGTCACGTGGGCGTTATCTAAAATGCGCCCGATGACAGCGTCATTGGTCACGTTGCGCTGATCCCAAGTGGGGGCGCAGTGATCAAAAAAGGCGATGACGTCCTGCTTGTGCATAGTGTGTCCTCCGTTACGATAGGGTGAAAGTTACTGCTCCTCGGCGCGTGCCATAGCCAGCTGGTAATCCTTGGTGTCGGTGAAGATCTCGTTGGTGTAGGGGTTCTTCTTCTGCTCCACGGAGCGCTTGATGATGATGCCCAGCACCAGTGCGTTGATGGCGATGGAGAGGATGGAGATCACGCCCTGAGGCACGGGGTTGACCAGGGTGGGACGGATGGCGGCATCCATGAAGCCGTCAGCATACAGCACGGGGATGGTGGTGAAGATACTGTTGTCCTGGAACAGGGGGAAGACCTGTGCGAACATGCACCAGGTTGCCAAGGTGTTGGCGCGGTTCTGAATCCAGCCGCCCTTGTTCCACAAAGCCGCCGCCACAGTGGGAGCGAGGAGCAGCGCCAAGCCGCAGTACCATGCGTGGGTGGGGAGGTTGAGGTAGGTGTACTGGAAGTTCCACACATCGTAGGCGATGATGTAGAGCCAGATCATGTCGGGCCACAGCATATCGTGCTTATTCTTGGAGGAGTAGATGCCCCACCAGCCCGTCATGCAGAGGATGTTGATGATACCGGCGATACCGTTGAGCCAGTTCCACCAGCCGCCGTAGAGCCACACGCCCTCGCCGGAGAGCCACCAGCGGTCGCCGAACTCCTTCATGGCCTGTGCGCCCTTGATAGCGGACTCAAAGTCGCTGGCCACGGCGATGAGGATGTTGATGGCCACGATGGCGAAGGGGAACACCTTGAACCACTCAGTCTTGCCGAAGCTCCACTTGTACTTCAGCATCATAAAGCCGATACAACCGGCCAAAGATGCATAGAGCTTGGCATAGTGGAACCAGCCGTTCATGTAGACATAGGTGGAGTTAGTGAGGGCCCACTCCGCGCCCATGGCTGCGCCTACATAGATGGCGATGAAGTACACCGTCAGTGCCGCAGGCAGCGCCACGAAGAAGAACAATCCGCCCTTCTTGCTGCGGCGTGCGATCTCGTTGAAAAGCACCAGTGCCACGAATACCAGCAGCCAGCCCAAAAGCTGATAGCCTGCCCGTTCGCCGTAGATTTGGAATAACATTTCTCTTTCCCTCCTATAAAATTATGATTCTTCCGGAACTGTGATCTCTTTAATGTTGATCTCGTTGCCCGTGATGAGCCATGTTTTCTCGCTGCCGCAGTTGGGGCAGATGCGCCCGTGGGCTACGGTGTCGTAGTCCTTGCCGCAGCCGTCACAGTGGGTGACGGCGTGGATGGTCTCGATGACCAGTTCACACTGCTGCAGCAGCTCTTTTTTCTTGATTGCCCACGCCCAGCAGTCGGTGAGGTAGTCGGGGATCACGGTGGATACCTCTCCTACCTCCACCGTCACGCTGGAGATGGCGGAAAGTGAATTTTCCTTTGCCACGGACTCCAAAGAGTCCATGATGTGAAAGACAATGCCCAATTCGTGCATATTACTTACCCTTCTTGCCGCCGAACTTGATCTTCAGCGCCTGCTTGGCACCGTTGCCCAGCACGTATTTCAGCTTCTGCTCACTGGGGATCATGGTGCTGCACTCGGGACGCTCACGGTGGAGCTTAATGGCGTTGAACTCGCACTTGGTGGTGCAGACACCGCAGCCGATGCACTTGTTGGGATCGACCACGGAAGCGCCGCAGCTGAGGCAGCGTGCCGTCTCGGTCTTGACCTGCTCCTCGGTGAAGGGGAGGCGGGCATCGCGGAAGGAGGTCTTAGCATCCACCGATCCGTCGGTGGCGGGACGCTGACGGGAGGCGTTGTCATACTGCTCCACCAAGATGTTCTCCTTATCCAGCTCGATGAACTGGCGGCGGTTACGACCGATGGTGAGGCTGGAGTGGGGCTGGACGAAGCGGTGGATGGAGATAGCACCCTCGCGGCCTGCGGCGATAGCATCAATGGCGAACTTGGGGCCTGTGTACACGTCGCCGCCCACGAAGATGTCGGGCTCGTCGGTCTGATAGGTGAGGCTGTCGGCCACAGCGCCGTTGCCGCGACCCAGTGCCACCTTGGTGCCTGCGAGGAGGTCGCCCCACTGGATGCTCTGGCCGATGGAGAGGAACACGTGCTCGCACTCCACCGTCATGGTGTCGTTCTCGTCATAGGTGGGGCTGAAACGACCCTCAGCATCCCACACGCTTACGCAGCGCTTAAAGACGATGCCGCGGACCTTGCCGTTCTCGGTAAGGATCTCCTTGGGACCCCAACCGCAGTGGATGGCAACGCCCTCTTCCGTGGCCTCGCCGATCTCCTCTTCCGAGGCGGGCATACGGTCACGGGGCTCGAGGCAGTACATATTGACGCTCTCTGCGCCGCAGCGGTGTGCGCTGCGCGCCACATCGATGGCTACGTTACCGCCGCCTACCACAACGGCGCGGCCTGCCACCTTGTAGCTCTCGTCTGCGCCCACGGTGCGGAGGAAGTCCACAGCGGTCATGACGCCCTCAGCCGTTTCGCCGTCCACGCCTGCAAGGCGTCCGCCCTGACAGCCGATGGCGATGTAGAAGGCCTTGTAGCCCTCGTCGCGGAGCTGCTGAATGGTGATGTCCTTGCCAACTTCCACGCCGCATTTGATCTCCACGCCCATGGCGCGGATCACGTCAATTTCGGCGTCGATGACATCCTTCTCCAGCTTGAAGCTGGGGATACCGTAGCGGAGCATACCGCCGGGACGCTCGTTCTTCTCGAAGATCACGGGGCTGTAGCCCTTCTCGGCGAGATAGAAGGCGCAGCTTAAGCCCGCGGGGCCTGCGCCGATGATGGCCACCTTCTCGGGGAAGAAGCCGTTGAGAGAGGGGACGACCTTCTTGGGGATAAAGCGGGTCTCGGCCTTGAGATCCTGCTGGGCGATGAACTTCTTCACCTCATCGATGGCGATGGGCTGATCGATGCTGCCGCGGGTGCAGGCATCCTCACAGCGGCGGTTACAGATGCGACCGCAGATAGCGGGCAGGGGGTTATCCTTCTTAATGAGTGCCAGCGCCTCGGTGTAGCGACCCTGTGCTGCCATCTTCAAATAGCCCTGCACGGCGATGTGAGCGGGGCAGGCGGTCTTGCAGGGGGCAGTACCGGTATCGTAGCAGTTGATGCGGTTATTGTCGCGGTAGTTCTCATCCCACATATGGGGGCCCCACTTCTGCTCGGAGGGCAGGGGATGACGGGGATACTGTACCTCACTGCCGTCCTTGGTGCAGAGCTTCTGACCCAGCTTCACGGCGCCTGCGGGGCAGACCTCTACGCACTTGCCACATGCCACGCAGTCGCTCTTCTCCACGCGGGCAACATAGGCGCTGCGGGAGAGGTTGGGGGTGTTGAACAGCTGAGAGGTACGCAGTGCGTAGCAGACGTTAATGTTGCAGTTGCAGATGGCGAAGATCTTATCCTTGCCGTCGATGTTGGTGATCTGATGGACGAAGCCGTTCTCCTCGCCTTGACGGAAGATGTCCAGTGCCTCTTCGCGGGTGATGTAGCGGCCGCCCTTGCCCGTCTCCACCACGTAATCCGCCATGTCGCCCACGGCAACGCACCAGCCCTCGGGGTCGTCGGCGCAGCCCTCATCGAAGGTGAGGCGGGACTTACGGCAGGAGCAGGGGGAGGCGGCATACTTGCCGTCATACTTATCCAGCCAGTGGGAGATATGCTCAAGGTCAATGGAGGTGTTCTCCGCCTCGATGGCCTTCTCTACGGGGATGACGTGCATACCGATGCCCGCGCCGCCGGGAGGCACCATGGGAGTGACCTTCTCCAAGGGCAGGCGGGACATACGCTCGAAGAAGTGACCCATCTCGGGGTACTTCTTCAAGATGGTGTCGTTCATGTTGCTGAACTCGGCGCTGCCGGGTACGAACATGGGAAGCACCCACTGCTTGGTGCGGGTGGGATTCTCCCAGTTGTACTCGATAATGCCGCTGAAGGACATCTCGTCCAAGAGGCCGAGGAGTTTTTCCTCCTCCATGCCGGTGAGCTTCACCAGCTCCGGCAGGGTCTTGGGCTTGCGCACCTCCATTTTCATTGCCACTTCCGCCATTTCGTCCGTCAGCAGCAGGGAAAGGCCCCAATACTCGGGGTCATACTTGGTGAGCTTTTGGAAGCCCAGCTTTACGGGGATACGGTTGGTGATCATCTTGCCAAGTTTTAGGATGATCTCACGGGGCTCTTCGTTTTCCACCCATTCGGGTACGAAATCTGCCAAATAGTCTGCCATGTCGTTTCTCCTCTCCTTATATTATTTCTTCCAGTTCGTTACTTCATCTCTCAGCCATGCGGCAAAGGCATCCACACCCTCGCCCGTCTTGGCGGAGATGGGGAAAATCTTTGCCTCGGGATTGCGCATGTGAATATACTCGGTGCATTTGTCCATATCGAAGTCGAAATAGGGGGCGACATCGATCTTATTTATGATGACGGCGCTGCATACTTGGAACATCAAGGGGTATTTGAGAGGCTTGTCGTGTCCCTCCGGCACGGAAAGGATGGCAATGCTCTTCACCGCGCCTGTGTCGAACTCGGCGGGGCAGACGAGGTTACCTACATTCTCCAAAATGACGAGGTCGGCATCCTTGGCGTCAAGACCCTCCAAGCCCTGCCGCGTCATGCCGGCGTCTAAGTGGCACATGCCACCGGTGTGAAGCTGAATGACCTTCGCTCCCGTGGCGGCGATGGTGCGGGCATCCACGTCCGAGTCGATGTCCGCCTCCATGACGGCGATGTTCATCTCCTCTTGCAGCTGCTCAATAAGCCGCGTCAAGGTCGTGGTCTTGCCCGAACCGGGAGAGGACATAACGTTGAGCAGGTATACGCCTTTTTCCTTCAGTTCCCCCCGCAGCTTCTCGGCCTGGGCGTCGTTGTTGGCGAAAACGCTCTCTTTGATCTCTAAAATTCGTACCTTTTCCATCTGTTGTACTCCCTTCTGTGGTCATACCAGTTATCATACTATGTTAATATTGTAACGCAATCGGGGAAAATGTCAATTGATTCGTGTTTTTTCTGTATTTTATATAAGGAGATGCCCCTTGCTTTTGGTAAGTATATATGGTAAAATCGCTGTGTGGTATGTGGTATGACCACGACAACTTTCGAGGGAGTGACCGTATGGAATTTGAGCGCCTGTATGCCCCCAGTTTGAAGGATCTGTTTGTCCAGCAGCTGCAGGATATGATCCTGTCGGGTGAGCTGTCGGTGGGGACAAAACTGCCGCCGGAGCGGGAGCTGTGTCAGCAGATGCATGTGAGCCGCGCCGTGGTCAATTCCGGCATTGCCGAGCTTTCTCGGCAGGGCTTTGTGGAGGTGCGCCCCCGACAGGGAAACTATGTGGCGGACTATCGCCGCAACGGCAATATGGACACGCTGATGGCCCTCATGCACTATAATGGCGGCCTTCTTGCCAAGGACGAGATTCGCTCTATTTTGGAGGTGCGCTGGGGCTTGGAGCAGATGGCTATCTCCCGCGCCATTGAAAACGCCACCGATAAGGAGTTGGAGGCGCTGGGCGAATTTGTGGAGGCGTTGGGCAGTGAGGAGAATCCCCCCACGCCTGCTCAAGCGGCGGAACTGGCCTTTGCCTTCCATCACGGCATGACCCTCACAGGCGGCAACAGCATTTTGCCCCTGATCTATTCCTCGTTCAAAGTGCCCTGCACGGCGCTGTGGATCCGCTTCTGCCGCAAGTACGGTGTGGCGGCACTCCATGCCAACGTGGAAAAGCTGTATCGCTATCTTTTGGATCGTGATGCCAAGGGTGCGACAGCGTGGACAAACGATTATTTGACCGCAGCCATCAGCGGCGCACAGCAGATCTACGAGGCGTGATTTTCCGCTCTTGCGCTTTTGAGTGGGAGATGGTACAGTGACCACCCAAGATGGGAAAGAGCCCACGCAACGAATATGATGAAAACACCGCTATCTGCGATTGGCAGACAGCGGTGTTTTGATGTACGCCATTTGTCCCCTGCCCACAAAAATTCACCCCATCCGTTGTCCTGTTGAACCAAAATTGCATTTCTCCGAGAAAAGCGTTTCATTTTGCCCCGGGGTTTTGTAAAATAGAAGCATACAGGGGAAACTGTCAAAACGAGGAGGGGTTCACCATGAGTATTACCGTTGCCGATTGTTTGAAATTACCTGCCCTGCGGGATGCTACGCTGGTGGCGGGCGCGGGAGGTATCAACCGCCCCGTGTCCTCTGTCACCGTGATGGAATACCCCGACATTCCCGCGCTGAACGATGACTTGGTGGTGGGCAATGAGCTGATCCTCTCGGGTCTCATTGCCATTCGTGACGATGTACAGAGCCAGTGTGACCTCCTCCACTGCATTCATTCCCTCGGTGCGGCGGGGCTTGTGCTGTACTATGTAGGGGTGTATATCAAGGAACTGTCCCCGCAGCTTCTTGCCACAGCAGAGGAACTGGACTTTCCCATTATCGCCATGCCTTTGGGCAGGATGGATTTCCGCTACAGCGATGTGATCACCGAGGTGGTGGAGCGGGTCATCATCGACCAAAAGCAGGAGAAATACTACGCCTCGGAAATGGTCAAGCGCATCTCCCAACTGCCGGAGCAGAACCGCACCATCAACGCGGTGCTGCGCCTCCTCAGCGACCGCCTCCGCTGCACACTGGTGCTGGCTGACCGCTATTTGACGAAAAAGGCTGCGGCGGCGTGGCCTGTGTCCAACCAGTGGGACTATCAGCAGATTCTAGACTCCCTAAAGGAACTGCCGGTGCTCAGCGACGAGCCAGTGGAGATGCTATGCGATCGACCTGTGTTTGTCTGGACGCTGCCTGTGCTGTCGAAGAAACACTTGGAGTTCCACCTGCTGGCATTGGACGAGCAGGGGACACAGGATCGGGAGAGCTTGCAGCAGGCGGTGGAGGTCATCGAGATGTTCCTCAATGTGTGGAATCAAGATACCAATTATGAGGGCACTGATGCCCTTGTCCGCGCCGTGCTGAATGACCGTCCCGATGAGAAAAAGCAGATCGCCGAGCGGATGCACATCGATGTGTCCTCCATTCATAATATTTGGATCCTCCATCCCACCAACATGGCCGGACGCTCCATTGACGGCAACCAGCGGCTCAACTGCCTGATGCGCCTTAAGCGCTTTTTGCAGGAGCATCACAAGCTGGCCATCGTGGATTATTATAGCCAATACCTCGTAGCCATGACGGACGACAACCTCTTTGACGAGACGGAGATGGCGCTGGCGGAAGAATACGCCCAGCAGCTGGCACACAACGGCATCCAGATTCAAGGCGCCGTCTGTCAGGGCATTATGAACACCGCACAGGCACGGGAGGCCTATATCCTCGCCGATGAAAACCTCTCCACCGCCTGCCGTATTTACCCCGAGAAGGCCATGTTTACTCTGGGCGAGATCCGCTTCTCCCGCTGGTGCCGCGAGACGGTACTGGAAGGGGAGCAGCGGGTCAATCGGGAAATGCGCTGCCTTGCCAAAGTGCGGGAGCTGCCGGACGGTGAGGAGCTTTTGGATACGCTGGCGGTGTACCTGCTGGATGCCGAGTCCAATATGCAGAAAACGGGCAACCTGATGTTCCTCCACAAGAACACGGTGAAGTATCGACTCAGCAAGGTGCGCAGCGCCATCAGCTGTGAGCTGAATCAGATGCCGGAATCGCTGGAGCTGTATCAAGCATCGGGTATTGGGCGGCTTCTCAAAACGTAAGGGCCGCTTTTATACAAAAGTAACAAAAGTATTTTTCTCTTTATCCCCTCGGACAAAGTTCGGGGGGATTATTTTGTTTTTCGGAACGATGCAGGAAAAATAGCCGTCTTTTATACTTTGAAGTGGAAGAGACAATGAGTTTGTCAACGAAATTTATGAAATATGGAGGAAAAAGACATGGCTAAGAAATTGACAAAGCAGGATTGCATCAATGTGATCTATGGTGCCACGGTTCTCGGTGCCGGTGGCGGCGGTTCTCCCGAGTGCGGTATTGATATGCTGGAGAACTATATCAAGGCTCACGGCGACATCGAGCTGGAGATGATCTCCACTTCCGAGATGGATCCCACCGCCTATGCTGCCGTTACCGCCGGTATGGGCTCCCCCGTTGCCCTGAAGGGCAAGGATTTCACCATGTACGGTGTCAACTCCTATAACGCACTGGTGGATGCAGCTGCCAAGATGGGCCGCAAGCTCAGCTACGCCATCCCTGTGGAGATGGGCGGCTTCAACACCTTCGTTCCCATGCTGATCGCCGCCATGAACAAGATTCCTCTGGTGGACTGCGACGGTGCTGCCCGCGCTGTGCCCGCTCTGGACACTCTGCTGCTGCACGTCAATGGCCTTGACACCTCTCCTCTGGCTATGGCTGACAATAAGAACAACCGCTTGATCATTGAGTTGGGCGATCCCCGTGATGCTGCTGAGGGTGAGGTTATCGGCAGAAACATCTGCGTGGCTTTCGATATGATGGCAGGTCTGTCCGGCTGGATGGTCACCAAGGAGCAGATCGAGGCCGCCATCGGTAACGGCACTGTCACCCGCGCCATGATGGTGGGTGAGTGTCTGGATAAGTATAAGAAGGAAAAGCCTGCTGTCAACTTCTACGACTATCTGGCTGCCAACTCCGAGCTGAAGGCCAAGGGCATCTGCCGCGGTAAGATCACCAAGGTGGATGTGAAGGTCAAGGGCGGTTTCGATTACGGCACTGCTGTCATCGCCGGTGAGGATGGCTGCACTTATGAGGTGCTGCTGCAGAACGAGAACCTGGTCATGTTCAAGGATGGCGAGGTCGTGATGACTGCTCCCGACATCATCTCCTTCTATGACATCGAGGCTCAGATCCCCCTGACCAACGCCGACACCGTGGAGGGTCAGTATGTGGACATCGGCATCATCGAGGTTGACGAGCGCTGGTGGAAGCAGGGTGAGGACTACATCAACGAGATTTGGAAGCCTTACTTCACCAACGTGGACTACGCCGGCAAGATCGTCCGCTATCCCAACTAAGAAAAAACGCCAAAAAAGCGAAGTTTGAGATAGAGCGCAACTCCTAATATAGACAGGGCCCGGGGGACGAGGGAAATGCTCCCGTCCGTCGGGCCTTGTCCCATGATCTAACACAAATTTAGAGAGGAGAATAAACATGGAAGAAAACAAGACTGTACAGGTTGAAGAGAAGGTGCAGGATAAGGGCCTGTCCCAGATCCAAGCCAACGAAAAGCGCTCCTGGTGGAGCATCGCCTTCATTTGGGTCGGCACTATGATCTGCATCCCCATGCTGATGGTGGGCGGTATCTTCGGCGGTACCCTGACCATGGGTTCCATCGTCTGGGCCACTATCATCGGCTTTGCCGTGTGCTGCCTGCTGATGATCCTCGGTGGTATCATCGGTGCTGATACGGGCCTCAACGCCTCGATGTGTTCTACCCGCGCCTTTGGTATGACAGGTTCCAACTTCACCATGGCCCTCATCATCTTTATCTGTGAGGCCGGTTGGTTTGCCGTCCAGACCGCCACTTGCGCACTGGCCTTCAACACGCTGATGCTGCAATTCAATGTCAACTTCCCCTTCTGGCTCAGCTGCATCATTTGGGGTGCTGTTATGGGTGTTACCGCCGTGTACGGTGTGAAGTGGATGTCTGTGCTGAACTACATCGCTGTGCCTCTGCTGGTGCTCCTGTGCGCCTACGGCGGTATCCATTCCATCAATGCCGCCGGCTGGAACAATATCGTCGGTGCTGTCACCGAGAATGCCATGCCTATGCCTGTGGCAATCTCCACTGTTATCGGTTTGTTTGCTTTGGGTGCTACCTGCAACGCCGACTACACCCGTTATGCCAAGTCCCGCGGTGATGTGGTGAAGGCCACCCTTATCGGTGTTATGCCTGCGGCGCTGCTGATGATTTTGGTGGGTGCCATTATGGCCATCGGTACCGGTAACTACGATGTGACCGCTATGTTTGCCGGCCTCGGCCTGCCCATCATTGCTATGCTGGTGCTGATCCTTGCAACTTGGACCACCAACACCGGTAACGCCTATATGACCGGTCTTGCCGCCTGCAAGATGTTCTCTGTGAAGGATAAGAATCGCCCCATGGTCACCCTGCTGTGCGCCGTGCTGGGTATTGTGCTGGCTGTGATCGGTCTTGCCGATTTCCTTAACACCTATATCAGCATCCTCGGCGCTGTGGTGCCTCCCGTCATGGGCGTTGTCATCTGCGACTACTTCGTTTGCTGCAAGGGTAAGAAGGAGAATTGGTCTCCCGTCCGTGGTGTCAACTGGATCGGCGTTATCTCTTGGCTCATCGGCGGTATCTTCGCTCTGCTGGAGACGCTGGGTGTCATCACCGTTTTCTCCTCCGCACTGGACGGCGTAATCCTGTCCTTCATCGCCTACTGGATCCTCTATGCCCTGCTGAAGAACACCAAACTGGCAGGTGCCGGTGAAATGACCATCGAGGAAGCAACCGCCATCGCCAAGTAAGGAGAAGGAACTATGAGTAAACAGATTTTGGACGCTGTTGTGTCCGAATTTATGGCCTTGACCCAGATCCCCCGCCCCTCCCATCACGAGGAGCAGGTGGCGCAGTATCTCTACGACTGGGCTGTGAAACACGGCTTGCAGGTAGAGAAGGATGCGCTGGGTCAGATCATCATCGATAAGCCCGCTACCCCCGGATATGCATCGAAGCCCCTCACCATCTTCCAAGCACACATGGACATGGTCTGTGTCTGCGAAGAGGGCGTGGAGTATGATCCCATGACCGATCCCATTAAGGTCATCAACGACGGCGAGATGCTCACCGCCGACGGTACCAGTCTCGGCGCTGACGATGGCATCGGTATCGCTATTGCCCTCTATGTGCTGGGCGATGATACCCTGCGCCACGGCCCCATCCGCGCCATATTCACCGTCAATGAGGAAGACGGCATGGATTCCATTAACATGGATGCCAAATACCTGCAGGGTGACTATCTCGTCAACCTCGACTGGGAAGAGATTGGCTCTATCTGCAACTCCTGCGCCGGTGGTGACTTCTTCGTATTCAGCCGCAAGGCCGACTGGGAGGCAGCTCCTGCCGGTGTCCAGACCATGACCATCAGCTTCAGTAATCTGCTGGGCGGTCACTCCGGCGTGGGCATCAACAAGGGTCATGCCAACGCACTGGTGAGCCTTGCCACCGCTATGGCGGCCATTAAGCAGGCAGGCGTTGCCTATCAGATCGCCGACTTTGCGGGCGGTCAGGCACCCAACGCCATCCCCAAGTTCGGCAAGGTGGTATTTGCTGTTGCGCCTGCCGATGTGGACAAGGCCAAGGCTGCACTGGATGGTTTCATGACAGAGTTCAAGGATGCCTTTGACAACATTGAGCCTGAGTACAGCTTTGATGTGAAGGTAGAGGATGCTGCTCCCACTCGCGTGCTGAGCGCCAAGACCTCTTCCGATCTCATTACGCTGATGACCGTGTGCCCCAACAACGTCCACACCATGAGCCCCTTTGTAGGTGGTCTTGTGGAGAGTTCTTCCAACGTGGGCACGATCACCATCGATGATGAGAAGATCGAGTTTGCTGACTTTGCCCGTAGCAGCGTGACATATCACGCTACTCAGATTGGTTATATCTGTGAGGCTTTGGCTCAGCAGTGCGGCTTCACGCTGCGTAACGATACCCATGTTCCCGGCTGGGCGGTGAACCCCAACTCCAAGCTGGTGCCCATCACCTGCGCAGCTTATAAGGAACTGACCGGTAAGGACATGGTGGTTGAGCCTGTCCACGCCGGTGTCGAGTGCGGTGCATTCGCCCAGAAGAACCCCCATTTGGACATGATCGCCATTGGTCCTACTCTGATCGATGTGCATACCCCCAATGAGAAGTGCAATTTGGAGGATGTCCGCGTTACCACCGAGCTGGTGGTTGCTGTGTTGGAAAAGATCGCGGAATAAGCGTTATACTATGAGTGCGATACCACTCTTGTCATAAGTTATCCCCATCTTTTTTCCATAAACTCTCTCCGATATGGAGTCCCTTGGGGCCTCTTGGGACTCCGTATCACCGATGCTCCTCAGGCGAAAGCCTGTTTGACCGCTGTGTTTCCATTGCAGAGGTCCTCATCTCACAGAACACCCGTGCCAAAAGCATGGGTGTTCTGCTGTTTGTGGGGTGTTCTATGGCAATATCTCTTTTCCACTCTTGCGCTTTTGAGTGGGAGATGGTACAATAATTTGTCAGAAGAAAACAAGGAGGACTTCCTTTATGAAATTAGGTATCGTGGGTCTGCCCAACGTGGGCAAGAGCACCCTGTTTAATGCACTGACCGGCGCCAAGGCGGAGACCGGCGCATATACCAACGCCGCAGCCAAGCCCAACATGGGCTCTGCCAAGGTGCCCGATGCGCGCCTTGACTGGCTGGCGGAGTATTATCATCCCAAGAAGTATAGCCCCGCCACCATCGACTTTGTGGACGTGGCAGGTGTCGCCAAGGGCGGCAAGGGCAACGAGGTGTTTCAGGCCATCCGTCAGACGGACGCACTGGTGCAGGTGGTGCGCTGCTTCGATGATGAGAGCATCTTCTTAGAGCCCGCCGACGCTGCCCGTGATGCCGAGACCTTCGATTTGGAGATGGTGCTGGCTGACCTTGAGCTGGTGGAGCGCCGCCTCGAGCGCGCCAAGAAGAACGCCAAGAGCGGCGATAAGAAGGCCAAGCGTGAGGTGGAGATGTGCTCCGCCCTTATTGAGCATCTCACCGACGGTAAGCCCGCCCGCACCTTCGAGTTCACCGATGAGGATAAGGATATCCTTATCGACGGCGGCCTTTTGACTGTGAAGCCCGTCATCTATGCCGCCAACCTCAGCGAGACGGATATGGCGGACTATGCCAACAACCCCAACTTCGTGGCCTTGAAGGCACTGGCGGATGCACAGGGCGCAGCCGTGCTGCCTGTGGCTGCCAAGTTTGAAGAGGACATCGCCGAGATGGACGAGGAAGAGGCCGCCATGTTCATGGAGGACTTGGGCCTCACCGAGACCGGTCTTGCCCGCCTCATCACCACCAGCTATGACCTGCTGGGCTACATCTCCTTCCTTACCGCCGGTGAGGATGATGTCCATGCTTGGACCATCGTCCGCGGCACTAAGGCACCTCGCGCCGCTGGTAAGATCCACTCCGACATTGAGCGCGGCTTCATCCGCGCCGAGGTCATCGCTTTCGAGGATCTGAAGGCCTGCGGCACTATGGCAGCCGCCAAGGAGAAGGGTCTGTTCCGTCTTGAGGGCAAGGAGTACGTCATGCAGGACGGCGACATTACCAACTTCCGCTTTAATGTGTGATTCCTACTAAAATCAGAAAAACCGCACCGAACTCGGTGCGGTTTTTTTCTTGTGCTTATCGGGCAAATATGGTGGTTCCATTGAATGTTACTTTGCAGATGGTTTCGGGGGCGAGGGGCTGGCTGAACCGCGTCCAAATCATGCAGCTATCGTCATTTTGGTCGGCGGTAAAGCCCCAATCACAGGGGATGGCCTCGCCCTTTGCGTCGAAAATCTTCAACGCGCCGAGAATACCGGTGGTAGAATCCACATAGTCGGCGAAATACACCGCCATGGACAGCTTGGAACACTCGATTTTTTCGGCTAAAAGTTCCTCGCCTCCGTAGGACAGGGGGACATTCTCTGCCAGCACTTTGCTCTGTACGGTGACGGGCGTTTCGTCCAGTGTGACCCTCCATTCCCCTGCAAGGACAGTGGTAAAGATGTCCGTTCCGCCCCAGTGCAGTTCCAAGTAGGGGAGGGTTTCCTTGTCAACGGGTACATAATTTTGAAAATAGCATACGCCGGAGTCCATCTCATCCGATTGATGATAGTCGGCGCGCTGTTCCGGATAGATGACCGTGTCGGTGCGGGTGTCGAGAAAGTACCAGTGCTTTCCTTCTGACCATTCATCCACAGCATTTGGCCCTTTCATCGTCAACTGAAGAACGCCGCGTTCCCAATGGACACCACAGAGGGATATGTCGCCATAGGGGAGGGGTATCTCTGTATCGTTAGAACTTGCCGTCAGTTCTGCAATGTTGCAATCTACCTTCACATCGTCAAAGTGCTTTTTCTCCTGCCAGTTCGAGAAGGTCAGTACGAGATTTTTGGTATTGGTAGTACTTTGCCAATCGGCGTATACAACGCCCTCCAATTCGTTCTCGGGCACACTGTCCTTCCGCGGCAGGAAGTACGACGCGTAAGCGCCGGACATCATTTTATCGGGTAAGTACATCTCGAAAGAGGAAAAACGGCCCTCGGGATCGAGAACAGCGCCATCATTGGCCTTTACAGAATAGAGAAGATATAGCGACCTCTCATCGGAGATGGCTTTTACCACATCGATGCTGAGGGTTTCCAAATTGGTATGCTGTTGGGAGATGACGGGGATTTCGTCCTCATCACCGATCACAGTCTGACTGGGAGAAAAGATGTCCCGCCACGACAACGGGATCCTGCTGATGGCAAAGGCGGTGGCCGAAACGCCCAAAATGAGGAGCAGTGCCACGCAGGCGGCCGATAATTTGGAAAAACGGATGGTTCTTTTTGCACGAGTTGGCCTCACCTCAAAGTCGAGGGCTTCTTCCAAATAGGCCGTGTCAATATTTCCAATCGCTGAGGATAAAAGATTTCGCTTGTATTCTGTCATAGAAATACCTCCTTTAGGTATTGGTGCAGCTTTTTGCGGATTCTGCCAAGCCGCACCGAGGCGTTGTGCTCGGTGATGCCGAAGGTTTTGGCGATCTCCGACAACGGCTCTGCAAACCAGTAGCGCTTGAGGAACATCGCTCTGTCATCGCGGTGCAAAGTGGAGAGAAAGGCGTTGAGCTGCTCGGTCAGTTCCTTTGCAGAAAGGTGTTCATCGAAGGAATTGTCGGGGATGCAGTTTTCCAACTCTGATAGAGAGATCTCCAACTGACTGCCTCGTTTTAGCGCGGTGTTGGTGCGGAGCTTTTTCAATGCGAGATTGCGGACAATGCGGCAGACATAGGCCCTCAGGGGCGCGGGATTCTGAGGAGGAATGCTGTTCCATACGCCGAGATAGGCATCGCTGACACATTCTTCTGCGTCTTGTGGATTATTCAAAATATTGATGGCGATTTTGAAGCATAGGTCGCCATACTTTTTTGACAATTCTGTAATGGCCTGTTCTGAGCGCTCGTAAAACAGGGCTATGATTTGTCTATCATCCATGCCGTATATCGCCTCCTTTCTCTCTACACCTAATAGCTACCTTTTTAGAACAGCATATCACAAAAACGGCAGAATTTTTATGATTTCATCAAAAGCTGTCATGAGCTGCATCGTGCAGGATGGGACGATTTTGAGCGGGTACCTTATGTGATTTTAGCGGAATCTTAACGAGAGAAACACTTGAAGCCACCCCAAACGGGGTGGCTTTTTATGTTTCGCGGCAAGGTTGGTTTTTGGGGCAGGGGAGAGAGGAGGCAGGAGAAGTCGTCGCAGAGGTAGATTTTGTTTCTTTTTGAGAAAAAACAAGAAAAATGAGAGGTGCTTTTAATCTGTGCAAAGTGACAAAAGGAACTGCCTTTTTTCTCGCAAATCACCACAAAAAACCTCTTGCAAGGAAAATTTTAGCGTAGTATACTGTGTGTACGAATTGTTAAAACAAAGACAATCGTGATTAGGAAAGTGAGAAAGGATTAAAAAACTATGGAAAAAAGATACGGTTTGCCCGTAGCGATCGCCATGGTCATCGGTACCGTCATCGGCTCCGGCATCTTCTTCAAGGCTGAGTCCGTGCTGAACCGTACCGGCGGTAACATGATCGCTGGTATCCTGGCATTCATTATCATGGGCGTGGTTATGATTATCTCCGCCTACACCTTCGGCATCGTGTCCGGTCATTATGATGGCGTGGACGGTCTGGTGGGCTTCTCCAAGGCTGCCTGCGGCAAGACCTACAGCTACTACATCGGCTGGTTCATGGCTATCATCTATTATCCCTCCCTGGTGTCCGTGCTGAGCTGGCTGCCCGCTCGTTACTTCGGCGTGCTGCTGGGCTGGGAGGACGCAGTGGTTGGCGGCCGCACCATGGCTCTGGCCGGTGCTTTCATGATCGTCACCTACGCTATGAACGCGCTGGCTCCCAAGATCGCCGGTAAGTTCCAGGTGTCCACCACCATCATCAAGCTGATCCCCCTGTTCCTCATGGCCATCGTCGGCACCATCGTGGGTCTGACCAACGGCATGACCGTCCAGAACTTCACCACCGTGGTCAACGAGCTGCCCTTCTCCGAGGGTCTGTTCGCCGCCATCGTGGCTCTGGCATTCGCCTTCGAGGGCTGGATCTGCGCCACCTCTATCGGCAAGGAGCTGAAGGATGCCAAGCGCAACCTGCCCAAGGCTCTGCTGATCGGTACCATCATCGTTGCTATCGTGTACGTGGTCTACTACATCGGCCTGGCCGGTGCTGTTGACAGCGCTACCATGATGGCCGGCGGCGAGGCCGGTGCCAAGATCGCTTTCACCAACGTGTTCGGTAAGTTCGGCGGCGTGGCTATCTTCGCCTTCGTCGTGATCTCCTGCTGGGGCACCTGCAACGGCCTGACCATGGCTGTTACCCGCGGCCTGTATGATCTGGCTGTTGAGAGCGACAGCAAGAAGCTGGCTATGTTCAAGAACGTGGATCCCAACACCGGTATGCCCACCAACTCCGCCGTCTTCGGCCTGCTGATGAGCATCCTGTGGCTGGTGTACTTCTACGGCGGTTGCCTGATGGGCAACTGGTTCGGCCCCTTCTGCTTCGACTCCTCCGAGCTGCCCATCATCACCCTGTACGCTCTGTACATCCCCATCTACTTCGCGCTGATGAAGCAGAAGGCTCTGCCCACCTTCAAGCGCAATGTGATGCCCATCCTGGCTACCGTCTGCTCCCTGTTCATGGTCTTCGCCGCCATCTACTCCCACAAGATGAACGTGGTGTTCTACCTCATCGTCTTCGTGGTGGTCATGGCTCTCGGCGCCCTGTTCCGTGGCAAGAAGAACGCCTAAGGGTAATAACAATTATTAAATAAAAGATGTCCGGCCTTGTGCCGGACATCTTTTTTGTCACTTTTTGCTCTTTACGAACCATCAGCGGCGAAGTATACTTATGTAGCAGAAAAGGAGATGCGAAAGATGTATACTACTTATTTATTTGATTTGGATGGTACGCTGCTGGATACAGCGCAGGATCTGGCCGATGCAGTGAATCATATTGTGACCAAGTATGGCTATCCCGCTTGCAGCTATCAGCAGGTGGTGGACGCTACGGGCAACGGCGCTCGGGAACTGATTCACGGTTGCCTGCCCGCAGGTGTGGCGGCAGAGGAATTTGACAGGATTTTAGAGGAGTACAAGGTCTATTATGAGGCCCACTCCTGCATCAAGACCGCGCCTTATGAAGGGATCATGCCGCTCCTTGAGAAATTGAAGGAGAAAGGCTGCAAGGTAGGCATCGTGTCCAACAAACCCCACGGCGCAGTGGTGGAGCTGGCAGCGAAATTCTTCCCCGGTATCCCTGCCTTTGGTGAGCGGACGGGTATTCCCCGCAAGCCCGCGCCCGATATGGTCTATGCCGCCCTTACAGAACTGGGTGCAGAGAAGGAGGGTGCGGTATATGTCGGCGACAGCGAGGTGGATGTGGCCACGGCGAAGAACGCCGCCATGCCTTTGATCGCTGTCAGCTGGGGTTTCCGCAGCCGTGAGTTGCTGGAATCCTGCGGTGCGGTGCAAATCGCCGATACGGTGGAAGAAGTGCTGCATTTCCCCGTTGACAAGGGCTAAAAAAGGGTTTATACTATCCGTTGATGTAAAAACAGCGATGACGGAGAAGAAGCCGTACCCACACCGAACAAGAGAGCGTCGCCTTGGCTGGAAGCGATGCATGGTGGCTGGGCGGTCTGTACCACTCCTGAGCCGTCCGGGATGACCGGAACGGGATGCTCCCGTTACAGAGCACACGAGCGACAGTGCGATTAGTACGTACTGTAAGCAGGGTGGAACCGTGGAGTAATTGTTTACCCCACCCCTGAAACACATCAGGGGTGGGGATTTTTTATCCTCCCGCACCCCGATACTATGAAGGAGGAAATATCCATGAGCGAAGAGAACATCTACACCTTTGAAAACAAGGAATACCGCCAGACTTACTGGCACACCTGCTCCCACGTGCTGGCACAGGCTGTCAAGCGCCTGTACCCCGAGGTGAAGCTGGCCATCGGCCCCAGCATCGAGAATGGTTTCTACTATGACTTCGATGCACCTTTCTCCTTTACCGCCGAGCATCTGGAGGCCATGGAGGCTGAGATGCGCAAGATCTGCAAGGAGAAGCTGAAGCTGGAGCGCTTTGAGCTGCCCCGCGCCGAGGCCATCAAGTTTATGGAGGAGAAGGAAGAGCCCTACAAGGTGGAGCTCATCAACGACCTGCCTGAGGATGCCATCATCAGCTTCTATAAGCAGGGCGAGTTCGTTGACCTGTGCGCCGGCCCCCATCTGGACTCCACCGGCCGAATTAAGGGCAACGCCATCAAGCTGACCTCCGCCACCGGCGCTTACTGGCGCGGCGACTCCAACCGCAAGATGCTCCAGCGTATCTACGCTGTGGCCTTCCCCAAGAAGGATGAGCTGGACGCTTACCTCGCCCAGCAGGCTGAAGCTCTCAAGCGCGACCACAACAAGCTGGGTCGTGAGCTGGAGTACTTCACCACTGTGGATTATGTGGGTCAGGGTCTGCCTGTGCTGCTGCCCAAGGGCACTCGTGCCATTCAGGAGCTGCAGCGCTGGGTGGAGGACACCGAGGAGAAGTGGGGTTATGTCCGCACCAAGACGCCTCTGATGGCCAAGCGCGACCTGTATCGCATCTCCGGCCACTGGGATCACTACCTGGACGGTATGTTCATCATGGGCGATCCCCACGATGAGAGCGCCGAGTGCTTTGCCCTGCGCCCCATGACCTGCCCCTTCCAGTATCAGGTCTATCTGAACCGTCAGCGTTCCTACCGTGATCTGCCCATGCGTCTGGGTGAGACTTCCACGCTGTTCCGCAACGAGGACTCCGGCGAGATGCACGGCCTCATCCGCGTCCGTCAGTTCACCATCTCCGAGGGTCATCTGGTGCTGCGCCCCGATCAGCTGGAGGAGGAGTTCCGCCGCTGCTTCGAGCTGAGCAAGTATATGATGGAGACCTTGGGTATGTGGGATAAGTGCTTCTTCCGCTTCTCCCAGTGGGATCCCGCCAACCCCAACAACAAGTACGAGGGTACTGCCGAGCAGTGGGAAGAGGCACAGGCTGTCATGGGCAAGATCCTTGACAATCTGGGCATCGACTACGAGGTGGGTATCGACGAGGCCGCCTTCTATGGTCCCAAGCTGGATATCCAGTACAAGAATGTCTTTGGCAAGGAAGATACGTTGGTCACCATTCAGGTGGATATGTTGCTGGCTGAGAAGTTTGGCATGTACTATATCGACGAGAACGGCGAGAAGGCTCTGCCCTATATCATCCACCGCACCTCCATGGGCTGCTATGAGCGTACTCTGGCCTACCTCATTGAGGAGTATGCCGGCGCTCTGCCCACTTGGCTGATGGATGAGCAGGTTCGCGTCATGCCCATCACCGACCGCGCTGCCGACTATGCCAAGTCCGTGCAGGAGCAGCTGCAGATGGCAGGCGTCCGCGCCAAGGTGGACTATCGCAACGAGAAGATCGGTAAGAAGATCCGCGACGCGCAGCTGGAGAAGGTTCCCTATATGCTCATCGTGGGCGATAAGGAAGTGGAGTCCGGTGAGGTCAACGTCCGTCATCGCGCCGAGGGCGATCTGGGCAATATGTCCATCGCCGCCTGCGCCGAGATGGTCTCCGAGGTCATCCGTACCCGCGCCAAGAAGTAAAAAAGCGCAAAGAAAATGTAAAGAAAAGCCCTGCGGGGCTTTTCTTTTTTTCTGTTTTTGGCATTTTTTGCCGTGGTGAGGCCTTGCGTTTTCCGTCGAAAACGGAAAAATGCAAGACAAACCACAAAAATTGCAATTTTTGAATGGAAAACTTGCAAAAAATAAAAGGTGTTTGTTTAGCATGAAGTGACACGATCTGTAAAAAAGCTGTAAAAACAGGGAAATAGAGGAAAAGAACCATAGAAAACAGAGGAAAACGAAAAACGTCGAAAAATAAAAATGAAATTTTTAAAATTAGGACTTGCAAAATTAAAAAAGCGGTAGTATAATACGACCATCGAGAAAAAATGGCCGCTGACCTTGGCGGCAAGCGGGATTCCCGCGAAATTCTATAGCAAGGAGAAAGAATACTATGAAGAAGTTTTTGGCTCTTATTTTGGCTCTCGTGATGGCTCTCAGCCTGGTGGCCTGCGGCAACGCCCCCGCCGATGGTGGCGAAGGCAACACCCCCGCCCCTGCCAAGCTGCGTTTCGTGACCGGCGGTGAGTCCGGCACCTATTACGCTTTCGGTTCCGTCATCGCCCAGCATGCTACCAACAACGCCGGTGTGGACGTTGTGGGTCTGGTGGGTAACGGCTCCCAGTCCAACGTGATGGAGCTGCTGGACGGCAACGCTGAGTTGGCCTTCTGCCAGTCCGACGTTATGGCCTATGCCTATGAGGGCACCAACCTGTTTGAGGAAGTGGGCGCTATCGACTGCTTCTCCACCGTGGCAGCTCTGTACATGGAGCAGGTCCAGATCGTTACCCTCGATCCCGAGATCAAGACCGTTGCCGACCTGGCCGGTAAGAAGGTCTCCATCGGTGCCGCCGGTTCCGGCGTGTACTTCAACGCTATTGATATTCTGGGCGTGTACGGCCTGACCGAGGCTGACATCGTGCCCACCTATCAGGGCTTCGGCGACAGCGCCAACGCTCTGAAGGATGGTCAGATCGATGCCGCATTCGTGGTTGCCGGCGCTCCTACCACCGCTATCACCGACCTGGCTACCACCAAGGATGTCCATCTGGTTGCTCTGGATGACGAGCACGTCGCCAAGCTGCTGGAGACCTCTCCCTACTATGCCAAGAACGTCATCTCTGCCGATACCTACACCGGTCTCGATGGTGATGTGACCACCGTTGCTGTGGGCGCTGTTGTTCTGGCTGCCAACACCGTGTCCGAGGACGCTGTCTACGCTCTGTGCGCTGACATCTTCGACAACGCTGCCGATCTGGTCTCCAGCCACGCCAAGTACGGCGAGCTGAGCCTGGAGTACGGTGCTTCCATCGCTTCCGTCCCCTATCATCCCGGTGCTGCCAAGTACTTCGCTGAGAAGGGCTTCACCGTTGCCGGCTAATTTCTTAGCGCGACATTGACGGAAAAAGGCCGTTAGGCCTACCTAATTGGTGACTAACGAGACTACGGCGGGATTTTCCCGCCGTAGTCCTCGTGCGTTCATTACAAACTTTCGGATTAGGAGATTACCCCATGAGCTTGTTCAAAAAACACAAGGCAGATGCGGTCGTAGAGAACGACCACGATCTGGACCTTGATGCGGTGATGCGGAAATATGACCGCGAATCCGCTACCCGTGTATGGGAGGGCGTGCCCAAGATCATTGTGCGCTTGATCCTCTCTGTTTTCTCTCTGTACTGCATTTACATGACGCTGTTCTCCACGGCTCTGCCCGAGACGCGTCTGACCCTGTTCCTCGGCTTCATCATCGTGGTGGGCTTCATCACCTACCCTGTGAAGAAGGGCCACGTCCGTGTCAACCACATTCCCTGGTATGATATCGTGCTGATGGTGCTGGGCGCAGGCAGCTTCTTCTACTTTGCCTTTAATGCCCTGCCCATCATCAAGCTGGCTACCCGTATCCAGCCCATCCATGTGGTCATCGGTGTCATCGGCATTTTGGTGCTGATCGAACTGTGCCGCCGCTGCGTGGGTATCCCCATCCTCTGCGTGGTGGGCGCGCTGGTGATCTATGCCTTTATCAATCAGCTCTCTTATAACCCCGACTTCTATCAGGCGTTGAAGAACATCATCTATAAGCTGTTCTACACCACCTCCGGTGTTATCGGCACCCCCATCAACGTCTGCTACACGTATATTGTTCTCTTTATCATCTTCGGTGCCTTCCTTGAGCGCACCGGTATCGGTAACTACTTCATTCAGTTCGCCAACCGTCTGGTGGGCGCCTATTCCGGCGGCCCTGCCAAGGTGGCGGTGGTTGCCAGCGCCCTTGAGGGTATGTGCTCCGGTTCTTCCGTTGCCAACACCGTGGGCTCTGGCTCTATCACCATCCCTCTGATGAAAAAGACGGGTTATAAGCCCGAGTTTGCCGCCGCTGTTGAGGCTGCCGCCTCCACCGGTGGTCAGATCATGCCTCCCATCATGGGCGCTGCCGCCTTCTTGATGGCAGAGTACATGGATCTGCCCTATATACAGGTTGCCGTCAAGGCCATCCTGCCCGCTGTTCTCTATTTCGCCGGTATCTTCATTACCGTCCATCTGGAGGCCAAGAAGCTGGGTCTGAAGGGCATCCCCAAGAATGAGCTGCCTAAGGTCAGCTACCTGCTGAAGAAGGTCTATCTGCTGCTGCCTCTGGTGCTGCTGATCGCACTGGTGTCCTCCGGTGCCCGTACCATGCAGTTCTCCGCCTCCGTGTCCATTCTTGCCGCTATCGTGGTGGGCTTCCTCAACTCTGAGGAGCGTCTGACCCCCGGCAAGATCTTGGAGGCTCTCGAGGCCGGTGCCCGCGGCGCCGTCACCGTGGCTGTGGCCTGCGCCATGGCTGGTATCATCGCCGGCTGCATCACCGTTACCGGTCTTGCTTCCATCCTCATCAACGGTATCGTCAACCTGGCAGGCAACGCCACCATCATCGGTCTGGTGCTGACCATGCTGTGCTGCATCGTGCTGGGCATGGGCGTTCCCACCACCGCCAACTACTGCATCATGGCCGCTACCTGCGCCCCCATTCTGGTGCAGCTGGGCTTCAATGTGGTTGCTGCCCACTTCTTCGTCTTCTACTTCGGCATCGTGGCTGACATTACGCCTCCCGTGGCACTGGCTGCCTACGCAGGCTCTGCTATCGCCAAGTCCGATCCCATGAAGACAGGTATAACCGCCACAAAACTTGCCATAGCGGCGTTTATCGTCCCGTATATCTTTGCCTATAATCCCGAGATGCTCTTTGTGGACATGAGCGGTGCTGTGGTGCCCAATATCGGCGCCATGATCTTCGATGTGATCGTTATCGGTATTACGGCGCTGCTGGGTCTGTTCTCTGTGGCAACAGCCCTCAATGGTTACCTCTACTGCAAGGTGCCTGCCGTTCTGCGTTTGGTGCTGATCGCCGGAGGTCTGTGCATGATGATCCCCGGCCTGCTGACCGATGTGATCGGTCTCGTGGTGCTGGTTGCTGTGGTAGTGTATCAGTACACCCACGCCAAGAAAATCAACGCTGCTGCGGTCTAACGCCGCTGCCGTCCTAATCCGAATCAAAACACCCGAGTTCCCATGAACTCGGGTGTTTTTCTATCTAAACTGTAATATCCTGTCGAAATAATACGAACCGTAATCGGAAAAGGGGAGAGAATTGCATATTTTCCGCGCCACGTGTGTACACTGATAGAGACTATCATCGGAGGGAGAGGGAAAAGGATGCGGGAGAAAACGTGGCGGAAATGGGAAGTGGCAGGACTGTTTTTCGTCCTCATTTGGGGCAATCTCTTCCACTTTGTCTACAACTGGTCGGGGCAGAATGACCTCGTGGCAGCCATCGCGTCAGTCAACGAATCGGTGTGGGAGCATGTAAAGCTGCTGACCATTCCATGGGCGGTGTGGTCGGTAGTGGAGGCAGTTGCTCTGCGGCGTGGCAAGGGCGGCGTGCTGATAGCGCGGGCGCTGGGGCTGCTGGCAGGTGCGGCCTTCATCATCGCCGTCTACTATACCTATGTGGGGGTGACGGGGGCCAACGTGTCCATCGTCAACATCATCATCTTTCAAGTGGCGGCGCTGGTGGCTTTCTTCGTGTCGTGGCGCTTGCAGGATAGGAATATGCTGCGGGGAAAGTTTTGGGCGGTTTTGGGCGGAATCCTGCTGTTGGGCATGGTGGCTTTGGCAGTGTATTGGACGTATTTTCCCCCTGCGCTGCCCCTGTTTACCGATCCCCAGACGGGGCAGACGGGACGCCCTACAGGAGAGCTTCGGGAGCGTTAAGAGGTGGGGAGACCACCTCTTTTTTCTTGACCGCTGTAGGCAGATGGTTTATAATATCCACAATAAAGTAACGGAAGGAAAGGTCGGTGTTTGACATGAAAAAGATCGTGCGAAAGTCCGCCATCCCCCTGTACGCCGTGGCAATTACGTGGCTGCTGTACGGCCTGCTGTTCCCCCTGTATCGCCTGCCCCATTTCCTGCTGGCCATCGCTGCCACAGCAGTGGTTGGCGTGGTGGCGCGGTGCTTCTGCCGCGATGTGGTGGAGGAAGTGCCCGAAGAGCCCAAGACCACAGGCAATGCAGAATTGGACAAGATGCTCTCCGAGGGTGAGAAGGCCATCGCCGAGATGAAGCAGCTGGACATTGACATCGCCGATGAAGCCATCTCTGCCCAAATTGTCCGCTTGCAGATCCTCGCCCAGCGGATTTTTGACCATGTGGAGGCCAATCCCGAGAAATTGGGTGACATTCGCCGCTTTATGAACTACTATCTCCCCACCACCTTGAAGGTGCTGCGTGCCTACGATGTGCTGGAAGAGCAGGAGGTAGAGGGGGAGAACATTACCTCCACCATGAACCGCGTGGAGACTATGATGTCCACCATTATCCGCGCCTTTGAAAAGCAGCTGGACAACCTTTTCTCCTCCGAGGCATTGGATATCTCCACCGACATGGTGGTGATGGAGCAGATGCTGGCCCGCGAGGGTATTACGGAGGATGGCCTCCGTGAAGAGGTGGAGAAGCAGGAAACTGCCGCTGCCGAGGGTGCTACTGCCGTGAGCGCAGGTGACATCACGCTGGAACTGTAAAAGAAAGAAAACTTTACTATAACGACAACAGAAAGGAAGAACTTGCTATGACCGAGAATATGATGCCTCAGCTGACACTGACCCCCGATGATTCCGTGGCTGTGGAGATGCCCTCCCTGACCCTGACGCCCGAAGCACCTGCCACTCCCGCCATCCCCAAGGAGGAGAAGGTGGTGGAGCCTGTGGTGCTGGATGACAGCATGCTGACGGAAGAGGAAAAGGCCGCTGTCAACGAGTTTTCCAAGAAGATCGACATCCGCGACACCAATCAGATCCTGCAGTACGGCGCAGCGGCGCAGAAGAGCATCGCCTCCTTCTCCGAGGGTGCGCTGGGCAACGTGCGCAACAAGGATCTGGGCGAGATCGGCGAGGATTTGGGTCGTCTCGTGGTGGAGCTGAAGGGCTTTACCGCTTTTGAAAAGCCCAAGGGACTGAAGGGCCTTTTTAAAAAGGCAGGTCAGGAGATCGAGACTTTCAAGGCCCGCTACAGCAAGGTAGAGGCCAATGTGGACAAGATCGCCCAGAATTTGGAGAATCATCAGATCACCCTTTTGAAGGATGTGGCCATGTTCGACCAGATGTATGAGCTGAATCTGAAGTATTATAAAGAGCTGACCATGTACATTCTGGCAGGCAAGAAGCGCCTTGCCGATGTCCGCGCAGGCGAGTTGGAAGAGCTGCGTAAGAAGGCAGAGGCCAGCGGTCTTGCCGAGGATGCACAGGCTTATAACGACTATGTGCAGCTGTGCGAGCGCTTTGAGAAGAAGCTCCACGACTTGGAGCTGACCCGCATGATCTCCGTGCAGATGGGTCCCCAGACCCGCCTGCTGCAGAACAATGATACCTTGATGATCGAGAAGATCCAGTCCTCCCTCGTCAACACTATCCCCCTGTGGAAGAGCCAGATGGTGCTGGCACTGGGGCTTGAGCACAGCCGTCAGGCCACTGCCGCTCAGAGCGCCGTCACCGAGATGACCAACGAGCTCCTCAAGAAGAACGCCGAGGCGCTGAAGATGGGCACCATCGCCACCGCCAAGGAGGCCGAGCGTTCCATCGTGGACATCGAGACCTTGAAGCACACCAACGAGCAGCTCATTTCCACCCTCGACGAGGTGCTGCGTATTCAGACCGAGGGCGCGCAGAAGCGCAAGGCCGCCGAGGCAGAGCTGGGCCGCATTGAGGGCGAGCTGAAGCAGAAGCTCATGGAGCTGCGTGGCTAATCATCACTCCTTGAAAGGGGTAAGGCTATGAAATTATCAACAAACCGTGTGGTGGGCATCATTGCCGTGGTGCTTGCCATCGTCGCCGCCGTGGCGCTGGGACAGATGCGGAAGGATCACTTCCTGTCCAAGTCCCCCACGGAGCTGCTGGAGGTGGAGTACCGCCAGTGGATCTGCGACGAGGCAAAGCTTCTGGATGATGCCACCGTAAAGACGGTGGAACAATATAACGCCGCTTGGGACGAGAAGTACTATGCCGTGGTGGCAGTGGCCTCCGTGGAGCGTATGTTGGGTTGGGATGAAACCGACTACGCCGCTGCACTGGGACAGAAGTGGGGTCTTGGCGAGAACGACATGATCCTCGTGCTGGTGGAGGACGGCGATTGGCAGGTCTACATGGGCGACTATGTGGGGGCCATGATGCAGGACTACCAGCAGCAAAAACTCCGTCAGGCTATCGATGAGCCCTATTATGACGGTGATTTTGACGGCGCGGTGACCGCCTTCTTCCGTCAGGCCGATGTGTTCTACGCCCAGCTTGATCCGTCCCATAAGAGCAGTGGCTGGTACGGCAGCGACGAGGGCTGGTATGCCCCT
This sequence comes from Oscillospiraceae bacterium, assembly GCA_017408915.1. GTDB lineage: Bacteria > Bacillota > Clostridia > Oscillospirales > Oscillospiraceae > Vescimonas. Next base: position 37,548 of record JAFQTS010000016.1, on the reverse strand, counting down.
GAGCAGCACGGCAAGGAGCCGGGCGGCGGCATTGTAGGGGTCATCTTCCTCATTCTCATGATTTTCGTGGTGTGGGTGCTTCTCGACCGTGTGCGCTATACCCGCTATCGCCGTCGGTATATTCTTCCCGGCATTGTGGCACCTGTGGGATACTATCCCATCTTTTGGGGTCGCAGCCTCTATCGTCCTGCCCGTCCCCGCCCTGTGGCGCCTCCGCCTCCCATGGGCGGCGGCTATCAGTCCCGCCCCACCCAGTCCCGCCCCATGAATAACCGTCCCACCGGCGGCTTTAACGGCGGCGGCTTCAGTGGCGGTCGCCGCAGCGGCAGCAGTGTGCGCCGCAGCAACGGCGGAGGCCGCAGCAGTCGCGGTGGCTTTGGCGGCGGTGGATTCCGCGGCGGCAGACGCTAAGTGAAAAGAGTAAAAGCAGCAAGGTGAAGGCCCTGCTGCTTTTATTTTGCATAAATATAGGGGATTCGCGCTTTAAAGTGATAATATCTTGCAATTTTGGCGGAAATGTAGTACAATCAAATTGTTATTGGTTTCACAACCTCAGAAGAAAGGACAGATTTGCGTATGAACACGGTAGATAAGAAATACGAGGCGTTGTTTACCCCTTGGAAGGTGGGCAACGTGGAGATCAAAAACCGCATTGTCATGTGTCCCATGGGCGGCACGTCCCTGTTCGGCTGGTTCGAGCTGGGTGGCTGTCACTTCGATAAGGAGGCGGCAAACCTCTTTTTGAAGCGGGCACAGAACAACGTAGGTCTCATCATCCCCGGCATTGCGCCCCTGCGTGATACCTTCTGGGGCAAGTGGCTGTGGCAGAATCCCAAGATGTTCGACGAGCTGAAGGTCTTTATGGAGGAGATCCATAAGACGGGCGCCAAGCTCTTCGTGCAGCTGACGGCAGGTATGGGCCGCAGCTGGGCCATTACGGAGCTGGTTGGCCCCCTCCATAAGAATAAGTTCACCCGCGCCATTATGAAACCCATCCTCGATACCTCCCATGAGCTGGCCTCTCCCAGTGCCCAGCCTGCCCGTTGGGCGCCCGACATCGAGTGCCCCGAGATGACGGTCCATCAGATCCACGAGATCATCGAGGCCTTTGCCAAGACTGCCAAGCTGTGCCGCGATGCAGGTGTGGACGGCGTGGAAGTCCATGCAGTTCACGAGGGCTATCTGCTGGATCAGTTCGCCATCGAGTTCTTCAATAAGCGTACCGACGAGTACGGCGGCAGCTTTGAAAATCGCTATCGTTTCGCCGCTGAGGTGGTCAAGGCCATCAAGGAGGCCTGCGGCGATGATTTCCCCGTGTCCCTGCGCTACAGCGTGGAGTCCAAGCTGAAGGGCTTTGCCAAGGGTCTCGTCCCCGGCGACACCGCCCCCGAAATGGGCCGCGATATGGCGGAGTCTGAGCGCGCTGCCAAGTATCTGCAGGATTGCGGCTACGATATGCTCAACGCCGATAACGGCACGTACGACTCCTGGTACTGGGCACATCCCCCTATGTATATGCCTCAGAACTGCAACCTGGACGATGTTGCCCACATTAAGAACTTTGTGGACATCCCCGTGGTCTGCGCAGGTCGTATGGAGCCCGATGTGGCGGCTGCCGCCATTGCCGAGGGTAAGATCGACGGTATGGGCGTTGCCCGTCAGTTCTTGGCCGACCCCGAGTGGATCACCAAGCTGCTGGAGGATCGCTTGGAGGATATCCGTCCCTGCATCTGCTGCCATAGCGGCTGCTTCAACTTCTCCTCCTCCAAGGGTCACTATAACACTCAGGATCTGAAGGATACCATGGGTCTTGCCCGCTGCGCCATCAACGCCGAGACCATGCAGTCTAAGAAGCACTATATCGCCCCTGCCAAGAAGGTGAAGAACATCGCCGTGGTGGGCGGCGGCATTGGTGGTATGGAGGCTGCCCTCGTCTGCGCCAAGCGCGGTCACAAGGTGACGCTGTATGAAAAGAGCGGTGAGTTGGGCGGCGTGTTCATCGCGGCGGCTGCTCCTTCTTTCAAGGAGAAGGATAAGGCCCTCATTGCTTGGTATCGCCGCGAGATGACCAAGTATCCCATTGAGGTGAAGCTGAATACCCCCGTTACCGATGTCAATGCCCTCGGTGCTGACGAGGTCATCGTGGCAACGGGCGCAACTGCCAACAAGATTCCCGTCAAGGGTGCCGAAACCGCCATTCAGGCCGTGGACTTCCTGCTGGGCAAGGAGTCTGTGGGCGAGAAGGTGGTCATCATCGGCGGCGGCCTCACTGGCTGCGAGATCGCCTATGAGCTGTACCTGCAGGGCAAGAAGCCCATGATCGTGGAGATGATGGACGATCTCATCGTCACCCCCGGTGTCTGCCTTGCCAACACCAGCTTCCTCCGCGACTTCTTCGAGACCTATCATGTGCCTGTATATCTGGAGACGGGCGTTACCGAGATCGGTGACGGCACCGTGACCATTAAGGATAAGGATGGCAACCTCACTACCTTGGAGGCCGACAACGTGATCCTGTCCGTTGGCTATAAGCCCGCTCCTGTGGCCCAGAAGGATAAGCACATCCATGTCATCGGTGATGCCAATAAGGTGGGCAACCTCCGCAGCGTCATTTGGGGCGCATGGGATACCTGCATGAAGCTGTAAGGGAAAGGAGTATAATTTGCTATGGTATTGACTACTGAACAGCAAGCTATTTTAAACGGCGAAAAGGGCGAAACCTTAGCCAAGGTCATGAAAACGCTGGTGATGTACGGCGAGGCCTTCGGCGCGGAGAAGATGGTGCCCATTACCTCTAAGTACAATCACTTGGTGACCTCCTTTGGTTTGAAGGTCATGGCACCTGTGTACGATTTGATGCAGCAGCTGTTGGACGCTGGCGTCGCCTCGGGTCAGAAGTTCTCTGTTGACCCCCGCCCCTTGGATAAGAACGTCCCTGCCAACTTCCTGCAGAACTTCGTGTTCAACAAGTTCATGTACACCAAGCAGGATTTCTATGAAAAGCAGCTGATGGAGCTGGGTCTGCTGGATGAAGATGCCTTCACCTGCGCCTGCTATATGGACGAGGTGGGCAACAAGCCTCAGAAGGGCGAAGTCCTGTCTTGGGCCGAGTCCAGCGCCGTGGTGTATGCCAACTCCGTGCTGGGCGCACGCTGCAACCGCAACAGCGGCATCATCGACATCATGGGCTCTATCGTGGGCTACGTGCCCTACTTCGGTCTGCTGACCGATGAGGGTCGTAAGGCCACATGGGTGGTAAAGGTGGAAACCACCAAGAAGCCCGAGGCACAGCTTCTCGGCTCTGCCATCGGCATGAAGGTGATGGAAGATGTGCCCTATGTGGTGGGCCTTGACAAGTGGCTGGGTACAGAGCTGGACGATGCCGCCTGCGCCTACCTCAAGGACTTCGGCGCAGCCACCGCATCCAACGGCGCAGTGGGCCTGTACCACATCGATAAGCTGACCCCCGAGGCTGTGGAGCTGGGAGAGAGCCTCATCGTGGAGGGTGCCAAGGAGTACGTCATCGACGATGCCGAGCTCCAGCGTGTGCAGGATAACTATCCCGTCATTTGGAAGAATCCCGATGCCACGCCCAAGCTGTGCTTCGTGGGCTGCCCCCACCTGTCTTTGCAGCAGCTGAAGGACTGGACGGAGAAGGTGGAGCAGGGTTTGAAGGACAGCGGCAACAAGAAGGTGCTGATCCCCACCGTGTTTACCGCGCCTCCCAAGGTGCTGGAGGCCTTTGAAAAGACGGAGTATGCTGCCCGTCTGAAGGCCACGGGCGTCATTACCTCCTACATCTGTCCCCTCATGTACATGAATAACCCCCTGTGCAAGAAGATGCCCGTCATCACCTCTTCCAACAAGCTGCGCACCTACACCAGCGCACGCTATTATACCGACGCACAGATCCTGCAGGCCATTACGAAGGGAGGCAAAGTGTAATGAAACAGTTTAAGGGTAGAGTCGTTACCCCCGGTGAGGTGACGGCAGAGGCTGTGGTCACCACACAGGGCTTCAATACGCTGGCATCGTTGCAGATGCCCTTGCAGTTCGGTGACAAGGAAGTGAAGTGCAGCGATCAGAATAACGCCGAGCTTCACGGCAAGCCCCTCATCCATAAGGCTCTGTGCCTGCCTCAGACCATTGGCAGCACTACGGGCGGCTTGGTGCTGTACTGCGCCTGCGCCTTGGGCAAGAATCCCGCCTGTATGCTCTTTGCCAACCCCATCGACTCCTTGGCAGCAGCCGGCGCGATTTTGGCTGACGTGTGGGTAGAGGGTGTCACCATGCCCGTGGTGGATTCCTTGGGCGATGAGTTCCTCAATTACGTCAAGGACGGCATGATGATCACCGTCAAGGCCGATGGCGTAGTGGAAGTGGACGGCTGAGTTCCCCAACATAGAAAAAATTCCCGACCGAGAGGTCGGGAATTTTTTTATTCTTCTATTTCCTTTTGCAGTTCTTGGGCAATTGCCAGCATGGAAGTGGCATCGCCTTTACACACGGCGCGGTCATAGGTGAGGAAGCCGTTGATCTCGTCCTCCACATCGCTGACCTGTGTCATAATGGCGGCGCAGAGCCCCGTCTTCACCACGGGGAGGATGCGCTTGCGATAGAGTGCCTCGATCTGCGTGCGGAAATCCTCCACGGAAGGGCAGGCCTTGTAGCCGTAGGCCTTGTCGGGGTTAAAAATGTGTCCCTCTATAGGGCAGGCGTAGCCGCCGAATTCGCTGAGTACCAGCGGGCGGTCAGATGCCTTCAGCTGCGACCACGGGCCGAAGTAAATGTGGCGGCTGTCCACATCGCTCTTCTTTCTTCTGAACCAACCAGAGGTAGCGTCAATGATGCGGCTATCGTCCAGCGCCCGCATTCGCTCGTAGACACTGTCGGCGTCGAACTGTCCCCAACCCTCGTTGAAAATCGTCCAGTAGAGGATGGAGGGGTGATTTTTTAGCTGCTGCACCGTTTCTTTCATGGCTTGGAGGAAACGTTGACGTGTGGTTTCATCCCGATGGAAGTTCTTATCCCGCAGCTTTTGCACGCACACCGTAGGCAGCGCCGTGTCGCGGAAGAAGGAATAGTCGCCGTTGTTCACCATGTCTTGGAACACCACCATGCCAAGCTTGTCGCACTGGTAGTAGAACGCCTCGGGCTCTACCTTAATGTGCTTGCGGAGGGTGTTGAAGCCCAAAGCCTTCATGGCGAGGATGTCCTCGGCGTAGCACTGGGGGGAAGGGGGCGTGTAGATGCCGTCGGGCCAGTAGCCTTGGTCGAGGAGACCGTGGAAGAAGTAGGGCTTGCCGTTGAGAAGCAGGCGGGGAATGCCCTTGACCTCCCTGCACTGGATGGTGCGGAGGGCGAAGTAGCTCTCCACACTGTCCTCTGCCGTCTCCACGGTGAATTCATAGAGATAGGGGTCTTCGGGTGTCCAGCAGCGGGGGGAGTTGGGTACGATAACGGCGCGACCGTTATGGAGGGGGTAGTCTACGCCCTCGCAGCGCACTGTGCCCTCCAAGGCGGGGGAGACGGTGATGGTGGCATCGGTGGTGGTCACGCGGATGTCGAGGGAGGCAATGTGTGCTTGGGGCACACTCTCCAACCACACGCTCTGCCAAATGCCCGACACGGGGGTGTACCACATGCCGCCACGCTTGAGTGTCTGCTTTCCGTAGGGGAAAGAGGTGTCCCGCAAATCGTCATAGCAGCGGATGATGAGGGTGTTTTTCTCCTGCAAAGCATCGGTAATATCCACGGTGAAGGCGTTGTAGCCTCCCTCGTGGTGTCCCATCAGCTGTTGGTTGACATAAACATCTGCAACTTGATCCGCCGCGCCGATGTGGAGCAGCACCCGCCCACGGTTGAAGTCGGCTGGTAGCGTCAATTCACGGCGGTAGAAGAGGTAACTGCCTACTTCTACGGCTTTTTTTACCCCCGATAGGGCACTTTCGGGGCAGAAGGGGACGGTGATAGTCTCCTTATACGCTGCGGGGAAGTCGGGGGAAGGGGAGAGGGCGAAATCCCACTGACCATTCAAGTTGACATAACTATTACGCCGCAGCTGGGGGCGGGGATAGATGTCCCAAGAGGTTTCACCCTTTTGGGCGGTAGCGGTAGAGAGTGTTTGCAGCATAGATTTGCTCCTTTTTCTCATAGGTCGAACTCGATAGCGTCCAGCGCCTTTATAAGGGCTTTGCGGCCTTGCTCGATCTGTGTGCGATCCTGTGTGGCGAGGGTGCGTTCAAATTCCATCAGCGCCCGATCAATGGCGGCGCGCTTGGCGGGCAGCTCTTCATAGAGGCGCTCGCCACGCAGCAATTGCAGGCGGTTGGGCTCTTCCTCGCGGGGGTTTTGCTTCAAGTGCTGCAGCTTGGCAAGGCGCTCGGCGGCCTCCTCCTCGCTGATGCGGTTTTGTTCATTTTGAATGATGATCTTGCGCTTTACCCCTGTGGAGTGGACGCGCACCTCCACCTCCAACAGCGCGTTGACATCGTAGGTGTAGGTGATATCCACCGCCTCTTTCCCCTTGGGGGCGGCGGGGACAGGGACGGAAATCTCACCTAAGAGGAGGTTATGATAGGCCATGCGGCTCTCACCCTGCAGCACCTTTACATTGACGCGGGTTTGGTTATCGTGGGCGGTGTAGACCGTTTGGGTGCGGCTGACGGGGATGGTGGTGTTGCGCTCGATAATGGGGAGATAGTGCCCGTCCTCGTCAAAGAGGCCGTTGTGTACCATCACCTCAGTGCCTAAGGTGTAGGGACACACATCGGTCAGCACCACCTCGCGGATCTCCTCGTTGCGGGCCTTCATGGCGCACTGAAGGGCAGCGCCCAGCGCCACTGCCTCGTCGGGGTCAACCAGCATATTGGGGATGCGACCAAAGAGACGGGTGACGAAGCGGCGCACCACAGGCAGGCGGGTAGCGCCGCCCACCAGCACGATTTGGTCGATGTCATCCAGCTTCACCCCCGCGTCACGGAGGCTGCGCTCAATGGGGCGGCGCAGCTTTTCCAGCAGCGGCTCGCAGGCCTTTTCATATTCTGCCAGCGTTAGGCTCATCTCGTGGGTGTGGCCGTCAATGGTGCGGCTCATGGTAATGAGGCTGCACTGGGAAAAGGCACACTTGCAGGCCTCGGCGGCCTTATACACCTCGTTCATGGTGCGAATGTCCAACGATTCGGGGGCGATGGCGGCCTTTTCAAGATACATGGTGGCAAGCAATTCCGTAAAATCCTCGCCGCCGATGAAGTTGTCGCCTGCAATGGCGTGTACCTCCATAATGGGGCCGTACAGCTCCAAAATGGACACATCGAAAGTGCCGCCGCCCAAGTCAAAGACGAGGTAGCGGGCATCCTTGCCCTGCTCGCTGATACCATGGGCGATAGCAGCTGCCGTGGGCTCGTTGATAATGCGGCTCACCGTTAGCCCTGCCAGCTCGCCTGCACGCTTGGTGGCCTTGCGCTGGAGGTCGTTAAAATAGGCGGGGACGCTGATGATGGCCTCGGTGACTTCCTCGCCCAAATAGGCCTCGGCATCCTCTTTTAAACTCCGCAGCACGAGGGAGGAAAGCTCCTCGGCGCGGAATTTCTTGCCGCCCAAGGTGAACTCCTTGTCCGTGCCCATGCTGCGCTTAAATACCCGCGCCGTCTGAAGAGGGTGGAGAAAACCCCGTTCCTTGGCAGTTTCCCCTACATAGACGGTGCCATCCTCATCCACGCTGACCACCGAGGGGGTCAATCGCTTGCCGAGGCGGTTGGGAATGATCTCAGCCTTGCCGCCGCGAAAGCAGGCGGCCAAGCTGTTGGTCGTGCCCAAATCAATACCGATCATCATGGTTACAGTCCCTTTCTTCTCATGCGCCGTGCGCCGCTAATGAAGTCCATATCGTCGCTCCAACGGTCAGCACCCGCTAAATGGAGCTTCAGTGCCTGTTCGTAGTTGCCGCGGATCTCCTCGATGTTGGCCTCGAAGATGTCAGCATCCTTGCAGGCGCAGTAATTGCAGTGTTCGCACAGGGGGAGAGCGCGGACGGCGGCCAGCTCTGCCTCCGCCTCTTCAAAGCGACCCAGCATGGCCAGCAAAATGGTGCGGCGGCTGCGGTAGAGGGCTTCGTGCTTCTTGTTGTCGGGCAGTAATTCCTCGATCTGCTGCAGTGCCGCGGCGGCGTACTCACGGGCTTTTTCATAGTGGCCGTTCCACCACTGCACCTGCGCCATGTTCATCAGCTCATGGGTGGTGTCGCTGCGGTTGGTCATCCGCTTCTCCCAAATGGGCATCTGCACCGCCTCGTCGCCGTCCAGTTCGCCCAGCAGCAGCGTCAAGCGCTCGCGGTCACTGGCGTTCAGCTTCTTCTCGGCTTTTCTCAGCGCCTTGCGTCCGCCCTCAATGTCGCCGCGGAACAGCTTGAGGTCAATCTCGGCGGCAGCGTAGGAGCTCTGCTGCTTGCGGCTCTTGCGCCACTGCTTCAAAATGTCCTCCGCTTCTTTCCACAGAGCGAACTGGCAGCAGATCTCAAATTTCTCTTGATATACCTCGTCGTTGCCGTATTTCTCCGTCACCTCGTCAATGGTGGCCAGAGCTTCATAGGGGCGGTTGAGGCGGCGGAGTGTGCGGACTTTATGGTAGAAGTAGCCGCTTTGATCGCCCTCCCGCTTCACGGCGCGGGCGATCACCTCGTTGACCTGTGCAAGGGCATCTTCATAGCGACCCATGGTGTCGTAGAGGTAGCTGAGACCGTTAAAGCCGTCTACGCCCTCGCTGTTCAACTCCTGTAGGCGCAGGAAATAGCCCTCGCCCTCTTCATAGAGGCCGAGGTAGCGGCAGCAAGTGCCTGCGTAGAAGAGGTAGGCGGTGCGCTCTTCATTGGCGAGGAGCAGTTTATAGTAGTGCAATGCCTTATCGGCGTCGCGGTTGAGATCGGCGTAATACAGCTCTGCCAGCTCTTCCTCCACGCCCATGTTGCGGCGGCTCTCCTTTTCCAAGCGGAGGTAGATGGCGATGGCCTCCTCACGCTTGCCATCCCGCTTCAAGAGCCACGCCTTGTAGTCGAGGCTGGGCAGGTCGTTTTCATCGTAAGAAAGGGCCTTGTCCGTCAAAGCCAGCATCTTGGCGCGATCCTCAGCTTTGTTGGCATCGAGATTCGCTGCCTCCAGCAGGAGCAGGCGGAAATAGAGCTTGGCGGGCTCAATCATGTCCTCGCCCTTTTCCACACGCTGCGCCAAAGTGCGGTACAGTTCGAGGGCTTTTTCTTTTTGTCCCTCGCCCTGTTCCAGCAGCTGGGCCTCGCACCACAGGGTGTTCATCTCATCGGTGATGCCGTGCTGGTGGAGGAAGTCCACCGTGCCACGGACAGCTTCCCATGCGCCGTTGCGCAGCAGGATGCGCAGTTTCAGAATATATACCCCCAAGTCGCTGCCGTCCAGCTCCAAGGCGCGGTTGACCGCGTCGAAAGCGTCACGATCCTGTCCCAAGTCGAAGCGCACCTGCGCCAAGAGATAGAAACCGTGATAGGCACTGGGGAGCACATTGGTCAGAGTTTCGAAAATGGCGGCGGCACGCTGGAGATCGCCGATACCGCACCAAAGGCGGCCTGTATGGGTCAGCACCTCGGGATCGTTGGGGGCGATGACGAGGGCTTCCTCATATTTGGCGACGGCCTCCTGCTGCTGACCCATGTTGATAAGGCAGCTGCCCTGCATTTGGATCTTCTCGGGGAGGGAGGCGATGCGCTGGGCGGTCTTGTCCGTACCGTCGGGGGTCATCACACGCAAAAGGGCTTCTGCCTCCTGCAGATGGGGCAGAGCGGCGGCATAGTCCCCCATGGCGTAGGTGGTCTTGGCGTAGAGGTTGTGGTAATCGTACCGATCCTCGTAGCGGGGGCTGATCCGCTGACACAGGGACAGGGCATCTTGATCGCGGTCGTTTTGGAGATAGCACCACGCCAGCTTTGCCAAAATCACATCGTCCTCGGGGTTTGTTTGGAGATGGGCTTCCCACTGAGAAACGAGGGCTTCGTTCCATTCCTCCACCATTTTTCGCAGTTCAAAAATCCGCTTTTGATCGCCGCCGGCAGCGTCCATCAGGCGGAAAACCTGTTCTTTCGCCTCCTCAAGGCGGTGCTGCTGCGCCAAGCACTGAGCCAGCAGTTCCCGCGCCTGCACCGCCTCGGGACGCAGGGACAGCACATGGCGGGCATTTTCTTCCGCCTCTGCCCAGTTGCCTGCGTTTCTGCACTGTACCGCCCATTCCAGCACCAGCTTCACATCGTCGGGGTAGCGTTCAGCCAAACGGCGGTAGCCTGCACGGCCTGTCTCCGTTTCTCCCTGTGCCAGCATGAGACGATAGGCGAGCAGGTCGCCGTAGGGATGTCCTTCGGGGAGCGCCTTCAGCTTATCCAGCAGCGGCGGCAGCTCCTCGTTGGAGGATTGGTTTGCCTGATAGTAAATGCGGCGATATTCATCGCAGGCGGCAGCATCCTTGCCGGGGATGAACAGCTCATAGGGGAGCGTATTGGGATAGCGGATGCCGTTGATGACGGCGTAGTCCACGAAATCCTTGGGGAAGTTCTCATACAGCTCACTGCGGCGCTCCACCCAAGAAAAGGCGGCATCCAACACCTGCCACACCTCTTGGGGCAGATAGAAGTTTTGGGTCAAAAACTGCAGCAGCGCTTCCTCGGCAGATGCGCGGCTGTCCAAAGCCACGCATACGTCCTCACGGAGAAGGGCGCGCCAATGTTCGGGGTCGATGCGGGCGGGGAAATCGCTATACAGCCCACGGACACGCTCCATCCACAGCCCCACGGGGCTCTCGTCGCGAGCAGGGGTGGCTTCTTCCCTATCAGCGAGGCGCAGTGCCTCTTCATAGGCAGCACGGAGCGCCTTGAATTCCTCGGGCTTGTCCTCGGGATTTACCTTTGCCAGTTGCTGACGATAGGCAGCAGTGATACGGGCTTTATCCTTCGTTTCCTCAATGCCCAGTACATACCAGTTCATCCTTTTGACCTCCTTGCAGGGTTTATTGATAATAAACAAGAATAGCACACATGGGGAGAAAAGTATAGTGAAAATTTCTGTAAAGGAATAGGGAAATTGTTGCGAAAGCAACTTGCAATTTGGGAATAAGGGAGTATGATAAAGAAAAAGATAAAAAGAGGAAAGAAGGAGAAAGGCAATGTTGGAGCATATTGTAGAGTTTGTTTTGGAGATTCTGATCCCCCTGTGCGAGCTGATGGGCATTGCTGTGGTGGCGGTGTCGGCACTGAGCGCATTTTGGAAATATGCCTGCTCTCTGGTGACCAAGAACAGCTGCGACGTGAAGTTCCAGCTGGCCAGCGGTTTGGCGTTGAGCCTTGAGTTCAAGATGGCGGCGGAGATATTAAAGACGGTGCTGATCCGCGACCTACAGGAACTGCTGGTGCTGGGCGTGGTCATCGCGCTGCGCGCCCTCCTGTCGCTGTTGATCCACTTTGAGATGAAACACGCAGGGGGCGAAAAAAGCTGCGAAAAGTGAAGAGTTGTTACTATTGTACGGCTTGAATGAAACATTCCATACGTATGGGCAAAAACAGCGCACATTTTGCTGTTTTTGCCCGTTTGTCGTTAATTGCGGCTTGAATTATTGTTGTTAAAAAATTATCTTTTGTTTTTTCGTCATTTTAGAACAATTTTTCTTGCTATAATGGGGGTCATGCATTAGAATATATATGTTTAACATCGATGTTTACAGGATATTGAACATCGGAAAAAGGAACGGAAAAAGAAAGGAACAAAAACCATGGAAAAGCTTGCTTTACTTGCGCCTGTCTTGGGTGTGGTAGCGTTGCTGTTTGCATTCTACCTGTCCAAGAAAGTCAGCAAACAGGACGCAGGAACTGACAGAATGAAGGAAATCGCCGCATTCATCCACGAGGGCGCTCAGGCCTTTTTGATGTCTGAGTATAAGATCCTTGTGGTGTTCGTGGCTGTGTTGTTTGTTGTGGTCGGTTTCGGTATCAACTGGATGACCGCCATTGCCTTCCTTGTGGGTGCCCTGTTCTCCACCTTCGCCGGCTACTGCGGCATGAACGTGGCTACCAAGGCCAACGTGAGAACTGCCGCCGCCGCTAAGGATTCCGGCATGAATAAGGCTCTGTCCATCGCCTTCTCCGGCGGTGCCGTCATGGGTATGTGCGTGGTCGGTCTGGGCCTGCTGGGCTGCGGCGTTGTCTACCTCATCACCAAGGATGCCGGCGTGCTGTCCGGTTTCTCTTTGGGTGCTTCTTCCATCGCACTGTTTGCCCGTGTGGGCGGCGGTATCTACACCAAGGCTGCCGACGTGGGCGCTGACCTGGTGGGTAAGGTGGAAGCCGGTATCCCCGAGGATGACCCCCGTAACCCCGCTACCATCGCCGACAACGTGGGCGATAACGTGGGCGACGTGGCCGGCATGGGCGCCGACCTCTTCGAGTCCTATGTTGGCTCTATCGTCTCTGCCATTACCCTGGGCGCTGTGACCTACAGCATCACCGGCGCGATCTTCCCCCTGCTGCTGGCAGCTGTGGGTATTGCCGCTTCTATCGTGGGCAGCTTCTTCGTCAAGGGTGACGAGAAGTCCAACCCCCATAAGGCCCTCAAGACCGGTACGTATGTGTCCAGCATCGTGGTCGTCATCGCCGCTCTTGCTATGAGCTGGGGCTTCTTCGGCAATGTCAAGTCCGCTCTGGCCATCATCTTCGGCCTCATCGTGGGTCTGGTCATCGGTATCATCACCGAGATCTACACCTCCGGCGACTATCGCTTCGTTAAGAAGATCGCCCAGCAGTCTGAGACCGGCTCTGCTACCACCGTTATCTCCGGTCTGGCTGTGGGTATGCACTCCACTGCTATCCCCATCCTGCTGATCGCTGTGGGTATCATCGGCGCTTACATGGCCGATGGTCTCTATGGTATCGCACTGGCCGCCGTCGGTATGCTGTCCACCACCGGCATCACCGTCGCTGTTGACGCTTACGGCCCCATCGCCGACAACGCCGGCGGTATCGCCGAGATGTCCGGCCTGCCTAAGAATGTCCGCAATATCACCGACCGTCTCGACGCCGTGGGTAACACCACTGCTGCTATGGGTAAGGGCTTCGCCATCGGCTCTGCTGCACTGACCGCACTGGCCCTGTTCGTGTCCTATGCCGAGGCTGTCAAGCTCTTCGACTTCGGTATCGACCTTCTGAACTATAAGGTCATCGTGGGTCTCTTCATCGGCGGTATGCTGCCCTTCTTCTTCTCTGCACTGACCATGGACTCCGTGTCCAAGGCTGCTTATAAGATGATCGAGGAAGTCCGCCGTCAGTTCCGCACCATCCCCGGCATCCTTGAGGGCGAGGCAAAGCCCGACTATACCTCCTGCGTGGCCATCTCCACTCAGGCTGCTCTCCACGAGATGCTGATTCCCGGCGTTCTGTCCGTGGTGGCACCTCTGGTGGTGGGTATCGTGCTGGGTACTGCCGCACTGGGCGGCCTGCTGGCCGGCGCACTGGTTACCGGCGTGCTGATGGCACTGTTTATGTCCAACGCCGGCGGCGCTTGGGATAACGCCAAGAAGTACATCGAAGAGGGCAATCACGGCGGTAAGGGCAGCGAGGCACATCGCGCCGCCGTCGTGGGCGACACCGTGGGCGATCCCTTCAAGGATACCTCCGGCCCCTCCATCAACATCCTTATCAAGCTGATGACTGTTGTGTCTCTGGTCTTTGCCCCCGTGTTCCTGCTGATCAACGGCGGCATGGGTCTGCTGTAAGAACGCAAAAGGAGTAACTATATGCATATTTACGAGAAAGAATTTGATTTTGTTATCCAGCGTGCCAAGTCTCTGGAGCGTCCCGCCCGTGTGGTGGTGGCAGGTGCCGACTGTGAGAATATCCTCAAGGCTGTGTTCCGTGCACAGGAGAAGGGCTTCTGCCAGCCCATTCTGGTGGGTGCCAAGGAGCGCATCATCACCATGCTGAAGGAACTGGACCTGTTTGATCGCGACTATACCATCAGTGATGTGCCCGACTACGAGCCCCGTTTCGACCCCATCACCGACTATCACGCCTACATGGAGCGCTCCATCAAGATCATCAACGATGGTCTGGGCGACATCCTGCTGCGCGGCAACACCTCCACCCGCAACTTCCTCATGCCCATTTTGGACAAGCGCAACAAGCTGGTGGACGGCCTCGTCAGCGAGGTGGCACTGGTGAAGGTGCCCTACTATGAGAAGGTGCTGGCCCTGTCCGATGTGTCCGTGCTGATTGAGCCCTCCGAGGGCCAGCGCAAGAAGGTGGTCAAGAACATTGTGGACGTGCTGAACCATCTGGGTATCTATAACCCCAAGATCGCCGTGCTGTCTCTGGTGGAGAAGCCCTCCTTCCATATGCGCGACACCGTGGAGGCACAGAACATTGTTCGCTCTCACATGATGGAGCCCATCGCCGATTGCGAGCTGGTTGGCCCCATTCCTTGGGATATGATCGTCAGCAAGGAGTCTGCCCGCATCAAGGGTTATGACCATCCTGCCTGCGGCGAGTTTGACGCAGTGCTGATGCCCAATGTTATGGCAGGCAACACCGTCATGAAGGTGCTGACCATGTCTGCCAACGTCAATGCCTGCGGTGTGCTGGCAGGCACTAAGGTTCCCATGGCTATCACCTCCCGCTCCAGCCCTGAGGAGCAGGTGTACCTGTCCCTGTGCGTGGCTGCTGCCATGCTGAAAGCGGGCGAGGAAGCCAAGGCTGAGTAATTGCACAATGTAGAAAATTGCATGAAAGAAGAGGCGCTGCACTGATATGCTCCCTCTATGAGAGACAGTGAAAAACAAAACTGTCAATCATAGGGGGAGTATTTTTATGCCACGAAAACCGAAGTTGTGTGTAGAGGAAAAAGTAGATATTGTTCGGCGGTGTCTCAAGGAGAGCAAGGAGTATGTGAAGCAGGCCGAGCGGCAGGAGTAAGCCACAAAACAATAATACGGTGGATAGCGCGATATGAAACGGAGGGAGTGGAAGCGTTTATACCACGAGAGCGGAATCGAGTATACAGTGCTGAACTTAAGCGTCAAGCAGTCCAAGAATACCTATCTGGGGGATACAGTACTCTGGAGCTAAGCAAGAAATATAAAATAAGTAATCCATGTATCGTCGAACAATGGGTAAAGGTGTATAATACTCATGGAGATTTCAACTCAGTCAAGTTTTCCGGAGGAGGAAGCTACATGAGAAAAACACGAAACACCACACAAGAGGAGCGCATTCAGATAGTACAGGATTGCATTGCATCTGGGAAGAACTATGGAAAGACGGCCCTAAAGTACGAGGTGAGTTATCAGCAGGTACGCACTTGGACACTGCGCTTTGAAGAACTGGGAGAGGCAGGTCTCGAGGATCGGCGCGGGAAGCGCAAGAAGGACCAGACTCCTCGTACAGAACTGGAGAAAGCACAAATAGAAATCGAGCAACTCAAGCATAAGTTGTATTTGGCAGAGATGGAGCGAGATCTGCTAAAAAAATTGGACGAGATAGAAAGGCGGGATGCTTATCGCAAGTAAGACAAAGCCATTTGTATAGTGCGATACAAGAATGCCATGCAGAGAAAGGATTCCCAATAGAAGAAGCATGTAAATTGCTGCATATTGCCCGTTCTGCGTATCATAAGTGGGCCTCAGGCAAACTGAGTTTCAGAACAGCTGAAAACAAGGCGATTGCGGAGAAGGTGGAACAAATTCACATGGAGAGCCCGGATAAGGGGTATCGCCGCATCAATGATGAGCTTCGGCATGATCATAATATTCATATCAACGATAAACGGGTTTTGCGTATTTGCCGTGCAAAGGGAATTAAGTCCACAATCAAATACAGCAACCACGGCTGCACAAGGAGAGCAAAGAATCCACAGTATGTTGCCGAGAACCTTTTGAACCGGGAGTTTCACGCCAAAAAGCCAAATGAGAAATGGCTCACTGATGTAACAGAGTTCAAGTGGTACGAAGGAATCGAAGTTCACAAGGTTTACCTAAGCACTATCTTGGATCTCTATGATAGGCGCATTGTATCCTTTGCAATTGGAGATCGAAATGATAACCCTCTTGTATTTAAAACCTTTGATAAGGCGGTAAAGGCTAATCCAGATGCCCATCCTCTATTCCATAGCGATCGTGGATTTCAGTATACAAGCAGGGGGTTTCACCACAAGTTAGAGAAAGCAGGCATGACTCAAAGCATGTCCCGTGTGGCAAAATGTATCGACAATGGTCCTATGGAAGGATTCTGGGGCATACTGAAGCGCGAGCGTTACTATGGCAGGCGCTTTACCAGTAAGCATGAGCTGGTTCAAATGATTACCAATTACATCAGCTACTATAACAGCCGTCGTGTACAGCGCAATTTGGGTGTCCTCACACCAATGGAAAAACACAATCTTTATCTGGCGGCGTAAAAAGCAGCCAGCAGCGTGCGCTGCTGGCCGAGAAAAACTTATATTATTTCATTGTCCTCTTGACGGGATGCAGTTCAGAATTTTGTGGCCTTATCTTTTAAATACTTGACGAAATAAAAAAACCGTGCTATAATGCAAAAAAGGAATAGTTATAATTACATTTATGGATCCAGCTGTCTGCAGAGGTGGCTGAATCCATTTTGTTTTTTGCAGAAAAATGACTAAATATAAAAGGAGATCGAATTATGGAAGTTCAACTTCAGGAGCTTATTGAGCAGATCAAAAAGGACGGTGTAGAAACCGCAGAAGCAGAAGCCAAAGCTATTGTTGAAGCGGCAAAGTCCGACGCCGAAAAGATCATTGCCGATGCGCAGGCACAGGCGGATAAGATCTTGGCCAGTGTAAAAGTTGAGACCGAGCGAATGACGAAATCGAGCGAGGATTCCATTCGCCAGGCAGGGCGGAATCTACTGATTTCTTTTAGAGAAAGTGTGACCAGAGAGCTCAAAGCCATCGTTGGCGAAAACGTTACTGCCGCATATTCCTCGGATGCATTCGCAGGGCTGATCATCCGCATTGTTGAACGCTGGGCAAACACGCCCGATACGGAAGATATCGCAGTGATCCTGAATGCCCAAGACCTTGATCGGTTAGAAGAAACCTTACGCACAGCTCTTAAAGAAAAACTGTTAACGGGCATCACCTTGAAGGCGAACGATAATTTTGACGGCGGATTCCGCATCGCTGTACGGGGCGGTAGTGCATATTACGATTATTCAGCAGAGGCCGTTGTGGATATGCTTTCCAATTATCTTAGCCCTAAGGTCACCGCCCTTTTGAAAGAGGCGAAGTAATAGCTATGGCTGAATATTATTTAATAGCGCAGTTGCCATCCTTGGATGGGATAGGCGAAAATACGCCGCTTCCGATTACCGAAGATCGCTTTGCAGAGCTTTGCAACCGTATTTTGGGAAACAGAGCGCAGGAGGCGGTGAATGACCTCACGTTATCCCCGCCCAAAAACAGTGCCGGTTCGGGGTCTGCTTTGATCGATGCCTGGAACGAAAGCGAAAGAACCCTTCGGTTTGCTCTCGGTAAGGTGCGGGCCGACAAGATGAAGAAGACCTTCGATACGGGAAACCGAACGATTCCTGCGGAATATATCAAAGCGGCAAGCACAGCGGTAGAAATCGAAAATCCTATGGAAGCAGAAAAATATCTGAACCGTTACCGTTTGGAGCTCTTAGAAACGCTGCGGCCTATGGATGGCTTTTCCGAGGATTATATTTTCTATTACGGACTTAAATTAAAATTACTTCTTCGCATAAGGCAGTTTGATACAAAGAGCGGGGAAGAAGCATACAAAAATATATACGACTCCATTTTAAATGGAGATCGGTTGGAGGCAAAACAATGACCGAAAATAAAGGAAAGGTAGTAAGCATAAACGGAAACCTGGTGTCGGTGGAATTCGACGGCAACATTTCCATGAACGAAATATGCTATGTCTTTGTGGGTGATACCGCCCTAAAAAGCGAGGTCATCCGCATAAGAGGAAATATCGCACAAATACAGGTCTACGAAATGACCGACGGAATCCAATGCGGGGATAACGTTGAATTTACAGGAGATATGCTTTCGGCAGATCTTGGCCCCGGATTGCTCGGTCAGATCTATGACGGGCTGCAAAATCCGCTTCCTGTTTTAGCCCGGCAAGCAGGCTGGTTTTTAGAAAGAGGAATCTACGCAGACGGACTTAATACGGAAAAGAACTGGGAATTCACGCCGACCGCCAAGGTTGGTGACGTTGTTCGTGCCGGCGAATATATCGGCACGGTCCCCGAAGGTCCGTTTACACATAAGATTTTTGTTCCCTTTTATCTGCTTGGAAACTATACGGTAACATCCATTGCCGAAAAGGGGGAATACACCGTTAAGGAAACGATTGCGGTTTTGACCGATGAACGTGGCCGCAAGATCCCGGTATCTATGTCGTTTAAGTGGCCCGTTAAACGTGCGGTGAAATGCTATAGCGAAAGATTGGCGCCTGCCGAAACAATGGAGACCAAGGTACGGCTGATCGACTCTTTCTTCCCTGTGGCAAAAGGCGGAACTTATTGCACTCCCGGACCGTTCGGTGCAGGTAAAACGGTGCTGCAGCATACCACATCAAAATATGCAGACGCCGATATCGTTATTATCGCCGCCTGCGGTGAACGTGCGGGTGAAGTTGTTGAAACCCTGACCGAGTTCCCCGAGCTGACCGACCCCAAGACCGGTCGCTCCCTTATGGAACGCACCATTATAATCTGTAACACCTCCTCTATGCCGGTTGCCTCCCGTGAAGCTTCGGTTTATACTGCGGTAACACTTGCGGAGTACTATCGCCAGATGGGGCTGGATGTTCTTCTGTTGGCAGACTCAACATCTCGCTGGGCACAGGCGATGCGTGAAATGTCGGGCAGACTGGAAGAGATCCCCGGCGAAGAGGCGTTCCCCGCATATCTTGAATCCTATATTGCGGCATTTTACGAAAGAGCCGGCTATGTCCGTCTCCCCGACGGCAGCACGGGTTCTGTTACGATCGGCGGTACCGTGTCCCCTGCGGGCGGCAACTTTGAAGAGCCGGTAACACAGGCGACCTTAAAGGTTGTGGGCGCTTTCCACGGTCTTTCCCGGGAGCGTTCGGATGCAAGAAAGTACCCTGCCATTGACCCGCTCATCTCGTGGTCAAAATATAACAGCGTTATCGACAAGGAAAAGTTGGATTTCTGCAAGAGCATTCTTCATCACGGCGATGAGATCGGCTCTATGATGAAGGTTATCGGTGAAGAAGGTACTACCCTTTTGGATTACGTTACCTATTTAAAATCCGAAATGCTCGATGCGGTTTATCTGCAACAGAATTCCTTTGATCTGGTTGACGCAAACTGCGCAAAACAGCGCCAGCGTTACGTTACCGATAAGCTTGTGTATATTTTAGGCAGTAACTACGCCCTTCAAAATAAAGACGATGCAAGAGGATTCTTTAACCGTATGCGCCAAAAGTTCATCGACTGGAATTATATCGAATTTGAAAGCGACGAGTTTAAAAAAGCAGAATCCGAGATCGATGAATTGTATCGCAAAGGCGACGGCAAATTGACCTCGCCCACGGCAAAGCTATTAAAGGACGGTGAATGAGAGTGAATAAAGTATATAATCGGATCGAATCGATTACCGGTAACGTTATCACTGTTCGGGCAAAGGACGTTAAGTATAAAGAATTGGCACAGATCAACACACGTTTCGGCAAGTCCTTGGCTCAGGTCAATAAAATCGAGGGAGATCTGATCTCTCTGCAGATCTTTGCCGGCGGTCAAGGGGTCTCTACAGGAGATGAAGTGCGTTTTCTCGGCCATGAAATGCGTGTATCTTTCAGCGAAGATCTATTGGGGCGTATCTTCAACGGCTCCGGTGAGCCGAGGGATAAAGGCCCTGCGCTTACGGAAAATATGCGATCGATCGGCGGTCCTTCTGTGAACCCCACAAAGCGTATTATTGCCAACCGAATGATGCGGACCAACATTCCTATGATCGATATGTTCAACACCTTGGTCGTTTCTCAAAAGCTGCCCATTTTCTCTATTTCCGGTGAGCCATACAACCAACTTCTTGCCCGGATCGCAATGCAGGCAGAAGCCGACGTAATCGTTCTTGGCGGTATGGGTCTTAAATACGATGATTTTTTGTATTTTAAGGATGCACTTTCCAAGGGCGGGGCGCTCAGCAAGACCGTTATGTTTATTCATACTGCTTCCGACCCTACCGTTGAATGTATGATGATTCCCGATATGGTACTGGCGGTAGCAGAACAATTTGCTCTTCAGAACAAAGACGTATTGGTGCTCCTTACCGATATGACCAACTTTGCCGATGCCATGAAGGAAATTGCCATTACGCAGGAACAGGTTCCTTCCAACCGTGGGTATCCCGGCGACCTGTATTCACAGCTTGCAGCCCGCTATGAAAAGGCGGTCGACTTTGCAGATTCGGGCTCGGTCACTGTTTTGGCCGTTACTACCATGCCCGGTGATGACGTTACGCATCCTGTTCCCGATAATACAGGCTATATTACCGAAGGTCAGTATTACCTCAAGGGCGGCCGCATTGAGCCGTTCGGTTCCCTTTCCCGGCTAAAACAAAACGTAAACGGTAAAACACGAAAAGACCATCGGGCGCTTATGGATGCAATGATCCGCCTTTATTCTTCCTACAAGGAAACGCTCGAAAAGAAAAATATGGGCTTTTCTATGAGCCGTTGGGATGAAAAATTGCTGAAATACGGTGCGCTTTTTGAAAGCAAGCTGATGTCGCTTTCCGTTAATCTTCCGCTTGAAGATGCGCTTGATTTAGGATGGGAGATTTTGGCGGATTGCTTTGAAAAGGATGAAACCGGGATCAAGTCGAACCTTACCAATGAATTTTGGCCTAAAGGTTAAGGAGGTCTATAGTTTTGGCAAAAATCAAACTAACAAAAAACGAGTTGAAGGTACAAAAGGACGCACTTAAAATGTACCGCAGATATTTGCCTACTCTGACACTGAAAAAGCAGCAGCTCCAATCGGAGATCCGCACCATTGAATCCAAAGCAAAGGCAGTTAGAAAAGAACGGGAAGATCTTGAATTTGGATTTAAGGAGTGGATCGCTGTTTTCAGTGAAATGAACGCCTTTCCTCAGGGAATTATAACCGTCAGCAATATTCGCAAAGGAAAAGGAAATATTGCAGGCGTTGATATTCCTACGTTTGAGGGCGCAGATTTCTCTCGGGGGGATTATGATCTTTACGAAACACCTCTTTGGGTAGATATTGCCGCAACCCATATAGAACGGGCAATGTCCCTCGATCTGGAGGCGGAGGTGTTAGATGAACAGGTCCGACTATTAGAGTGTGAATTGCTTGCAACCTCCCAAAGGGTCAATCTCTTTGAAAAAGTCAAGATTCCCGAAACCGAGGAAAATATCAAAAAAATATCAATTTATATGGCAGACCAACAGGTCAGTGCCGTAGTGCGTTCGAAAATCTCAAAACGCAAGATCGCCCTTCGTAATGCGGCGGCTTCCGAAAAGGAGGTTTATTCATTATGATCGTGCCTATGAAAAAAATATCTCTGATCATCAGAGAAAACAAAAAGGATGAGACCCTGAAAAAGCTTCGCAAATTGGGAATCGTCCATATTGAAATAATGGAAGGCTCCGGGCAACGGCTTGCCTCGCTCAAAGAGCAAATTGCCTTGCTCGAAAGTGCGGTCTTTACGATCGGCAAAAAGAAAAAAGTAAAGCAAAAAGAAGCGAACACCGCAGAGGCTTTGTCCGTTGCGGCAAAGATCCAGGCCCTTGATGCAGAAAAGAAGCAGTGCGGGGCAGAGCGAATCACACTCAGCTCCGAGCTTGACCGTTTAAAAAGCTGGGGCGACGTTGATCCGAGCAGCATAAGCGATTTACAAGCAAAAGGTTATGAGGTCTCCTTTTACGAGATGCCGAAGGCCGAATATGAGCTACTCTACGAAAGCATTAAAACCGTTCGGATCGATGCAACAAAATCGACTGTTAGATTTATGTTGCTCAAGTCCACTAAGGAAGATCTTGATGAAGCCGTTTCATCGTTGAACACATACCGTTTGGCATTACCACAGCTTTCTACAAGCGAGATGAAGCAACGGCTTTCGGAGCTTGGCGCCCGTATAGACGAAATCGACGATACGATTTCCTCCTACGCTTGTTACGTCGAGAGCATTAAAAGAGCCATTGGTGCTACCGAAAAGGAAATGGAATTTGAAACCTATGCTACGGGGATGGCCGACGAAAATTTATCGCCCGAAAGTGAAGTCCCTCTTTCCGTTTCATATTTCACAGGCTATATCGAGGCGGAAAACCTTGATCGGCTCAAGCAAACCGCCCAAAGCCATTCGTGGGGACTTCTCGTGGAAGAGCCAAGCGAAGAGGATAACGTTCCCACGAAGCTTAAAAATAACAAATTCGTAAGTCTTATCTATCCGCTGACGGACTTTTTGGGCACTGTTCCCGGATATTTCGAGTATGACATTTCGGGTTGGTTCCTGGCATTTATACTCATATTTTTCGGAATCATTTTCGGTGACGGCGGATACGGATTGTTTATTTGTGCCGTTGCGGCGCTCCCGATTATAAAATCGCTTATCACCAAAAAGCAGATCTCGCCTGCGTTTTTGCTTGTGGAGCTGTTCGGTCTGTCAACGGTTCTTTGGGGAACCCTTACCTGCACTTGGTTCGGCCTTTCTCCGGAGCAGTTGCCTGCGTGGCTTAAAAGCTTATCCATCCCGGTCATCTCAAACGTGTATGCCGATAAGATATGGTATCCGTTCTGGACCAACGGCACCGCCGGGCTCACAACGGCGCAAAACCTGCAGATCTTGTGCTTCGTGTTCGCCCTTGTTCAGCTGACGGTAGCTCATATTAAGTGCGCTATACGGAACAGAAGATCCCTTAAGGTGATCGGTGACATCGGCTCTGCGATCGAGCTTATCGGTATGTTCTATTTGGTGCTTAGCTTTGTGGTAAACGGAGAGGTCTTCAGTCTTGGCTTGGTGATTGGCGGCATTCCCGTCGGTACTATCGCCATTGCTTTTATTGCCATCGGATTTGTTTTAAGCTTTATATTTGCAAACTATGAAGGCAGTGTGATTAAATCTATCCTTTCAAGTCTTACCAATATTGTTTCGGTTTTACTGGGTATCTTTAATCTGTTCAGTGACATCGTTTCCTATATACGCCTTTGGGCTGTCGGCCTTGCAGGTGCTGCGATCTCTGCTACCGTTAATGAGTTGGCAGGCCCCTTGCTGGGCAATTTTATGTTTATGATCCTTGCCATCGTCCTGTTGGTGTTTGGCCACGGACTGAATATGATTCTAAACATTCTTTCGGTCATCGTTCACGGAATTAGACTAAATACCTTGGAATTTTCGTCTCATCTGGGGATGTCCTGGAGTGGGCACAAGTTTAAACCTTTTGAAGAAAAAATTAAGTTTTAAGGAGAATTATTATGGATTTTGGGGCATTAGGTACAGCATTAGTTATGGGTATTGCCGCAATCGGTTCGGCCATCGGCATTGGTATTGCAGGTCAATCTTCTATTGGCGCATGGAAAAAATGTTATATGGTAAATAAAGCCGCACCTTTTATTCTCACCGTTTTTGCGGGTGCACCGCTTACACAGACCATTTACGGCTTTCTTTTAATGCAGCAGATGAAAGCGGCCTCTGCCGACCCTGCGTTTTTGCTTGGCCTCGGGCTCGCATCCAGCTTGGCAATGGCTCTTTCTGCCGTCGCTCAGGGTAAAGCCGGTGCCGCAGGTGCCGATGCCTTGGCCGAAACGGGAAAAGGCTTTTCGCAGTACATCACCGTTGTCGGCCTTTGCGAAACCGTTGCCTTGTTTGCACTCGTTTTCAGCATGGTTGCTTTGGGATAAATTGGAATACCTTTATAAGGGCATCGCAGTTTAACTGCGATGCCCTTTCTTTGTGCAATCTTAATGTCATAGTGTCAAATACGTATAATAATGGCAATGTTCCACATACTAACTCCACACCATTAAATAGCGAAAAGGAGTTTTTATATATGAAAGCAACCGGAATTGTGAGAAGAATAGACGATCTGGGGAGGGTCGTCATTCCAAAGGAAATCCGCCGCACTATGCGGATTCGTGAAGGCGATCCCCTTGAGATCTACACCACCAAAGAGGGAGAGGTCATCTTCAAAAAGTATTCCCTTTTAGGGGGACTGGAGGATTTCGCGGCGCAG
Organism: Oscillospiraceae bacterium; assembly: GCA_017408915.1. Taxonomy (GTDB): domain Bacteria; phylum Bacillota; class Clostridia; order Oscillospirales; family Oscillospiraceae; genus Vescimonas. The sequence goes on along the minus strand of JAFQTS010000016.1, from coordinate 13,281 downwards.
TTTTGCGATACTCTCAGCCGCAATACCGACTTTACTGCCGCCATCACCGACCGCGACAGCATCATCGCCGTGGCAGGTGCACCCAAGCGGGAATTGCTGGGCAAGACTGTGTCCGAGCGGCTGGAAAAGCTCATGGAGCAGCGTCAGGTGTGGTCGTGGCAGGAAGGAGACGCACCTGTGCAGGCCTGTGTAGGGGTGGAGGGCTATTTTACCGCCGTGGCTGCCCCTATCCTCTGCGCAGGGGATGTGCTGGGGCTGGTGCTGTTCCTCGGAGAGGAAGGCGTTGCCGCAGGAGAGGCAGAGCATAAGCTGGCGCAGACGGTGGCATCATTTTTGGGAAAGAATATGGAGAATTAAAAAGAGAGAGGCACATGGCCTCTCTCTTTTTAATTCTTTTACGCAGATTGTCTCCCTCGGCGGAGATAGACGAAAAGACCGATGACGATCATTACGCCGTAGCCGCAGGCGGCGAGGCGGAAGGTGTTGGCGTAGCCCACATTGTCGATGCAGACACCCCACACAGTGGCAGCGATGCCGATGGCGGCATCAAAGGCAAGGTAGAAAGTGCCGTTGGCAGCGCCGCGGCGATGGGGTGCGGCACGGTTGACAGCCAGCGAACCATTGGTCATCCACACGATACCGTGTACCGCACCAAAGAGGATGCCCATGAAGATACAGCTTGCCATGGTGCGGCAGTGGGGGAGGAGTAAACACTCGGCAATGCCGCAGAGCCATGCGGGGATCAGCAGCACAAGGGGATTGATGCGCCCCACAAGGCGGCTGAGCAGCGTGCGGAAAAGGAGGATCGCCACGCCCACCGTGGTGAGATAGGCACCCAACAAGGCGTGGGACAGCTCCTGTGCAGTAAAGAAAAGGGGGATGAACACCATGATGGCGGTGGTGCAGAACAAGGAGCCAAACTGAATGAGGGAGGAGACCAGTGCCGTAGGCTCAATGAAGGCCCCGCGCTCTTTTTTCTCTTCCTTGTTGGAATGCACAGCGTATTGTGCTTTTTTGTCGTAGTTGGCAAAGAGGGAAAGAACGGTTGCCACTACGCAGAAAGCTGCAATGACATACTGTGTGCTGCGATTTCCGATGGCGGTGACGAGGGTAGTAGCCAAAAGGGGAGAGAACAGCGCAGGCAGCGTCTGGCTGATACCGAAGTACCCCACGCCCTCGTTGAGATGCTCATGGGGAATCACATCATTGGAGGCGGCCATGTTGGCGGTAGAGGCGGCAGAGTAGCCGATGCCTTGTACGGCGCGGCAGATAAAGGCGGCGAACATCACAGGGATAAAGCCGCAGAAGAAGATACCAAGAGCGTAAAGGGCGCAGCCCACCAGCATCACCAGCCGCCGAGGAAAGCGATCCGTCAGCAGACCGTTGACAGGACGGCTCAAAGCAGAGACGGCGGTGTATACGCTGGTCAGGAGTCCCATAGCTGCTGCCGTACCGCCCAGATCCTCCGTCATATAGAGCGGGAGGACGACGTTGTTCATCTCTGTAGCGGTACAAAAACAAACCGATGTAATAAACAGAAGGATAAAATAGCGGTTGAAAATGTCGGATTTACCATTGATACTCATTGAGAAACCTCTTTTATGAATTCCTGCACCAACCGCTCATAACGAAGTGTATCGGTCAGGTAGCTGAGACCGTGCTCGGCGTTGGGGAAGGTCTCCAACTGCACGGGAGCGGCGCAGTTTTTGGCGATGACACTGCTCATGCCGCAGGGGACAAAGTGGTCGTTCTCCCCGTGGATAAGGAGGATGGGTGCTTTCGCTTTTTTCACCGCCTCAGCGGCGGAGGCGGCACGGAGATCGAAGCCGCCGAAGATGCGGGCTGCACCGATAGCCAGCGCCGCCGTGACAGGGGCGGGAATGTGCATCCCCTTGCCCACCTCGCAGATAATGTCGAGGGGGGTGGAGTAGGGGGAATCGGCGATGATGCCGCGGATGTTACCGGGCAAGTCCAGCCCTGCCGCCATCAAAATGGTGGCTGCGCCCATAGACACACCGAAAATAATCATGTCGGGGCTGCCGAACCGCTCGTTGGCATAGGTGATCCATTCAAGGCAATCCTGATGCTCCAAGATGCCGAAGGTGATGCAGCGACCCTCGCTGCCGTTTTGGGAGCGCTCGTTCACCAGTAGCACATTGTGCCCCGCCTCGAAGCTGCACTTTGCCCCGCCCGAGAAATCACGGACGGGACTGCCTCGATAGCCGTGGAAGCCGATGTCCAAAGGCGCGCCGTCTGCTTGGTGATAGTACCGCCCCGTCAAGCGGACACCGTCCCGCGCCACGATGGACACCAGTTCATAGGGACGGGCCTCCATGTCGGCGATCAGCTGATGGATATGCTCCCGCTGGGCGCGGAACTGGGGATTATTGAGGGCTTTTGCCGACCTGTCGCCCTTGATGGGCACAGGGTGGAAGGCCATGCGGTAGACGTAGTACATAGCCCCCAGTATTACCAACGCAAGGACGAGGAGAATGAGAAAGACCGTCATAAATATGGCCTCAAGCGATGCCAGCGATGAACAAGGCGGGGTCGACCGTCAGCTGCTTTTTCGCCCATGCAAGCATCTCGTAGGTGTTCACCGCGCCAGTGACCACGCCAGTTTCCCAACGCTCGGCGGTGTTGTCCTCCAGCCACTGATCGGGGGCAGAGGTGCGGACATAGTAGGGGTGGGCTTCGTTCTCGCCGTCCAGTGCCATAGGCGTGGCATTGTGGGTGTAGAAGCCGCGTTCACCGCCCAAAATGGTGAGGCAATCCTGCACCACGTTGGCGGCGGTGGGCATCTGTCCTGCGCCCTGTCCGTAGTAGCTCTGGCGACCCATATTAACGCCCTCATAGGTGATGAGGTTGAAATTCTTGGGTACGGCAGCCTCCAGTGCGTCGGCAGACACAAGGGTAGGCTCAATGTAGGCGCACACGCCCTTTTCCGCGGCGGCTGCGGTGGCAAGGAGCTTACAGGTGAAGCCCTTGGCCTTAAAGGTGGCGATGTCGCTGTCGGTGACGGTGCGGATGCCGAACATGGGGATGTCCTCCTCCTCCAGCACCGCGTCGAAGGCGATGTTGGCGGAGATCACCAGCTTGCGGCGAATGTCGTCGCCGTCAATGTCGGCGGAGGGGTCTGCCTCGGCGTAGCCCAAGTCCTGCGCCTCCTTCAAAATGGCGGGGAAGGAGACGGGCGCAGCGTGCATGGCGTCCATGATAAAATTGGATGTGCCGTTCATAATGCCGCCAAGGCGCTCAATAGCATCCAGCTTGCGGACACGGGCCAGATTCACCAGCCAAGGGATGCCGCCGCCCACAGCGGCGGTGCAGAGGAGGCCAACGCCCATCTCGCGGGCGAGGGAGGTCAGCTCCGTATAATAGGCGGCAATGAGGGCCTTGTTGGCGGTGACCACGTGCTTGCCTGCCTTCATGGCGGCGGTGACGTACTCATAAGCGGGGTGCAGGCCGCCCATGACCTCGGCAACAATGTCGATGGCGGGGTCGGTGACGATGTCGTTAAAATCGGTGGTGGAAATGTCCGCCACGGCGGGCTTGGGAGAGCGTACCAGTACGCGGGTAACGTTCAAATCCTCGCGGTCGCGGCACCACTCGTACACGCCGCTGCCCACCACGCCGAAACCTAACAGAGCAATATTCATACAGGAAACCTCCTTATATACATTAAAAGTATTGTACTTCATTCGTGGAGCATTGTCAACGAGTGAACGGCGTGCAAGAGTTGAAAAAAGAAGAGGCGTGTGGTAGGATAGAGAAAAAGAAAAGGCAGAGGATGTGAGAGAAGATGAAAAAATCCCTGTTTGCACAGGCGGTAGGAAAGTTCCTGCTGGGCGTGGTATTGGTGGGGGTACTGGTATTTTTGCCTGCGGGCACGCTGCATTTTTGGCGGGGCTGGCTCTTCATGGGGATTCTCTTTGTGCCCATGTTTCTTGCAGGTCTTGTGATGCTGAAAAAGAATCCTGCACTCCTTGAAAAGCGGCTCAACGCCAAGGAGAGGGAGCGGGAGCAGAGCCTTGTGGTGAAGCTCAGCGGCCTCATGTTTTTGGTCGGCTTCATTGTAGCGGGACTTACTTGCCGCTTTGGTTGGTATATGCTGCCGAAGGGGGTGTCCATCGCAGCGGCGGTGGTGTTTTTGGCATCTTACGCCCTCTATGCCGAGGTGCTGCGGGAGAACACCTACCTCTCCCGTACCATTGAGGTGCAGGAGGGGCAACAGGTGGTGGATACGGGGCTCTATGGCATCGTGCGCCATCCCATGTACAGTGTGACGCTGGTGCTGTTTTTGACCATGCCGCTGGTGCTGGGGTCTATCTATGCTTTTGTGATTTTCCTCGTGTATCCCTTTATCATTGCCAAGCGCATTGGCAACGAAGAGCAGGTGCTGACGGCAGAGCTGGACGGTTATGCCGCCTATAAAGAGAAGGTGCGGTGGAGATTGCTGCCTTTTATCTGGTAAAAAGGGAAAGCCCGCCATGAAGGCGGGCTTTCTTTTGTATGAGAGAGAAAACAGAGAAAACAAAGCAAAATGCTTGGGAGGGTGATGTTATTTTGCCAGCTCCAGCAGGGTCTCACGATCCACCACGCCGATAGACTTATTGACGGGCTTGCCATCCTTAAAGACGATGATGGTGGGGATGCTGACTACCTGAAAAGCCACAGCCAGCTGGGGGAGGTCATCTACGTTGACCTTGACGATCTCGATCTCGTCGGCGACACTGTCCAGCACGGGAGCGAGCATACGGCAGGGGCCGCACCAATCAGCCCAGAAGTCCACCAGAACGGTGCCCTTGCTCTCCAGTACCAGAGAATCGAAGTTTTCAGCGTTTGCGTGTTTGATTGCCATTACGATCAGCTCCTTTTGTGTAGTGTGGTTTGTTGAGTGTAGTATACCCCAAGGTGGGGAGGTTATCAGTGGCATATGCAACAATCGAGAAAAAAGTTGGAAAAATGCAAAAAACGACCGCCTCCGAAAAAGAGACGGTCGTTTGCAGCGTTTTCTTAGAACTCAGCGTTGCCCACGGTACGGGGATGGAGCTCCACGTCGCGGATGTTGGAAACGCCCGTGAGGTACATGACCATGCGCTCGAAGCCGAGGCCGAAGCCTGCGTGACGGCAGGAGCCGTAGCGGCGCAGATCGCAGTACCACCAGTAGTCCTTGGGATCCATGTTCAGCTCACGGATGCGGCTCTCGAGGATGTCGAGGCGCTCCTCACGCTGGCTGCCGCCGATGATCTCGCCGATGCCGGGCACGAGGCAGTCGGCTGCGGCAACGGTCTTGCCATCGTCGTTGAGGCGCATATAGAAGGCCTTGATCTCCTTGGGATAGTCGGTGACGAACACGGGGCGCTTGAAGATCTGCTCGGTGAGATAGCGCTCATGCTCCGTCTGCAGATCGGTGCCCCACTCCACCTTGAAGTCGAACTTATCGTTGTTCTTCTTCAAGATCTCCACGGCCTCGGTGTAGCTGATGCGGCCGAAGTCGGAGGAAGCCACCAGTTCAAGGCGCTCCTTGAGGCCCTTATCCACGAAGGCGTTGAAGAACTCGATCTCCTGAGGACACTTCTCCAAAACGGTGCGGATGATGTGCTTCACCATACCCTCCATGACCTCCAGATCGCCGTCGAGGTCGCAGAAGGCCATCTCGGGCTCGATCATCCAGAACTCAGCGGCGTGGCGCGCCGTGTTGGAGTTCTCGGCGCGGAAGGTGGGGCCGAAGGTGTAGACATCACCGAAGGCCATGGCGAAGTTCTCGGCGTTCAGCTGACCGGAGACGGTCAAGCTGGTCTCCTTGCCGAAGAAGTCCTTGGAATAGTCGATAGAACCGTCCTCCAAGCGGGGGAGGTTTTCCAGATCCAAGGTGGTGACGCGGAACATCTCGCCTGCGCCCTCACAGTCAGAGCCGGTGATGATGGGGGTGTTGACATACACGAAGCCGCGGCTCTGGAAGAAGTCATGGACAGCCCATGCTGCCACGGAGCGGACGCGGAAGGTAGCGGAGAAGAGGTTGGTGCGGGGACGCAGATGCTGGATGGTGCGCAGGAACTCCACGCTGTGACGCTTCTTCTGCAGGGGATAGTCGGGGGTGGACTTACCCTCCACAAAGATCTCAGCGGCCTTTACCTCCAGAGGCTGCTTTGCCTCGGGGGTCAGCACCACGGTGCCGCGGACGATGAGGGCAGCGCCCACGTTCTGGGCGGCGATCTCCTTATAATTCTCAAGCTCCTCGGCGGACATGACCACCTGCAGATTCTTAAAGCAGGAGCCATCGTTCAGCTCGATGAAGCCAAAAGTCTTCATATCGCGGATGGTGCGGGCCCAGCCGCACACGGTAATCTCCTTGCCGCCAAAGACATCGGCATCGGCAAAGAGGGCTGCAATTTTTACTCGTTCCATATTCCTTCACCTTTTCCTGTGTTGTAGTTCAGTGACTACTTATTATATACCACTTTTCACCGCTTGACAAGGGGGATACCGTTGACTTTTTTTCCTTCCAATAGTAAAATTACGATGTATGGAAATTTGGGAAGGGAGGCGGCAGCCATGTCTCGTGTGCTGGTGATCGGCGCGGTAAATATGGACGTGGGCGGCAGGAGTTATGCGCCTTTGCGGATGGCGGATTCCAATCCTGCTGCGGTCAGCACCTCCTTCGGCGGTGTGGGACGCAACATTGCCCACAATCTCTGCCTCTTGGGCGTGGATACGTCACTGCTGACGGTGCTGGGCGACGATGGTTTTGCCGCGCAGCTCCGTGAAAATGCCCGTGAGATCGGCCTTGATCTAAGTCTCTCGCCTACGATAAAAGAGGAGCGGACATCCACCTATCTCTATATGCTGGATGAGCAGGGGGATATGGCCTTGGCTCTCAGCGACATGGACATTTACCGCCACATGACGGTGGAGTTCTTCCGCGAGAGGATCGAGGAGATCAACGGCTTTGACATGGTGGTGCTGGATGCCAATCCTCCCGAGGAGAGCCTTGTGTGGCTCTCGGAGCACTGCACCGTCCCCATGGTGGCCGATCCCGTGTCCACGGTGAAGGCGGTGAAGCTGAAAAAGGTGCTGCCCAAGCTCTATGCCTTCAAGCCCAATGCCTTAGAGGCTTCGCTGCTGACGGGGATCTCCGTGGAGGACGAGAGCAGCGCGGAAAAGGCCGCCGATGTACTGCTGTCCTCGGGCATGGAGCAGGTCTACATCTCCCTTGGCGCTCGCGGTATCTTCGCCAAGAACCGTGAAGGAGAGCGGGTACACATTCCCTGTCCCAAGGTGGAAGTTGCCAACGCCACAGGCGGCGGCGATGCCATGGTGGCGGCGCTGACGGCCTCCCTCTTGGAGAAGCAGAGCCTTGGCTCGGCGGCACACAACGCCATCTGTGCAGGTGCTTTTGCCTGCACGGCAGAGAGCACCATCCATCCTAATATGAGCAAAGAAGCGATTAAAACACTGAGAAAAAGTGAGGAGAATATGTTATGAATAAGTATTTGGATATTGCCCCCGAAGTGGCCGAGGCGTTGGCAAAGGGCAAGCCTGTGGTGGCACTGGAGAGCACCATTATCAGCCACGGTATGCCCTATCCCCAGAACGTGGAGACGGCGCTGGCAGTGGAGAAGATCATCCGTGAAAACGGCGCTGTGCCCGCCACCATCGCCGTGCTGGGCGGCCGCTTGAAGGCGGGCTTAAGCGCCGAGGAGATCGACTACTTGGGCCGCACCGGCTTGGCTGTCACCAAGGCAAGCCGCCGCGACCTGCCTGTGCTGGTGGCACTGGGCAAGGACGGCGCGACGACCGTTACCACTACCATGATGATCGCCCACATGGCGGGCATTTCCGTGTTCGCCACCGGCGGCATCGGCGGTGTCCACCGCGGCGCAGAGACCACCATGGACATCTCCGCTGATTTGGAAGAGCTGGCACAGACTCCCGTCATGGTGGTCTGCGCAGGTGCCAAGTCCATCCTCGATCTCGGTTTGACCCTCGAATATCTGGAGACCAAGGGCGTGCCCGTCATCGGCTACGGCACTTCTGAACTGCCCGCCTTCTACACCCGCTCCTCCGGCTTCGGCGTGGACTATCGCATGGATACCCCCGCTGAGATCGCCGCCGCCTTTATGGCACAGCGTGAGATGGGTCTCAAGGCCGGTATGCTGGTGACCAACCCCATCCCCGAGGAGTACGCCATGGATGCCGCTACCATCAACCGCGCTATCGACGCCGCCGTTGCTGAGGCGGAGGAAAAGGATATCCACGGTAAGGAGACTACCCCCTTCCTGCTGGCAAAGATCAAGGATATCACCGGCGGCGACAGCCTCGATTCCAACATTCAGCTGGTGTTCAACAACGCCCGCCTTGCCGCCAAGGTGGCCTGTGAGATGGTGAAGTAAATGGATGCGATCCTAATTTATCTCGTCATCATCAATGTGGTGACGTTCCTCGCCTTCGGTCTTGATAAGCTGAAGGCCAAGGCGGATGCTTGGCGCATCCCCGAAAAGACCCTCCTCGGCCTCGCCGTCATCGGCGGCAGTGTGGGTGGCATCTTGGGTATGCGTACCTTCCGCCATAAGACCCGCCATAAGCAGTTCTCGGTAGGTCTGCCTGTGATTTTGGTGGTGCAGATCGTGTTGGTGGTTTTGCTGTTGCGAGGCTAAGGTATGAAATCCAAGGAATACGCCAAACGAGGGCTGCAAGCCCTTGTAGGCTTGTTTATCTGCGCGGTGGGCTTATATCTCACCCTCCATGCCAATGTGGGCGTCAGCCCGTGGGACACCCTCCATGTGGGCTTGAGCCGCGTGCTGTCCCTGTCCTACGGTACGGTGTCAGTGGGATTTGCCTTGCTGATCGTGGTGGTTGACCTCTTTGTGCTCCACGAGCGCATCGGCTTCGGCACGATCATGGATGCGCTGGTGGTGGGCAAGTTTGTGGACTTGCTGGAATGGCTCGACCTTGTGCCCCAGTGTCAGCGGTTTTTGCCGGGTCTTGGGATGCTGTTCCTCGGCATGACGGTCATCAGCATCGGCCAGTGGCTCTATATGGCCACAGGTCTTGGCTGCGGGCCGCGGGATGCCTTTTTGGTGGGCATCGGGCGGCATATGCCCCGCCTGCCTATCGGCGCGGTGAGTTTTATGATCTTCGCCGCCGTGACGGTGGTGGGCTTCCTGCTCCGTGGCGGCGTGGGCGTGGGAACGCTGCTGTTCGCCGTGTTCCAAAGTGCCATTATGCAGTTGGTGTTCCGCATTGCCCGTTTTGAGCCGCGGCAGGTGGAGCATGAGGATATTGTCCAAACGCTGCAGCGTTTGAAGAAGAAAGAGAGTGCGTAAAATGAAAGTTCGCCTTGCTGTAAGGGAAGATATTGCCGCTGTCAGCGCCATCTATGAGGCCATCCACACAGTGGAGGAGGGGCGCGAAAAGACCATCGGCTGGATTCGCGGCGTGTACCCCACGGAAAAGACGGCACAGGATGCCTTGGAAAAGGGCGAACTGTACGTCATGGAGCGTGAAGGCCGCGTGGTGGCGGCTGCCAAAATCAACCAAGAGCAGGGAGAGGAGTATCTCGACTGTCCGTGGCAGTACGAGGCTGCCCCCGAGGAGGTGCTGGTGCTCCACACGCTGGTGGTTGACCCCGCTGTGGCGGGACAGGGCTGCGGCACGGCCTTCGTTGCCTTCTATGAGGACTTGGCTCGTGAGATGGGCTGCCCCTTCCTCCGTATGGACACCAACGCCCTCAATAAGCCTGCGCGGAAGCTGTACGCAAGCCTCGGCTACCGTGAGCCGGGCATCGTTAAGTGCGTGTTCAACGGTATTCCCGATGTTGATCTGGTGTGCTTGGAGAAGAAGTTGTGAAATAAAAAAGAGATTTCCTTGTTAAAGGAAATCTCTTTTTTAATCTTTAGTTTCAGAAGGGCCAAGGTAAAGAAAATTGCGGCATTGAGGTGGGAATCCAACAGAATAGTTGACAACGATTTGTTTCTTCTCTCCGCACTTTTCGCAGACAACATTCACAGCAGACACCTCTACTAATTTAATGTAATCAGATGTATATTCCTCGAAGAAACAACGCTTACACAAGCGCTTCATAACATCACCTCGACCCTATTTTAAGGATATTATCCTTAAAAGTCGATAAGACGATCATCCTTAAGGCATAATATTTCGCGAGGTGATGGTCGTGTATCAGCGTATTCGTGATCTGCGTGAGGACAGAGATTTAAAACAGCGGGAATTGGCGGAATATTTGCAAATCCACCAAACGACTTATTCCGGCTATGAGCTGGGGCAGGTCAATATTCCTGCTGACGTATTGATTAAGTTGGCGAAATTCTATGGAACCAGCGTAGACTATCTCCTTGGCTGTACCGATAATCCAAAGCCTTATGAATGAAAAAACCTCCCGCCTGTAAAGGTGGGAGGTTTGCTTATTTATGCCAGAATATCCGTGAGGTCGTCGAGGCCAATGGAGCGGGAGACCACGACCACTTGGTCGCCCTCTTCGATGGTGGTGAGACCGCCGGGAATGATGATCTCGCCGCGGCGGACGATGGCTGCCAGCAGCACCTCGCGGCGCAGCTTCAGATCCTTCAGCGGGATGCTCAGCATCTCGCGGGCAGAGGCGGTGGCGGTGAAGCTGAGGGCTTCCACGTGACCGCCCAGCATCTTGTAAAGGCTCTCCACCTTGCTGCCCTCGGCGTTGCCCAGTGCGCGGCAGTAGCGGGTGATCTGATTGGCCACGATGTCCTTGGGGGAGATAATGGAGTCGATACCCGTAGAGGCCACCAGTTCCATATAGTTGGGACGGGTCATCTTCGCCAGCACCTTGGGCACACCGTTGCGCTGTGCGTGCATAGCCATCAGCAGGTTATCCTCATCGCGGTTGGTGACGGCCACGAAGGCATCGGCATCGAGGATGCCCTCCTGCTGCAGCAGGGCGTTGTCAGAGCCGTCACCCAAGATGATCACCGCCTGCGGGATCTCGGCGGAGAGGATGCGGCTGCGCTCGGGATCTTTTTCCACAATACGCACGCGGCAGCCCGTGTGCTGCAGTTCCCACGCCAGATACATGGCGGTGCGGCTGCCACCGAGGACGGAGACATTCTTCACCTTGTTCCATGTTCTGCCCATGTAGCGCAGCATCTTCTGCAGCTCTTTGTTGCTGCCCACCATGTAGAGGTTGTCGCCGCTGGTGGGGACATATTCGCCATTGGGGATGAGATATTCTCCATTGCGCTCGGCGGCGCAGAACAGCACCTCTGCTTGACGCTGACGCTGCTCCTTCAAAGGCTTACCGCAAATGACATCCTCCTCTGTCAACTGCACGCCGATCATGGAGATCAAACCGCGGGCAAAAGGCTCGGCGATAAAGGCGGCGGGGAAGGAGAGAATGTGGGCGATCTCACGGGCGGCGGCGAGGTCGGGGTTGATGACCATATCCAGGCCGATCTCCCGCTTCAGCATCTCGGCATCGCGGCGATAATCGGTGTTGCGGACGCGGGCCACCGTGTGGCGGGCACCCAGCTTCTTTGCGATCAGGCAGCACACCAGATTTGTCTCGTCGTGGCTTGTGACAGCGATGACCAGATCGGCTTGACGCACGCCTGCATCGATCAGCACAGAGATGGAGGCGCCGTTGCCCTCCAAACACATGACATCCAGCGTGCCCTCACTGCGGCGCAGGGCAGTGGCGCTGCCGTCTACAATGGTAATATCGTGTCCCTCCTGAGAGAGGGTCTGGGCAATGGCGAAGCCAACTTTGCCATTGCCGACAATGATAATCTTCATATCGTGTTCTCCTTTTTCCAAAGGACTGGGTGAAAAATCGTTTTGTGTCTATTCTGTATTTATATAATATACCATGTTTTACGGAAAAATGGAAGAGTATTTACTATGAAAACAGAAAAAGACACCCATAGGAGACAAAACAATGAGAAATGTTTCTCCATGATATATAAAAATTTTATGAATTTGTATATATCCGTCTTGCACATGGAAAAAGAATGGTGTATAATTCAATTGCCTAATATTGGAAATTCCAGTTAGAACTTGTGAAGTGCGAAAGGGGAAAAATAAGATGGATAACCTTACGAGAATTATTCGCAGCGAGATCAGCAAGCAGTACAGAAGTGTACGGCAGTTTGCTTTCGCAGTGGGCGTTCCTCTGTCCACGGTGAATAGTGCGCTTCACAATGGCGTAGGCGGCTCCAGCTTTGACACGGTGCTGCAGATCTGCAAGGCACTGGGCATTAAGGCTCTGGGCGATGATGCGGCATTTTATCTGACGGAGAATACCGAGGAGCTGCTGACCCGCTATGCCATGCTTGATGATTATGGCCGTCACACCATCGATGCAGTGATGAAGGTGGAGTATGAGCGCTGCACCAAGGAGGACGAGCCTGAGATGGGCCGCGGCAGCGTGAATATTTGACGAATACAAGGCTATCAACACACCCGACAGGAGAGATCTGTCGGGTGTGTTTGTTTTTTGTCTACGCCTTGACACGGAGATGTTTTAGGGTATAATTAAGATAGCGTTTACGCAAATATTAAATTTTCAGGAGGAGTAACTCATGGAGCAGAAGTTCTATATTTGCAAGCATTGCGGCAACATCATTGCCAAGGTCAAGGACAGCGGCGTGCCTGTGGTCTGCTGCGGCGAGAAGATGGCAGAGCTGGTTCCCGGCACCACCGATGGTGCGCTGGAGAAGCATGTTCCCGTCTATGAGGTGAAGGATGGCAAGGTCTATGTGACCGTGGGCGCTGTGGAGCATCCCATGCTGCCTGAGCATTATATCGAGTGGGTGTCCCTGCAGACGAAGCAGGGCAACCAGCGCAAGTGCCTCAAGCCCGGTGACGCTCCCAAGGTCTGCTTCTCCCTGTGCGAGGGTGATGAGGTGGAGGCAGTGTATGAGTACTGCAACCTCCACGGCCTGTGGAAGGCATAAGCAACAGCCTATATATGACGAAGAACCGCGCGGCAGCCGCCGCGCGGTCTTTTTTTGCCCTGCCTTACTTCAGTAGCTTGATGCCGCCGATGAGGGGCAGAGGCTTTGTCTCGCCCTTGGCGGCGTGGATGATGCCCAGGATCGCCAGTACCGTGATGCCGAGACTGCCAACGGTGGTGATGATGCTGACCAGGAGCGAGAGCCGCCACGAGATGGCCAGCAGGATGCCGCTGAGAATACTGATGACGATGCTGTAGGCGATACAAAGCAGCAGAAGCACAAGACCCTGATTGCTGTGATAGCGGGCGAACTTTGAGCCCTTGGCCGCTAAGATGGG
>JAFQTS010000015.1 GCA_017408915.1 Oscillospiraceae bacterium | reverse complement strand
CCACCGCATGGTGCTTCACGGTCGAGCTCTGTGCATGGCCCGCAATCCCCAATGCACTGAGTGTCCCCTCCGCCCCCTTTGCGATTACTGGAAGGGCAGTGAATAACACAGCAAAAAGTGTCTGTCTGCGGACAGGCACTTTTTCTTTTGCGCTGACATAGATTGATGCAGAAACAAAATGCGGGAGGTTCGGTATGAATCAACATGACATGATGTCCCGACTGCAGCGTGACCCGGGGGCAGCGCAGCGGGTGATGGAATCAGCCGACGGGCAGGCGCTGATGCAGATGCTGTCCGGCCCGGACGGCGGTGCAGGTTTGCAGCAGGCCATGGCACAGGCGTCTGCCGGCAATACGGCCCAGCTGGCATCCATGCTGCGACAGGTAATGCAAAGTCCTGAGGGAGCAGCACTGATCCGCAATATCGGCGGCAATCTGTTGAAATAAGAAAGGAGGACGGCGGCGTGGCGGAAATGGAAGATAAACTGAATGCGCTGCTGTCCGACCCGGCTCAGATGGCCCAGATCATGCAGTTGGCCCAGCAGCTCTCCGGCAGTATGGGCGCAGCACCCCCTCCCCCGCCGCAGCAACCGCCGGCGGCGGGACTGGGCGGTCCGGACATGGCGTCTATGGCCCGCTTTTTGCCATTGTTGCAGGAATTGAACAGTTCCAACAGTCAAGTAACACAACTTCTATATGCGCTGCGTCCCTTTTTGAAGCCGGAAAAACAGGAGAAGATCCAGCGGGCGGCTAAATTGGCCCGGCTCATTCACGTGGGTAAGCGGGCGCTGACGGAAATGGGGGGACTGGGAGATGTATAACCGCTACATCCGCAACGACGATGGTGTCTATGCCCGCCAGCCCCAGCCGGAGTCAAAGCCGCAGGAAGCGCCGCCTCCGCAGTCACCTCCTCCACCCCGGCCCGAACCGCCGCCCAAACCGGTCGGTGCAATTCCCGTGCTGTCGGGAATTTTGGATAAGCTGCATCTGGGTGACATTGACATCGGCGATTTGCTGTTACTGCTGCTTCTGTTCCATCTCTTCCGGGAGGACGGGGATGAGGAACTGCTGATCGCCATTGGGTTGCTGCTGATATTGTAAAAAGCACCGCTTCAGCGGTGCTTTTCTCATTCATTCCGTTCTGTTTTGAGATATTTCCAAAGAAAGACAATGGCAAGAATCGCATCCACAAAGACCAGCCCCACCAGATGAATGCTCATGCGGTCAATGGCGGCAATCAAAAAAGCAGCACCGGCGAGGGCCCACGCAAGAGAAGCCACCAGATACCATTTCCGTTTCCCCTGCTCTTTTGCCGACACGTCCGGGGCTTTTGCGTTCATCGGCGGCACCTGCTGTGTGTCGTCATATTCATCCCGCAGCAGGTAGTCGATGGACACGCCGAAAAGATCGCTCAGCTTCAGCAAATTCGGTGCGTCGGGCAGCGTGCTGCCCAGTTCCCAGCGGGAGACGGCCTGCCGGGACACGCCCAATCGGTCGGCCAGTTCTTCCTGGGACATACCTGCTTTCTTCCGCAGGTCCATCAGCTTTTCATCAAATTTCATGACCGTCACTCCCCTTTGTTGATGGGAATATCGTAGCAAAACAGCCTGCATCCGTCCACCACGGGCGCATAGCAATTCCGCAACTGAATGTAACATGCAAAAAGAGAGATGGAATTGCTCCATCTCTCTTTTGATTGCAATGCGATTAGCCCTTCAGAGCCTCTTCCACGGCCACGGCCACGGCGACGGTAGCGCCGACCATGGGGTTGTTGCCCATGCCCAGGAAGCCCATCATCTCAACGTGAGCAGGCACGGAGGAAGAACCGGCGAACTGAGCGTCGCCGTGCATACGACCCATGGTATCGGTCAGACCGTAGGAAGCGGGACCGGCAGCCATGTTGTCGGGATGCAGGGTACGGCCGGTACCACCGCCGGAAGCGACGGAGAAGTACTTCTTACCCTGCTCGATGCACTCCTTCTTGTAAGTGCCGGCAACGGGATGCTGGAAACGGGTGGGGTTGGTGGAGTTACCGGTGATGGAAACATCCACGCCCTCGAGATGCATGATCGCCACGCCCTCGCGGACATCGTCAGCGCCGTAGCAGCGGACGTTGGCGCGCTCACCCTCGCTGTAGCGGGTCTCCTTGACGATAGCGACCTTGCCGGAAGCATAGTCAAACTGAGTCTGCACATAGGTGAAACCGTTGATACGGGAAATGATCTGAGCAGCATCCTTGCCCAGACCGTTCAGGATCACGCGCAGGGGCTCCTTGCGGGCCTTGTTGGCGTTGCGGACGATACCGATAGCACCCTCAGCAGCGGCGAAGGACTCGTGACCTGCCAGGAAGGCAAAGCACTTGGACTCGTTGCTCAGCAGCATAGCGCCCAGGTTACCGTGGCCGAGACCGACCTTACGATCCTCGGCGACAGAGCCGTCGATGCAGAAGGCCTGCAGGCCGATACCAATGCACTTAGCAGCTTCAGCCGCGGTCTTAACACCGGACTTCAGAGCGATAGCAGCGCCCACGGTGTAAGCCCAGCAGGCGTTCTCGAAGCAGATGGGCTGGATGCCCTTGACGATCTCATAGGGGTTGAAGCCCTTCTCCTTGCAGATATCGAGGCACTCCTCAACGGAATTGATACCGTACTGAGCGAGGACGCCATTGATTTTATCAATTCTTCTCTCGTAGCTTTCAAACAGAGCCATAATTACGTCCTCCCTTCCTTACTCATGACGCGGATCGATATACTTCGCCGCGTTCTCAAACTGACCGTAGTGACCCTTGGCCTTCTCAATGGCCTCGTTGGCATCGATGCCCTTCTTGACGAAGTCCATCATCTTGCCCAGGTTCACGAACTCGTAACCGATGATCTCGTTATCCTTGTTCAGAGCAACGCGGGTGCAGTAACCCTCTGCCATCTCCAGATAACGGGGGCCCTTCTCACGGGTGGAGAACATGGTGCCCACCTGAGAGCGCAGACCCTTACCCAGATCCTCCAGAGAAGCGCCCACAGCCAGACCGTTCTCGGAGAAAGCGGACTGAGTGCGGCCATAGACGATCTGCAGGAACAGCTCACGCATAGCGGTGTTGATCGCGTCGCACACCAAGTCGGTGTTAAGAGCCTCCAGCAGGGTCTTGCCGATGAGGATCTCGGAAGCCATTGCGGCGCTGTGGGTCATGCCGGAGCAGCCCAGAGTTTCCACCAGAGCCTCTTCGATAATGCCGTTCTTCACATTCAGCGTCAGTTTGCAGGCGCCCTGCTGAGGAGCGCACCAACCCACACCGTGGGTGAAGCCGGAAATGTCGGAGATCTGCTTTGCCTGTACCCACTTGCCCTCCTCAGGGATGGGAGCGGGACCATGGTACGCGCCCTTGGCGACGGGACACATATGCTGAACCTCGGTCGTGTAAATCATAGTAATGATTTTCCTTTCTCTTATGAATTTTGAGGTAACTCAATGATATACGAAGTATCCAACAGGACACATGTCGTTATAACTTAGCGGGCAACGAAACCCACCTTGCGCTGGACCTTGCTGAGGGTCTTCTGGGCAAGGTAACGGGCACGCTCGGCACCCTCTTTGTAAACGCTCTCAAGATAGGCCTTATCTGCCATGATGCGCTCACTCTCCTCACGGATGGGACGGAGCAGTTCCACCACAGCCTCGCCAACAGCGGGCTTAAAGACACCGTAGCCCTGACCGGCGAACTCGGCCTCAGCCTCTTCGATGGTCTTGCCGGTAGCGGCGCAGTAGATGGTCAGCAGGTTGGAGATGCCGGCCTTGTTCTCCTTATCAAACTTCACAGCCATCTCACAGTCGGTGACGGCGCGCTTGAACTTCTTCATGATGACCTCGGGGGTATCCATGAGATTCACGCAGCCATCAGGCAGGGACTTGCTCATCTTGGTGGTGGGATCATCCAAAGACATAACGCGGGCACCCATCTTGGGGATGAAGGACTCGGGCAGGGTGAAGGTATCGGAATAGATGCCGTTAAAACGCTGAGCGATGTCGCGGGTCAGCTCCACATGCTGGCGCTGATCCTCACCCACGGGGACGAGGTCTGCCTGATACAGCAGAATGTCGGCAGCCATCAGCACAGGGTAAGTAAAGAGGCCTGCCGTAATATTGTCGGCGTGCTGGGCAGCCTTGGCCTTGAACTGGGTCATACGGCTCAGCTCACCAAACTGGGTATAGCAGTTGAGGATCCAGCCCAGCTCTGCGTGCTGAGGCACGTGGCTCTGGATAAACATGATGTTCTTCTCAGGATCGAGACCACAGGCGATATACTGTGCCAGCTGATTCACGCTGCGCTTACGCAACAGTGCGGGATCCTGACGGACCGTGATGGCGTGCATGTCCACGATGCAATACAGGCAATCATACTCATCCTGCAGGGCCACCCAGTTTTTGATAGCACCCATATAAGAACCCAGCGTCAGCTCACCGGAGGGCTGAATACCGCTGAAAATGCGTTTCTTTCTATTCTGCTCCATAGAATCAAACCTCGCTTACTCTCGGGCCACAAAACCCCAGTATTCATTCTTCGTTATTCTATCATCTTCCGACAGAAAAAGCAATGGAAAAGCTCAGCAAATATTGGGATAATTATTGACTTTTTTTGTAGATGAAATATAATATATGGGTGATTTTTTGCATTTTAATACTTAAGCCGCAGGAGGACATGAAAAATGGCTGTTGATATGACCTATTTTGCCCAAATGGAAGAAAAAATTCCCCGCGGTAAGGTGCGCACTCGTTTCGCCCCTTCCCCCACCGGTTATATGCACGTAGGCAATCTTCGCACGGCACTGTATACCTGGCTCATTGCCCGCGCCAATAATGGTACGTTCATCCTGCGTATTGAAGATACCGATCAGGGTCGCTTGGTGGAAGGTGCTGTGGATGTGATCTACCGTACCATGGCTGAGTGCGGCCTCACCCACGATGAAGGCCCCGATGTTGGCGGCCCTGTGGCTCCCTATATTCAGTCCGAGCGCCGTGATACCTACGGTAAGTACGCTGAGCTCCTGGTGGAAAAGGGCGGCGCTTACTACTGCTTCTGCGAGAAGAGCGAGTCCGAGGAGGACAGCGGCGACTTCCAGCGCGCTGCCGATCCTTGCCGCGACCTGCCTTTGGAGGAGGCTAAGGCCCGCGTTGCCGCCGGTGAGCCATATGTCATTCGTCAGCGTATCCCCGCTGAGGGAAGCACCACCTTCCACGATGCTATCTTTGGCGATATTACCGTGGAAAACTCCACGCTGGACGATCAGGTGCTTTTGAAGCGCGACGGTCTGCCCACCTACAACTTTGCCAATGTCATTGATGACCATCTGATGGGTATCACCCACGTGGTGCGCGGCAGCGAGTACCTCTCCTCCGCTCCCAAGTACAATCTGCTGTACGAGGCATTTGGTTGGGAAGTTCCCACCTATGTCCACTGCTCTCCCGTCATGCGCGATGCCCAGAACAAGATGTCCAAGCGCCATGGCGATCCCAGCTATGAGGATCTGAAGGCACGCGGTTATCTCACTGAGGCCATCCTCAACTACGTGACGCTGTTGGGTTGGTCTCCCCGCGGTGAGTATGCTGAGCAGGAGATCTTCTCTCTGGAGGAGCTGAGCCGCATCTTCGATATGACTGGCATCTCCAAGTCCCCCGCTATCTTCGACATTGCCAAGCTGGATCACTTCAATGCTGTGTATCTCCGCGCTATGACCCCCGAGGCATTCGCCGAGGTCGCTGCGCCCTATATCCGCGAGAGCGTGAAGGGTGATTATGACATCGCCGCTATCGCCGCTCTTCTGCAGGCACGCTGCGAGCATCTGACGGACATCCCCGAGAAGGTGGATTTCTTCGATACGCTCCCCGAGTACGATATCGATCTCTTTACCAACAAGAAGTCCAAGACCAACCCTGAGGTGTGCCGCACCATGTTGGAGAAGGCCATCCCCATGCTGGAGAATCTGCCTCAGTGGGATAATGAGTCCATCCACAATGGTCTCATTGATCTGGCTGCCGCTCTCGAGGTGAAGAATGCCACCTTGATGTGGCCTGTCCGCATTGCCGCAGCCGGTAAGGCTGTTACCCCCGGCGGCGCTGTGGAGATCTGCCACATTCTCGGCCGTGACGAGTGCCTGCGCCGTCTGCGTGCCGGCCTTGAAAAGCTGAACTAAGGATCTATAGAAACATATTACCCCGTCGGAATGACGGCGAAAGGAGAATCGCAATGGATAAGCGAATGAACAATGTACCCGAACTGTTTGGCAGCATGGTATTTACCGAGGAAAAGATGCGTCAGCGTCTGAGCCCCGAAACGTATCATGCATGGCAGCAGTGCCTTGCACAGGGTGCGTCTTTGAATCGTGACATTGCCGATAAAATCGCCGTCGCCATGAAGGATTGGGCCATCGAACTGGGTGCTACCCACTATACCCACTGGTTCCAGCCTATGACGGGATTTACCGCCGAGAAGCACGACAGCTTTATTGTCCCCGATGGTAAGGGCAACATTCTGATGGAGCTCTCCGGCAAGGAACTGAGCCGCGGTGAGGCTGATGCCTCCTCCTTCCCCTCCGGCGGCCTGCGCGCCACCTTTGAGGCACGTGGCTACACCGCATGGGATCCCACCTCTTACGCCTTCGTCAAGGACAAGACTCTCTATATCCCCACCATCTTCTGCTCCTACTCCGGTCAGACGCTGGATAAGAAAACGCCTCTGCTGCGTTCTATCCGCGCTTTGGATCGTCAGTGTATGCGTATCCTGCGGCTCTTCGGCAACACGGAGGCACAGCATGTAACGGCACAGGTGGGCGCCGAGCAGGAGTACTTCCTTATCGACAAGGAATATTATCGTCAGCGCCTTGATCTGCGGCTGTGCGGGCGCACCCTTTTCGGTGCCAAGCCTCCCAAGGGACAGGAGCTGGACGACCATTACTATGGTTCTATCAAGCCCCGCGTGGCAGCCTTTATGCATGAGCTAAACTGTGAGCTGTGGAAACTGGGCGTGTTCGCCAAGACCCAGCACAATGAGGCCGCCCCCTCCCAGCACGAGATCGCACCTGTCTACTGCGATGCCAACATTGCCTGCGATCACAATCAGCTGACGATGGAGATGCTCAAGACCGTGGCAGCGCGCCACAATTTCGTGTGCCTGCTCCATGAAAAGCCCTTTGAGGGTGTCAACGGCAGCGGTAAGCATGATAACTGGTCTTTGTGCACCGACCGTGGTGAAAATCTCCTCAAGCCCGGCAATACCCCCAGCCAGAACGCTCAGTTCCTGCTGTTCCTCGCTGCCTTTATTAAGGGTGTGGACGAATATCAGGACATGCTGCGTTGCTGCGTGGCCTATCCCGGCAACGATTGCCGTCTCGGCGGCCATGAAGCTCCCCCTGCTGTGTTGTCCGTGTTCCTTGGCGATGAGCTGACCGCCATTCTTGAAGCTATCATCAGCGGCGAGGAATACGTGGAGGTCACCAAGCGCAAGCTGGAGATCGGCGTGGATACCCTCCCCGAGATCCCTCAGGACACCACCGACCGCAACCGTACCTCCCCCATTGCCTTTACCGGTAATAAGTTCGAGTTCCGCATGGTGGGCTCCAGCCAGTCTATCGCCAGCCCCACAGCGGTGCTGAACACCATGATGACCGAGGAGCTGTGCAAGTTCGCCGATATTTTGGAAAAGGCCGAGGATTTCCAGTCTGCATTGCAGAAGCTGCTGAAGGAAACCTTCACCAATCACAGCCGTATCATCTTCAACGGCAACGGTTACGATGAGGAGTGGATCGCCGAGGCCAAGCGCCGCGGCCTCAGCAATCTCCGCGACACGGTGGAGGCACTGCCCGCCTATATCGACAAGCGCAACATCGACCTCTTCGGTCGCCACGGCATCCTGACCCGCGCCGAGCTGGAGGCTCGCTACGAGATCCATTTGGAGAACTACTGCAAGGTGGT
>JAFQTS010000014.1 GCA_017408915.1 Oscillospiraceae bacterium | reverse complement strand
TCGCTCTGATTGGCGACGGCACCACCCTCATCGGCGATCCCTCCGGCCGCAGCGATATGCGTCAGATGCTGGACGAGGCCGCCATCAAGCACAATGCCGAGTGCTTCAAGCGTCAGATGGAGAAGTTTATCGACTTCTCTGACGACGAGGCACTGATGCTGTATAACTCCGAGTGGCTCAAGCCTCTGAACTACATTGAGCTGCTCCGTGAAGTGGGCGCTTGCTTCTCCGTCAACAATATGCTCCGCGCCGAGTGCTACAAGCAGCGCATGGAGAAGGGTCTCAGCTTCCTTGAGTTCAACTACATGATCATGCAGAGCTACGACTGGTACTACATGTTCCAGCACTATGGCTGCAACATGCAGTTCGGCGGCAACGATCAGTGGAGCAACATGCTGGGCGGTACGGAGCTGATCCGCCGCAAGCTGGGCAAGGATGCCCACGCCATGACCATCACCCTGCTCCTCAACTCCGAGGGCAAGAAGATGGGTAAGACCGCCAACGGCGCTGTGTGGCTGGATCCCAACAAGACCAGCCCCTTCGAGTTCTATCAGTACTGGCGCAATGTGGACGATGCCGATGTCCTCAAGTGCATCCGTATGCTGACCTTCCTGCCTCTGGAGGAGATCAAGAAGATGGAGTCCTGGGAGGGCGCACAGCTTAACGAGGCTAAGGATATCCTCGCCTACGAGCTGACCAAGCTGGTTCACAGTGAGGAAGAGGCTGACAAGGCTCGCGCTGCCTCTAAGGCTCTGTTTGCCGGCGGCGGTGATGCCGAGCATATGCCCACTACCGAGCTGACCAATGACGATTTCGGCGGCGGCAGCATTGATATTATGAGCCTGATGGTGAAGTGCGGTCTGGCTCCTTCCCGCGGCGAGGCTCGTCGTCTCGTTCAGCAGGGCGGCGTGACTGTCAACGATGAGAAGGTCACCGCCATTGACGCTACCTTCGGCTGTGAGCAGTTCACCGGTGACGGCGTCATTATCCGTAAGGGTAAGAAGGTGTTCCACCGCGCCGTGTTGGTGTAAGAAAGAAAAATATATCATTGACCATGATATTACCCCCTCTAAAGAAAGAGACGCTGCAAAATGCAGCGTCTCTTTCTTGCCTCCTTGACGAAACGTGGGAAAGGCGGTAGAATAGGTGGAGTATTTTCCCTTAGTAAGGAGCTATTTGAAATGAAAAAAATGGGCGTTTTGCCTTTGGCGTTTACCTATGTTGGCTGCTTCCTCGGCGCGGGCTTTGTCTCGGGACAGGAATTGTGGCAGTTTTTCGGCGCATTTGGCGGCCTCGGCTTTTTAGGTTTTGCTGTGGCTGTGGCGCTGTTCGTGTTCTTCGGTGTGGTGCTGATGCGCCTGACCCAAATGACGGGCTACACGGAATTGGATCATCTCCTTGTCCCTTGGGAGAAGGTTGCGTGGCTGCGTAAAGCTGCGGGCGTCATTACGGCACTGTTCCTCTTCGGCGTGGTGGTGCTGATGTCGGCAGGTGTGGGTGCTATGCTGCAGCAGCTTTTCGATGTGCCTGCATGGATCGGCAGCGCGGTGTTCACCGTCATTGTGGCGATCGTCGCCATCTTCGGTGTCAGCGGCATGGTCAATGCCTTCTCCTCGCTGATCCCCATTCTCGTCATCGCTACCTTGATTTTCGCCATTGCCGCATGGGGTAAGTTTGACACCGCCTTGCTGAAAGAGATGACTATCGTCAACGAAAACCCCTTGATGCCCAACTGGTTCATTGCGGCGCTGACCTTCGTGGCCTACAATCTCTTGGGCGGCATCGGCATCATGGTGCCTGTTGGCCCGCTCATCAAGAAGAAATCCACCGTCTTTGGTGGCATGATCCTCAGCGGTGTGATGCTGATCTTTGTGGCTTACTGCATCCTCTCCTCTGTGGCGATCTACCCGCCCTCTGTAGAGCAGGAGCTGCCTATGGTGGCTGTTGCCAGCGTCCTGCGACCCATTTTCGGCAACATTTACGGTGTGCTGTTGGCACTTGCCATGTTCTGCAATTCCTTGGCCTCTTTGGTGGCGCTGATGACGTATCTCAAGCAGAAGGTGTCCTTCGTAGCGCGCCGTGAAAAGCCTGTACTGCTGATTTTTGCCGTAGTGGTATGGGCAGGCAGCCTCTTCGGTTTTGGCGACATTATCGGCGTGATTTTCCCCATTTTCGGGTATCTCAGTATTATTTTCCTTGTAACTATGGTGATTCACTTCATCCAGCGCAGCCGTAAAGGGAAGGAGGAAAAATAAATGGAAAAAATTAAGGAGTATTTGCTCTCACCGGAGTTTTTGATCAGCATTGTGGTGCTGGTGGCGGCATTTATCGTGTGGAAGGTCTGCCGCGTATTTCTGCGAAAGATTTTGAAGCTGAAGGACGGCAAAAAAACCCAGCAAACGAACTTTCGCGTGGTTGGGACGGCTATCAAGAGTGCTTATGTGATTCTGGTCGCCGCAGTGGTGCTGCAGATCAACGGCATCAATATCGGTACGCTGTTTACCGGCCTCGGCGTTGCCGGTATCATCGTGGGCTTTGCTCTGCAGGATATCCTGAAGGATCTCATGATGGGTACCAGCATTATTTGGGACAAGTTCTTCGCCGTCGGTGACTATATCTGCTATAACGGAAAAGAGTGGCAGGTCATTGAGTTCAACGCCAAGGTGACAAAGCTCTATGATTTTATCGAGGATACCACCATTACCATCAGCAACCGCAACATCACCGAGATCGCCAAGGCAACCAAAATCGTTGGTGTCAGCATCTCGGCACCTTACGATGTGCCCCTTAGCCGCATTCGCCCTGTGATGGAGGAGATCGTTCGCCGTGCCAAGGAGCTGCCCTCCGTGGAGGATGCTCAATTCTTGGGTACCGATGAATTTGCCGACAGCAGCATCAACTATAAGATAGTACTGAACTGTGTAGACCCGTCTGTGAAAGGTGTTGCCCGCCGCGGTACACTGGATATCGTTCAGGAGGTATTCGCCGAAGAGAACATCACCATTCCCTATCCCCAAATGGATGTACACATGTGCAAATAAATAAAAAAACGGAGCGAATTTCGCTCCGTTTTTTCTGCGTATTTTACATTGCAAAGAGAATGTCAGCGTAAGTGGGGAAGGGCCAGTTCTTAGCGGCACAGAGGATTTCAAGCTCATTGATAAGCTCACTCATCTTCCGGCGCTTGGCCTCCACCTGATCGCGGTAATACTTCGCCGCAGTCAGACCGCCATCGACGGCAGGTGCGCGCTTGAGAGCCGTCTCCAAAGAGCCGCAGACACTGTAGATCTTAGAGGAGAGCTCAGAGATACGGCGCAGCGCGGCGCTTTCGGTGGTGACAGGGACGGAAATACCGCAGGTCTGCTTGTGGAAAATGGCGGTAGCCAATTCATCGCTGCAAGTGGTGGCAGCGGGGAGGATGTAGCGGCGGGTCATCTCCAACAGGGTGTTGGACTCGATGGTAACCACCTTGCAGTAGTTCTCCAAATGGATCTCGTAGCGAGCCTCCAGCTCGGCGCGGGTCAGGATGCCGTGGCGACCGAAGAGGTCGATGTTGCGCTTGTCGATATAGGCGGGCAGTGCCTCCACCGTGTCGCGGAGATTG
>JAFQTS010000001.1 GCA_017408915.1 Oscillospiraceae bacterium | reverse complement strand
TCCTCATTCTGCACCACGCAGACACGGCGCAGGATGCCCACCTGAGGGGCAGCCAGACCCACGCCGCCGCTGTCCAGCAGCGTCTCGGTCATGTCGTCCAGCAAAGTGTGGAGACGGTCATTAAACTCGGTGACGGGACGGCAGACCTTGGTCAGCACTTCGTCACCCTGCAAAACAATATTTCTCAATGCCATAAGAATTACCTCTCATCCATTAAATTACAATCTACATAGACCTGCATGCGGCGATTCTCGCTGCGGCGGGCGAACGCCTTCATCATGTGGGAGAGAAGCCCACGCAGGTGTTTTTCATTTTTACCAACCACCGTCACGCGGTAGCGATAGCGGTCGTTGATCTTCACCACGGCGGCGGGGGCAGGCCCCAGTACCGTGAGATTCAACCCATCATAAGGCGGGCGCTGGGCAGCATAGTCAAGACTCTGCTGCAGTTCCTTGGCGGCGCGGCGCACCTCGCTCTCGTCGCTGCCTGTCACCGTGACGGTGAAGAGATCGGCAAAGGGCGGATCGCAGCGGAGGCGGCGGATACGCAGCTCAGATTCATAAAACCGCTTGTAGTCCTGCTGGGCGGCAGCTTGGATCACCTCATTATCGGGAGTGTACGTCTGAATGACGGCACGCCCTTCCTTCTCGCCGCGTCCTGCGCGGCCCACCACTTGGGTGAGGAGCGAGAAGGTACGCTCAGAGGCGCGGTAGTGATCCACGTACAACGACAAATCTGCCGCCAGTACGCCTACAAGGGTCACATTTTCAAAATCCAACCCCTTCGCCACCATTTGGGTGCCTAAGAGGATGGGGACTTGCTTTTCGGAAAACTCACGCAGCACCGCCTCATGCCCCATAGTGACGGAATCGGCATCCATCCGCAGCACAGGGACATCGGGGAACAGCTGGGCAAGCTCCTCTGCCACTTTCTGCGTGCCTGCACCGATGTGGCGCAGCTTCGTGCCGCACTCGGGGCACTCAAAAGATGCACGCTCAGAATGACCGCAGTAGTGGCACATCATGCGGTCATTGACGCTGTGGTAGGTCAAATAGACACTGCAGCGGCGGCACTGGGGCACATAGCCGCAGTTGGGGCACAGCAGCTGACGGCTGCTGCCACGGCGGTTTAAGAAGAGAATACTCTGCTCGCCCCGCTCGATATTTTGCCGCAATTCCTCATAAAGAGGGCGGCTGATAATGCCGAAATTGCCGCTGCGCAGCTCTTGGCGCATATCTGCCACGATAACACGGGGCAAACTGTGGCAATTATAACGCAAGGGCAGCTGGGCTAAGTGATAGTCCCCCTGCTCGGCATAGTAGGCCGACTCCACCGTAGGCGTGGCTGACCCCAACAGCAGCTGGGCATTCTCAGCAAGACAGCGGTATTTGGCGATGTCGCGGGCGTGGTAGCTGGGAGAGGATTCCGACTCGTAGGAGCTCTCCTGCTCCTCGTCCAGCACAATAAGACCAATATTTTGAAGGGGGGCAAACACCGCAGAGCGTGTACCCAACACCACCGTAGCCTCACCGCGGCGAATCCGCTTCCACTGGTCGTAACGCTCCGTCATGCGGAGGCCGCTGTGGAGAAGCGCCACCTTTTCGCCGAAATAGGCGGTGAAACGAGCCATCATTTGAGGGGTCAGGGCAATTTCGGGGACGAGGATCATCACCGTCTTTCCCCGTTCCAACAACGCTTGGGCAAGACGGATATAAATGAGGGTCTTGCCGCTTCCCGTCACGCCGTGGAGCAGCGTAACCCCCGCTTTGTCCGATTCTGTGCGCTGCAGCATATCCTCATAAACACGCTGCTGCGCATCGTTCAAGGTAATGGGCGGGGCGCTTTGTGTATAGTCGTGAGGCGTAATGCGGTACTGCTCCTGTTGACGCAGGGACACCAAACCGCGCTTTTCCAGTGCAGTGACAGATTGTCGGGAGGCACCTGTAAAATAGGTCAGCTCCTGCATGGTGGTTTCCCCTTGCTGGGCAAGAAAGCGCAACACATCACACATCTTGGCGCTGCGGCGATTGGCATCCGCCCACGCAAGGGCTTCTTCCCCGCTGACAGCGAGGGAAACGAGGGTCACATGCTTGTCCGACACATTACGGCTGGACTGGGTATGACGGGCGACAAGACCGTGCTTTTCGAGAGCATACAACGCAGAAATGGCGCTCTCGCCCTCTTTTTCCACCACTGTCTCCGTCTCCATAGCGCCATCCTGCAACAGCTGCAAAACGGCACTCTCACGGCGGCTTAAGCCCTCTACAACGGGGCTCAAGGCCTGCCACGTTTCCTTGTAACGGTACCATACGGCGGCGGGCAAAATCGTGCGGATCGCGTCGTAAAAAGTGCAGAAATATCGCTGACGCATCCAAAGTGCCAGCTTGATCTCCTGCTGGGAGGCAATAGGATCCCCATCTACATTGAGGCGGACGGCTTTGACAGGACCGCTGGGAATGTCCTCCGTCAGTTCCAACACCATTCCTTCACTGACGCGGTTGCCCTTTCCAAAAGGGACAAGGACGCGGCAGCCAACAGAGAGGGGCATTTCCTCGGGAATAAGGTAGGTATAGGGCTTGTCAATAGCATAAGTTGCCGCTTCTACGGCGATCTTAGCAAGACGCACGCACCTTCTCCCCCTCTCGTTACCGTAAAAAATTACTCGCGGACACCTGCAGCCAGCTCGTTGGCATCAAACTTACCGTCAGCCACCTCATGGATCGCCAGCGTGACGGGCTTCTCCTCCAGATGCTCGCCGTTATACTCGGCCTCGGAAGCGATCTGACGGGCGCGGCGTGCCACCACGTTTACCATCATGTAGCGGTTGGGGATATACTCGGTCAGCTTATTCATTGCGGGATACAGCATCATAATTGTTTTCTCCTTCTGCCTTTAAGGCCATAAAATCATGTTGATTGCGGCTATTTCAGCCGTTATTACCGTTTAAAAGTTCCATACGCTCGGCGGGGCGGCAATGCTCTGCCAGCATGATGGCACGCAGCTCCTCCACGGCTTTTTCCACCGTGTCGTTCACCACGAAGTAGTCGTAATTGCCAGCGGTCTGCACCTCCACCTTGGCGCGGAGGAGGCGGCGCTGGATCTTCTCAGGGGTGTCGGTGCCACGAGCGGTGAGGCGGCGCTCCAGCTCCTCCCAAGAAGGGGGCGCGATGAAGATGCGCACCACATCGGGACGCTGGGCGTGTACCTGCTGGGCGCCCTGGATCTCGATGTCGAGGATCACATCCTTGCCTGCAAGCATAGCCTCGTCCACATAGCGCTTGGGGGTGCCATAGAAATTGCTGACATACTCAGCATATTCCAAAAACTCACCCTTTTCGATCCATTCACTGAACACATCAGGGCTGATGAAGTGATAATCCACGCCGTCACACTCACCGATGCGGGGAGGGCGAGTGGTAGCGGATACGGAGAAATAGAGGTCATCCCGTCCACGGAACAGGGCACTGAGAACTGTGCTTTTACCCACGCCGGACGGGCCGGAGATGATAAATGTCTTTCCTATTTTTTTCAATGCCTTATTCCTCCTCCGTAAAATCTTCCGCCTTCATGCCAAAACGAGGCCCCAGCTTCTCGGTACTGAGGGCGGAGAGCACCACATGGTCGCTGTCCATCATCAATACAGAGGCCGTCTTGCGGCCATAGGTAGCATCAATGAGCATGCCTCTGTCACGGCTCTCCTGAATGAGGCGCTTCACAGGGGCGCTGTCGGGGCCAACGATGGCAATAAGCCGTGCAGTGGAAATGAGGTTACCAAAACCGATGTTTACAAGTTCCATAGCCTCTCCCCCACTTACTCGATGTTCTGCACCTGCTCGCGGATCTTCTCCACCTCGGCCTTCATATTCACCACATCCTGCGCAATAGACAGATCGTTGCACTTAGAACCGATGGTGTTGCACTCGCGGTTGACCTCCTGAATGAGGAAGTCCAGCTTGCGGCCCACAGGCTCGTTGCTCTCCAGCATGGCGCGGAGCTGGGCAATGTGGCTGCGCAGGCGCACCGTCTCTTCATCCACTGCCGTCTTATCGGCGAAGATAGCGGCCTCGGTGAGGATGCGGCTCTCATCCACGGCGGTGGACTGGAGCACCTCCTGCATACGGCTCAAGAGCTTTTCACGGTAGGCGGCAACGGTCTGAGGAGAACGCTCCTCCACCTTGCCCACCACCTGCTCAATGGTACTGACACGGGAGGCAACATCCTGTGCCAGCTTCTCACCTTCCACGGTACGCATGGCGTTGTAGGCGGTCAGTGCTGCTTCCGTCACGGCAACCAAGTCGGCAGCCATGCTCTCCAAGTCCTCTTCCGCCTTGGTAACGGTAAGTACATCAGGAAAACGGGCAAGGGTGGTGGCACTCACATCGCCTTCCAAATTGAAGCTCTCCTTCAGATGGCACAGGGCTTCATAGTAATTGCGAGCCAGCGCGTCGTTGACGGTGACCACCACTTCTTCTGCGCCGTTGCTCTCGATGGTGATAAACACATCCACCTTACCGCGGGAGATGGCTTTCTGGACGCAGCCCTTGATGGCATCCTCAGCGAAGATATAGGCGCGGGGCATCTTCACGGTGCAGTCCAAATAACGGTTATTGACAGAACGAACCTCCACAGTGATGTCGCGTCCGTTCAGTGTCTCCTTTGCTCGACCGTAGCCGGTCATACTTTTGACCACAGTTGATCCTTCCTTTCCAAACGGCGTAGGCCGTCATTTTCTCTCGTTAACAACAAAATGGGAAACAAAAACACAGAGGTAAGCAGGGCGCAGCATGACAAGCCCCCGTGCTAAATGACTCAAACCCGCTGGGGCGATAGGTAGCAGAACGACCTTCCGCCATATCCAAAGCCCTTCTGTACTCCTCATCATTGGGGTCTAACCGTACAGCGGTCTGATAATAGCGTATTGCCTCATCGGCCCAACCACGGCGGGTACAGATAACGCCCTTGAGGAAATTCCACTCGGCATTGTGGTTGGGAGAGGCGTTCAGCAACTCCTCAGCTAAGTTGAGATTGCCCTGCTGGATGGCCATGCGGACACGGGCAAAGGGGCCACTGTAGCCACCGCCATAGCTGCCGCCGTAACTGCCGCCATAAGGATTTCTTGCATAACCGGAAGCCGTAGAGGACGCAGCAGACCCACGCTTGCGCTGACTTTGCACCGCCTCGTAAGCCTCGTTGATCTCCTTCATACGCTCTTGGGCAAGATCAGCAAGGGGATTGTCATGATAGTTATCAGGGTGGTATTTGCGGGCAAGGTCGCGGTACGCCTTCTTGATCTCGTCATCAGAGGCGGTAGGACTTACGCCCAATACCTGATAGGGGTCACGCATAGGGTTGTTTCTCCTTCTTTCGTAAGGATCGCCGCCTACGGCGGAATGTACCTTGCAGCACAGAGGTTCCCACGGCATAGAGCCCGTGGTAGACAGTGCTCTCGATCACGGCGTGGTACGCGCCGAAATTCCACAGTTCAAAAGCCGCTGCCATGGAGCGGATGGAACTGTCCAATGTATGAGACAATTCCTGCCGCGCCTCGTCAGTAAGTGTTCCCGTCTGCAAGTGAAAACGGTACAGCAGCGGGTTATAGCTGCCGCTGCGGAAATCCTTTTCTAAATCATCGGCGGCATCGATCAGATAGATCCAACGGCCAAGGTGATAGAAAAGCTGAGACAGAACGCGGCGGTGGGTCTCCCCCTCCACCTCCATGGCAGCACCCGCCAGCAATTGGGCGAAGGTATCGGCTACTGCATCAATGGAGGCACATTTCTCAGCCTCTAAGGAAGCAAGGGCTTCCAGTTGCGCCTTGGTTTTACGATCAAAATCGGGGACAAGCTTCCGTGCCTTTTGGTAAGGGCGGCGCAGGAACAGAGCAGCAAAACGACACTTTAACCCGCCAAAAAATCCGTGGTCGGCAATGCCGTCTTGCAGCTGCCACCATGTCAGCACGATACTGCAATGGGCCGCCGTATCGAAGGACGCCTCACCGCAGGCACAGCACCGTCCCTTTATGGGGTGGAGGGCACAGCGCTTCTTGCACAGTGTCCCCTGCCCTTCTGAGAGCAGCATGGCGAGGAAGGTCATGTCGTAATTTAAGATCATCCGCCCTGCCAAGCCATAGTGGTGTCCCAAAGTGTGGCACAGGCCGCAGTAAGCGCCTTGAAACTGCTCCTTCGCCGCCTCGGACATGTATTCCCCGGAGGGAAGCACATAACCAAACATAGCTTAGAAGCGGCGCAGAATGGTGTAAGTCAGCACTTCCT
The DNA here is from genome assembly GCA_017408915.1 of Oscillospiraceae bacterium. Taxonomy (GTDB): domain Bacteria; phylum Bacillota; class Clostridia; order Oscillospirales; family Oscillospiraceae; genus Vescimonas. The sequence goes on along the minus strand of JAFQTS010000001.1, from coordinate 6,817 downwards.
TGCGGCGGGCATGGCGATCATACAGCACGCAGGGGATAATACTGACGATGGCGGCGACGATGGCGATAGCATAGCGCCAGTTCTCTGCCAAACCCTCGGAGAGGAAATAGCCCAGCAGGAACAGCACCACCGGCAGCACATAGACCAGCACCACCACACCGAAGATCTTGCCGGTGCTGCTTTCTACCACCACTTTTTCACCGGGGGTGGCACCCACATCGTTGCGGGCACGGGCACGGATAGCCGCGCCCGTCATACCGCAGCCGGCGCACTCCTCGCAGTCGTGTCCGCAGGCGGATTTGCGAGGTACGGAGATCTCGGCGTAACCGCCGCCTAAATTCTTTTCAACAGTTGCGATCTGAGTCATAACATTTTCCTTTTTTCACTACAGTGTAGGATCAATAGGCGCCACTGCGCCGGTTTCGCCCTCAGGCAGCGTAACGGGTCGTGTTTCTACTACCACAGTCACCTCGTATTCACCTCGAACAGAGATGCCCTCGGTGTTCTGCAGGGTAATGACGGCAGGCAGCGTATACGTTCCCGCCTCGGTGACCTCGGACACATCAACACGCACCAGCACCTGCTCCGGCGTTATGGTCTCCACAGCTTCCTCCGATCCCCACAGGGCTATCTCAAGGGAGCCCTCTACATGCGCGCGCAGGCCATCGGCCACACCCTCACAGTTGATGCTCTCTACAATAACGGATCCCTCGGTCGTGCCGTTAACTGCTACGGTAACGATGGCTTCCTTCACACCGTTTTGTGTGCTGACACCGGCGGGCGTCTTGATGGTGTAGGAATAGGGCCCATTCATGCCGGTAAAGAGATCTTCCACATAGATCTTATCCAGCGTAATGGCATGGATTCCGGAGATAACATCCACCTCACCCACGATGACCACCGTCTCAGGATCGATGGTCACATGGACAGATTCGCTATGCTGTTCTGCTCCCACCAGTTCTACTCGCAGCGGCACTTCCTTACTGGTACGGATGGGCAGCGTCACCTGAATGAGCTTAGTAGAGGCACGGATCTCGTCGTTATGAACAGGGATGTCGTTATAGTCGTAGAGGGTATACTCCAGCGTCTTGATGAGGGTAGAAGTCGCATCGCCGATGTTCAGCACCACCTTGGCATGGCTGACATTCAGCAGCTCCTCACGGGGTGCCCGCAGCGTCAGCTTCACGGGATCGACGATCACATTTTCAGTGAAGAAGCCGGAAGGCACACTGCCGCGGATATCGACTTCAATGGGCACTTCCTTCGTGTAAAGCTCGCCCACCTTCACCGTAACATTCCACACGCTGGCATCCTTTACGCTGATACTGTTATCGGGAATCTCATCGGGGAAGTCCACCGTGTATCTCAATTTCTGTGTGCCGGGAGAAGTGATGCCGGCAGTATTGACCACCACACGCACCTCGTCCTTATTCAGCTTCCACAGCACACTGCGGGAGCCCTGCAGCTCAAGGTCAACAGTGGTATCATAACCCGACAGCAGCATCAAGCCGCGGTCAGCCAGCGTGGTATCTTCGCCTGTGAACTCCACAGGGATGTTGCGCACCTCGGTTGTGACATCCACAGGCTCCTGGATCTCCATGTAAATCCAAAAGGCAAGTGCTGCCACAATGGAGACGACAATGCGCATCAGTTTATTCTTCTTAGTCTTTTCCATTGCCGACCTCCTTCTCTGCGGGGCGCAGCTTCTGTAAAAGGCTCATAATGGGAAATTTCTGCTTTTCTTCTATCTCCTCCTGAGGCATCAGCTCGTTGCGCAGGAGTTTGGAGAGGGTCTCAGGCATCAGATGGCGCTTGAGCATACCGCCGATGGCCACAGAGATAGAACCGGTCTCCTCGGAGACGATGACCACCACAGCATCGGAGTTCTCACTCATACCGATACCGGCACGGTGGCGCATGCCCAAATCACGGCTGAGGTTCACATTGCGGCTCAGGGGCAGCATGCAGCCTGCGCCGAGAATGCGGCCGTTGCGGATAATGACGGCACCGTCGTGCATAGGGGCCTTCACAAAGAAGATGTTTTTCAAAAGCTCAGAGGACACAGCGGCATCCAGTTCCGTACCACTGCGCACCATCTCGTCCAGCTGATTTTCACGCTCAAAAACGATCAGTACGCCGGTCTTGCTGCGGCTCATCTCGCTGCAGGCCAGCACCGTCTGATCGATGCTTTTTTCAAGATCAGTACGTTCCTTCTCCGGCTTCAAGAATTTCAAAGCGCGAATGTTCTTGCTGCCGAGGCGCTCAAGGATCTGACGCAGTTCCGGCTGGAACAGGATAATGAGCGCCAAAATGCCCCACTCCACCACATGGGTAAGAATATAGCTGAGCGCATGAAGCTTCAGCGCAGAAACGATCCACGCCACCAACAAGAACATCAGCACGCCAGCAAAAATGCGCTCTGCCTGTGTGCTCTTGAACAAGGAAAACATCTTGTAGATCAAGAACGCGATCAACAGCACATCCAGCACATCCGCCACGCGGATCAAGGATAAGTAGCTCCCAATACTTTGGAAAAATGTCAGCAGCATTTCCATAGCGTTTTCTCCCCCTTTCAGGGCACGGCAATTCCCTCGCCGTACGCATAATTACAGATGCTAACATTATATAAAAAATATTGGGAAAATGCAACAAAAAATATGTGTCCGAAGTGTTACTTTTTACGAATGACTTCGTTAAGAATTTGGGCAAATTGCGCCACCTGCTGACGGGTGTTGAAAACGGACGGTGTAAAGCGAACTGTGCCGGTTTTCAGCGTTTTTACGGTACGGTGGGCAAGAGGGGCGCAGTGGAATCCGGCACGGACTGCGATACCCCGCCGCCCCAAGTCCTGTCCCAGCGCCTCACAGTCATAGCCCTCCACAATGAAGGACAGCACCCCCGTCTGATGACGCAGGCCATCCCGGTAGAACACTTTAATCCCCTCGATTTTCCGCAGCTGTTCCAAAGCGAAGGCGGTCAAGTGCTTCTCATGGCGCAGGATGTTGTCCGTCCCCTTCTGCGTGACAAAGCGAAGGCCCTCTAAAAGCCCCGCAATACCGGGCATATTGTGTGTGCCGCTCTCCAAACGGTCGGGCAAATCCTCGGGCATGGTTTGGCGCAGCGACTGGCTGCCTGTGCCCCCATGGAGCAGCGGCTCGGGGCAGCGACCGCACAGCAGCAAACCTGTTCCCTGCGGTCCATAGAGCCCCTTATGCCCCGGCATGGCGATGAAATCGGCCCGCATCTGTCCCATGTTCACAGGCAAAATCCCCGCCGATTGGGAGGCATCCACCACGAAAGGCACGCCCTTTTCGCGACACATACGGCCCAATTCCTCCACCGGCTGGATGTTGCCGAACACATTGGACACATGGTTGCAGATAAAGACATCTGCTCCCTTCTCCAGCGCCTTTTTCGCCTCCTCCACCATGCACTCGGGCTGAAATGGCGGCGTATCGAGAATGGTCAGTTCCACGTTGGGAATGGCGTGGAGGGGACGGGTGACAGCGTTGTGCTCATAACCGGAGATAATCACGCGGCTGCAGGGCTTCACCAGCGAATGGATGGCAATATTGAGCCCGTGGGTGGCGTTGTGGGTGAAAATCACATTCTCCGGCTCGGCTACGCCGAAGAGTTTTGCGGCAGTGGTGCGGCAGGCGTAGTCCGTTTGCTCCGCCAGCTGTGTGGCACGATAACTGCCTCGCCCCGGCGAGGACAGGGTATTTACTGCCCGCGCTACGGCGTTTCGGACAGCAGCAGGCTTTTCCAGTGTGGTTGCACCGGCATCAAAATACATCATAAGCTCACCTCTCGATAACCATTTTCATCATAGAAAAATACGCGCCGCACCGTTATGCCCCGCGTTTTCAGCAGCATACGGGCAGCTTCAAAACGGCGCGGTGACACTGCCACAGCGTAGGCGCAGCCTTCCGTAGTCAGTCCCACCGGAAGATGCTGCACTGTAGCACCGATGCCGCGCTCGGCAAACACACGACTGAGCCGCTGCGCCTTTGTGGCGGAGTCAGCAGCAAAGAGAACTTGTGCCATCAATGCACCCCCTTTTAGGGCAGTATATGATGGGCAAAGAAAAAAGCCACCCAAATCGGGTGACTTTTTTGAGGTTCATTCAGTGATTCGCTTGTCCACAACTGACGGTCATTCCCGTTCAATGAGACAGACGGCATGGGCAGCGATTCCCTCGCCCTTTCCGGTGAAACCGAGGTGTTCTTCTGTGGTAGCTTTGACGCTGACTTGCTCCACGTCCACCTCCATCACTTTTGCCAAGTTCTCCCGCATCGTTTCACGGTAGGGAGACATCTTCGGCGCTTGGGCGATAATCGTGGCATCAACATTCACAATTTTATAGTTCTTTTCCGCTAAATGCAGCTTTATACGGCGCAGAAGTTCCAAACTAGAGATGCCGCGGAACGCCTCATCATTGTCGGGAAACAGCTTGCCGATGTCCCCTGCGGCAGCTGCGCCAAGGAGGGCATCCATGATGGCATGAGTTAAAACATCAGCATCGGAGTGACCATCCAAACCAAGGTCATAGGGGATAGTTGCGCCGCCTAAGATTAGGGCGCGCCCTGTCTTTAGTCGGTGGACATCGTAGCCGTGTCCAATGCGGAGATTTGTCATAGCAGTTCCTCCCCTATCATGCTCTCAGCCACCGCCAGATCCTGGGGCGTGGTGATCTTAATGTTCCGCTCCTCACCGGGGAACAGGTAGACTTTCTTACCTAACAACTCCACTGCGGAGCAGTCGTCGGTGACGGCTACGCCCGTCTGCAAGGCGGCAGTGAGAGCAGCTTTCAATAGGTCTGCGTGGAACACCTGCGGCGTCTGCACGGCGCGGAGTGTGGCACGGTCGGGGGTGGTAATGACGGCACCATCCTCCCCCACTACCTTTACCGTATCCTTCACAGGGACGGCGGGGGCGGCGGCTTGGGTGCGATAGCCTGCGCGGATCATCTCGTCAATGAGGGCAGGGGTAGCAAAGGGACGGGCGCCATCATGAACGGCGATGATCCCCGTCTTGGGCTGTGCCTCCAGTGCGGCAGAAAGCACAGAATGAACGCGAGTCGCGCCGCCACGTACCACGCGGATGGGCTTGCGGAGGCCCGCCCCTGCACACAGCCGGGCAATTTCCTCCATGTTGTTCTCCCCTGCTGCCACGATGATCTCGCTGACGAGGCTGGCATTGTCAATGGCCCACAGAGTACGGAGCAGCACAGGGATGCCGCCAACAAGAGCGAAGAGCTTATCCACGCCGCCCATTCTCATGCTGCTGCCTGCCGCAGCCACTACCATGGTGCAGAGGGGCATGGTCTTATCCCGCACCTTTTGGGCGGTTGATTGTAAGGTCATAGGAGTCGCCTCCTCTTCTGTCGTTTTTATCAGTATACCCCAAATAAGGTCGTTAAGCAAGAAAAAGCTCCGTCCGAGGACGGAGCTTTTTGATTGGAGTTAACTTAGCGGCGGCGCCAAATGTGCTGCTCCTTGGCAGCGTCCACCAGCTCCTGACGGAAGTCGGGGTGGGCGATGGAGATGAGGGCTTCGGCGCGCTCCCACACGGAGAGACCCTTCAAGTTCACGCAGCCGTACTCGGTAGCCACGTACATGACGTTGGTGCGCGTATCGGTGACGATACTACCCTCTGCCAGAGTGGGACGGATGCGGGAGGCCAAGGAGCCATCCTTCTTCTTATAGGTGGAGCTGAGGCAGATGAAGCTCTTGCCACCCTTGGAGAGGTAGGCACCCAGCACGAAGTCCTGCTGACCGCCTGCACCGGAGATATGGCGGGTACCGGAGGTCTCGCTGGAGACCTGACCATAGAGGTCGATATCCACGGCGTTATTGATGGACATGAAGTTATCAATGGAGGCGATGGTGCGGATGTCGTTAATGTAGCTGACAGGGGCTGCCATGCACATACGGTTCTCGTCAATGAAGTCATAGAGACGCTGAGAGCCTGCGGCGAAGGTGAAGGCCTGACGACCATGGTCGATGTTCTTATTCTTGCCGCTGATCTTGCCGGCGAGGGACATATCCACGAAAGCATCCACGTACATCTCGGTGTGGACAGAGAGATCCTTCAAATCAGACTCGCAGATCATCATACCCACGGCGTTGGGCATACCGCCGATGCCCAGCTGGAGGCAGGCGCCGTTGGGGATCTCACGCACCACCAGCTCTGCCACCTTCTTGTCGATCTCGGTGGGCTCAGCAGAGGGCAGGATGCCCATGGGATCATTGCGGCCTTCCACGATCATATCCACGTCGGAGATATGAACTGCCTCACCAAAGCCACCATAGACACGGGGCATCTTCTCGTTGACCTCCACGATGACCGTCTTGGCGGTATCGCACACGGCCTTCAGGTGAGAGGCGGAAACGCCGAAGTTGAAGTAGCCGTGCTTATCCATGGGGGCAACCTGGAACATGGCAACATCGGGCTTATTGAAGTTCTCGTAGCAGTAACGGGGCAGCTCAGAGTAGCGCATGGGAGTGTAGAAGCAAGCGCCGGTGTCGATGTGCTTACGCTCTGTGCCGCTGGTGTGGTGAGAGTTGAAGATAATGTGCTTATGGGGCTCTTCGATGTCGAAGATGGCGGGACGCCACAGGCAGATACCGCCGCGCACCTTCACCTCCTGCAGCTCGGGGGCGCGCTTTGCCAGTGCCTCGTCCAGTACGCGGGGATGGGTGCAAGCGAAGCCATAGTCCACCCAATCGCCGGACTTGATCACCTTTACTGCCTCCTCAGCAGTGGTGAGTTTTTCACGATACATACTCATGAATTCTTCAAATGCCATTGCCTG
>JAFQTS010000013.1 GCA_017408915.1 Oscillospiraceae bacterium | reverse complement strand
CATTAAGTAAATTTTCCTCACAAAGTAACAGCACCACCCTCGCGGGTGGTGCTGTTGTCGTTTATGAGAGATTGCCGAACACAAAACTGGTGGTGTGGTCGTAGGTTTCCCCCGCTTTCAGCACCGCGGAGGGGAAGTTGGGATGATGAATGGCATCGGGATACTGCTGGGTCTCGAGACAGAAGCCGTTGCGGGGATAGTAGACCGCGCCATTCTTACCGCGGCGACCCGTTTCCTCAATGTAGTTGGCGGTGTAGAAGTGCATACCGGGCAGGGTGGTGCTGACCGCCATAGAAATGCCGCTCTCCTCGCAAGTCACCTCTGCCACCTTCTTCATGGTCCCCACCGTATCATTGACGGCGAAGTTGTGGTCGTAGCCCTTGGCCTGTCGGAGCTGCCAAAAATCCTCCTCAATATGGGCACCGATGGGGGTAGGTGTGCGCAGATCCATGGGCGTACCCGCCACAGGGTCGATGGCCCCTGTGGGGATGCTCTCAGCATCACTGGGGGTATAGCGCTCGGCATAGATGGAGATTTTCTGCTTCAATACATCGCCGCTGTCATGCCCGCCTAAATTAAAATAGCTGTGGTTGGTAAGGCTGCAAAGGGTATCTTGATCGGACTGCGCTTCATAGTGGAGATACAGCCCCGCGCCCTTCAACTCGTAGGTCACGGAGACGGTCATATTGCCGCCGTAGCCCTCTTCGCCATCCTCGCTGCGGAGTGTCAGCGTCACCGCCGTGTCTGTCACTTCTCCGATGTCCCACACGCGGTGGGAAAAGCCCACCTTGCCGCCGTGGAGATGGTTGTTGCCATCGTTGCAGAAGAGCAGATAGTCCTTGCCATTTAGGGAAAATTGCCCCTTTGCAATGCGATTGGCGCAGCGACCCACCGTCGCGCCCAAGTAGCCGTCCCGCGCCATATACTCTTCAATCGTATCGTAGCCTAAAACCACATCGGTCATCTCGCCACTACGATTGGGGACGAACAGGGCACGGAGTGTTGCGCCAAAGGTGAGAATTTGGAAGGAGAGGGCTTCATTTTTCAATGTGATTTCCCGCACTTCTTCACCGCTTTCCAGCGTGCCGAAGGGGCGGACGGATGCTGTCGTTTCCATGGGAATACCTCCAAAAGCATTCTTTTCTTGCCCCTTAGTCTATCAGCACAGGGGCGAAAAGGCAAGGAAAAGCCGCAAGGACGACAAAAAAGACACATCGCCCAGTATTGAATTCTCGGGGGAAATTCGGTATAGTGAAAGGGTAACGACAAGGGGAGGTGCAACATATGCGCACTTGTGAACAGCTGATCCGCGCCCTGCAAGAGGGCGCTTATGACCATATTTTCAAGACCCTCTATGCCCCCGACGGCAACGAGGCCGCCATGCTGCAGGCCAAAGACCGCGCCGTTTCCATGGTGGAGGCTTTCGGGAAGCGTTTCTCCGCAGATGCCGATGTCGCCCTTTTCAGCAGTCCGGGCCGCACGGAGATCGGCGGCAACCACACCGACCATCAGCACGGTCACGTCCTGTGCGGCAGCGTCAACCTCGATATGCTCTGCTGCGCCGCACCCAACGGCGAGAATGTGATCCGCATCTGTTCCGAGGGCTATCCCGAATTGACCGTTTCCCTCGATGATCTCCTGCCCCGCGAGGATGAGCAGAGCACCTCCGCCGCCTTGGTGCGTGGTGTGGCGGCCAAAATGGCGCAGATGGGTATCGCCTTGCAGGGCTTCGATGCCTGTATGACCTCCGATGTGCTGTCGGGTTCAGGGCTTTCCTCCTCCGCCGCCTATGAGGTGCTGGTGGCGAATATTCTGAACTATTACTGTAGCGCAGGCCTCGACCCCATCGAGATGGCGAAGATCAGCCAGTACGCCGAGAACATCTACTTCGGCAAACCCTGCGGCCTCATGGATCAGATGGGCGCGGCGGTAGGCGGCGCGGTAGCCATCGACTTTGCCGATCCCGCCGCCCCTGTGGTGGAGAAGGTGAGCTACGACTTCTCCCAGTGCGGTCATGCCCTCTGCATCATTGACACAGGCTCCAGCCACGATGATCTGACGGACGATTACGCCGAGATCACCCGCGAGATGGGCGCGGTTGCCGCCCACTTCGGCAAGCAGTTCCTCCGCGAAGTGGACGAAGCAGCCTTCTACGCCGCCATTCCTGCTCTGCGGGAGAGCTGCGGCGAGCGTGCCGTCCTCCGCGCCATGCACTACTATGACGATGACCGCCGCGCCGTTGCCGAGGCCGAGGCGCTGCAAGCGGGCGATTTTGAAACGTTCCTCGCTCTTGTGAACGAATCGGGGCTCTCCTCTGCTACCAATCTCCAAAACATCTGGTCGGTGGGCGCTCCCAAGCACCAAGCCGTTTCCCTCGCGCTGGTGCTGGGCAAGAAGCTGCTGGATGGCAGCGGTGCCATCCGCGTCCATGGCGGCGGCTTTGCAGGTACGGTGCAGGCTTTCGTCCCCAACGAGAAGTTGGCTGCCTTCAAAAGCGGCATGGAGACCGTGTTTGGGGCAGGGAAGTGCCATGTGCTCCACATCCGCCCCATGGGCGGCTGCATGATGATTTCGTGAGGTGAAGAAGATGATCAACGAAGCCATTTCCAAACTGGTCACCTATGCCCTGCGCTGCGGCTTGGTGGAAGAATGTGAAACCATGTGGGCCATCAACACCGTTCTCGATGTGCTGCAGCTGGACAGCTATACCGACCCGCAGAAGGAGTGGGGCGACATCTCCCTCCACGAGGTGCTGGACACCCTGCTGGATGACGCTTACACACGGGGCGTATTGAAGGAGAACTCCGTGGTCTACCGCGACCTATTCGACACGGAGCTGATGGGTCGCTTGACCCCCCGCCCTGCGCAGGTCATTGGCGAATTTGAAACCCTGTACCGTGAAAGCCCCCAAAAGGCCACCGACTGGTACTATGCTTTGAGCCAAAACACCAACTATATCCGCCGCGACCGCATCGCCAAGGATATGCTGTGGCACACGGAGACGGACTACGGTACGCTGGACATCTCCATCAATCTCTCCAAACCCGAGAAAGACCCCAAGGCCATCGCCGCCGCCCGCGATCTGCCCGCTTCCAACTATCCCCGCTGCCAGCTGTGCGCCGAGAACGAGGGCTACGCAGGCCGCGTCAATCATCCCGCGCGGCAGAACCACCGCATCGTCCCCATTACCATCCACGATGCCCCGTGGTTTTTGCAGTATTCCCCCTATGTGTACTATAACGAGCACTGCATCTGCCTCAGCGGCGCGCATACGCCCATGAAGATCGACCGCGCCTGCTTTGGTAAGCTCTTGGACTTTGTTCGCCAGTTCCCCCACTATTTTGTGGGCTCTAACGCCGATCTCCCCATCGTGGGCGGCTCTATTTTGGCCCACGATCATTTCCAAGGGGGGCGCTACACCTTCGCCATGGAAAAAGCCCCTGTGGAGACCACCTTCACTTTCGCGGGCTTCGAGGATGTGCAGGCGGGCATCGTCAAGTGGCCCATGTCGGTGATCCGCATCGCCTGTCCCGATCCCAATCGCCTTGTAGCCTTGGCAGACAAGATCCTCGCCGCTTGGCGCAGCTATACGGACGCTGATGCCATGATTTTCGCCGAAACGAGCGGCGAACCCCACAACACCATCACCCCCATCGCCCGCAAGCGCGGGGACAACTTCGAGCTGGACTTGGTGCTGCGCAATAACCTCACCACCGAGGAACACCCCTTGGGTCTCTATCACCCCCACGCCGAGCTCCACCACATCAAGAAAGAGAACATCGGCCTTATCGAGGTGATGGGTCTTGCCATTCTCCCCGCCCGCTTGAAAGAGGAGCTGGCAGCGGTGGCAGATTGCCTCGTGACGGGCGCTGACCTTCGCAGCAGCGACTTGACCGCCAAGCACGCCGATTGGGCAGAGGGCTTCCGCGAGAAGTACACCTTCACCGCCGAGAACGCCCTCGACATCGTGCAGCAGGAGACAGGCTATGTTTTTGCCCAAGTCTTGGAACACGCAGGTGTCTACAAGCGCACCGAGGAAGGGAAGGCTGCCTTTATGCACTTTGTGGAGAGTGTGAAATGAGAAAAAGCATCTGTTTGCCATGGCAAACGGGTGCTTTTTCTGGTGGACCTAATGGGATTCGCTTTTGCTGCGGCAAAAGCCAGGTTGGTTGCAACAGTCCACCGGACTGTTGCTAAGAGCCGCCTTTCGAATCCCATTAGAAAGGGAATTTCACCAAAAAAGAGGCGCCCCCGTTGGGCAATGCTGTTCGGAAGAGGGCGCAAACTGTTCGGTTTGCGTTCTCTCTCTTTTTCGCCTTTGTGGAGTGTTCGGTTTAGTAAACTTACTATAAACAATCGGGAAAAGAATATGATACGTCATGCGTTATATAAACTAGTCTTTTCGATGCGACAAAAATGCGCCGAAATCGGCGCAAAGGGTGATATTGGATGGAAAAAGCCACTAGTCTATGATATAATATAAAAATAAGCTGTGAAACGGAGGAATCAGATAATGAAACTAAAACGCACATTTAGTTTTATACTCTGCGCCGCGATGCTTCTTGGTCTTCTGTCCAGCTGCGGCGGAGGAACAGAAACGACGCAGGAAGGCTCGTCACAAAAGCAAGATCAAATCGCAGATCATGAAATCCTGAAAGCAATTGAGCTTGGCTTTGTGTCCGACGATTTGCAGAATGATTTGAATGCACAGATCCGCTATGCTGAATTTTGCGGCATTCTGGATGCCATGCTGGCCCAAACCCGACCGGAGTGTATGGATGCGTGGAAAAAACGTTCTGCGGACTTTCGAGATCAAAACAACCGGATGAGTCGTTTTGAGGGCGTGCTGGTCCTGTTCTATGCGGCGGAATGTGCCGGTGTGGAAGCAAGCGGCTTCTGGGAGAGTATTTATTTGGAAGAGCATGTTCCGGACGGCATGGATTTCTGGGAAGGTGTCACGGACTCTATCTTGCTTCCGGGCGCATTTACTGCGTATGAAAATGACGATTTAAACGGCACGGACTATGAATGGCTTAACGGTCAGCAATACGCAAATGCCGCCATTATGTTCGCGCAGTGCTATTCCTTTGGCAACGGTCATACATATTTCGATTTCGATGAGAATTATCTGCTGAATTTTGGCAAAATCCTGACCAGAGGCGATGCCATTCGCGCGGCGGAACGCCTGTATGAAACAATCCGGTTTTTCACCTATGTTTCGGCAGAGGATGCTATGGAATGTGGCGTGACCGCCGAATCAATGGCATTGGCAGAAAAAATGCCTACGGCAACCTATCATGATCTGCCGGACTGGAAGGGTCATGCGCTCATCGCCCGTGACGAGTATAACGGATTTGGTCTGGGACGAAAGTATGCCAAAGAAGAAATCGAGGCCATTGCCCTTTCCGGTTTTAACTTTGTCCGTGTCCCGCTGAAATTTAATCAGCTTTTTGACGGTGCAGATATGACACAGGTATGTAGTGCCTATCTGGAAACGATTGATGATATGCTGAACTGGTGCGCCGAGTACGGTATTCATGTTTGCTTCGATTTACATGATATGCCCGGTTACACAACAAACGGCGACGACAGTGATGATATCTTGTTCTGGGATGAAGAAAGTCAAAGCTATTTTGTTGGATTTTGGCAGTTTATTGCCCAACGGTATAAAGATGTTCCCTCTAATTTGCTCAGCTTTAATCTGTTGAATGAACCCCACGGAGATTCCGAACTGACCGATGAAGCCTACTCCGCTGTTATGAGAAAAGCCATTGATGCGGTGCGTGCGGCTTCGCCGAACAGATTGATGATTGCAAGTACATTGGGTGTTACATGGGGTGCGCCTGTCCGTGGCCTTGCCGATGCTGAAGTGGCGCAGGGATTTAGTGGATATATTCTGGCTGATGGTACAGAACAATGGCCGCATTATTACATCAACCAATGTTTCCATGCAGCAGAAGGCGACATCGTACTCAAAGGCGATTTTCCTGCAGGCACGGAGCTGGTTTTGAAACCTCTTGCCTTTGTAAGTGCAAAGTATGAGATACTGGCGGACGGAACGCAAGTTTGTGGATTTGACGTGGACGGGGCCACCAGTGACGGAAGCGGATGCATGGCAGCATCGGGTGATGGAACGGTAGAATGGTCGCAAACCGATCATTATATCTGTAGGGTCACTTTGCCGGAGAATTGCAAGGAGATCCGTATTTCTGAAACCGCCAATGGTTATGGCGAGATCTTGGGAATGGTGCTCAATTGCGGCGACTTTACTGTGACCATCAACGGTGATGTGAACCGTGTGGGTCATCCTACCCCTGCCGTGTTGACAATCCATTCGGATGGGACAGTTACTGCTGAAGAACCTGAATCCCTGCTGATAGCAAATGTGACCATGATCCAAGAGATGTTGAAGCCATACCTGGATTTTAAAAAGCAAAACGGCGTTGATTTTATAGTTTTGGAATGTGGCACTCAGTTCTCAATTCCCGGAGATGTGGCTTGTACCTTTACAGAGGATTTTCTTTCTGCACTGGACGCCGATGGAATATCTTGGTGTTGCTGGGGCACCAGTTACAGTCCTCTAACTCATCAGCAGATGCCAGAACGGCGATTTATGTTCAACGGGGAGCAATGGCTCAGAGAAGGGCATACTTATGAAAATGTGACTGAAAACTTTATCGCAGACAAAGAACTCATGGGAGTATATAAGAAACACATGAAATAACGGGATATTGACAGACTGTATATTCTTTATCAAAAAAAGACCCCGCCCATTTTGAAAATGGGCGGGGATTTCTTCGTTTCGCGCTAACCGAACAAGTTGAAAGCTTTTCCGAACAGCATTGCCCCGTTGGGGACGCCTCTTTTTTGGTGGACCTAATGGGATTCGAACCCACGACCTCTCGGATGCGAACCGAACGCTCTCCCAGCTGAGCTATAGGCCCTTATGCTTTTGAACTTTATTCATTATACACAACTTTGCCAAAAAAGCAAGGGGAAACATTGCAAAACGGCGGCGGGTGGGGTATGATAGGAAAAAACAAGCAAACGAGGTAACGATAATGCGATTTCTTCTCTACGCTGCGGCTCTCCTTGTGATGATCGCAGGGGATCAGGCGCTGAAGGGATGGACGGTCTCCCGCTTGGAACTGGGGGAGAGCACCCCCTTTATCCCCGCCATCATGCAGCTGACCCGCGTCCATAACTACGGCGCGGCATGGTCCAGCCTATCGGGCAAAACGGTGCTGCTGATCGCCGTCACCGCCGTGATGATGATCGCCGTGGCGGTGCTGCTCCTTCGCCGCGTGGTGCGCCATCCCTTGGGCGTAAGTGCCTGCCTCCTTATTTTAGGCGGCGGCATCGGCAACATTATCGACCGCATTCGCCTCGGCTATGTGGTGGATATGTTCGACCTGCTGCTGTTTTCCTACCCCGTGTTCAATCTCGCCGACTGCTTCGTGGTGGTGGGCGCGATCTTAGGCGCGGTGTACTATCTGTGGATCTACGAGAAATTTGACGCGAGGAAGAAAAGCAATGATTCTCCATCTGACAGCCACAACTGAACAGGCAGGGCAGCGCCTTGACGCCTTCGTGGCCGCCGCTTGCGAGGGCGTGAGCCGCAGCGCGGCGGCGCGGCTGTTGGAGGGTGGCTTCATCACCGTCAACGGTAAGGCCGCCACCAAAAGCACCCGCATCTTGGGCGGCGACAGCATTTCCGTGGAGCTGCCCGAGGCAGAGGAGACGGAGGTGGCGGCGCAGAACATCCCCCTCGACGTGGTCTATGAAGACGACGACGTCATCGTGGTGAATAAGCCCGCAGGCTTAGTGGTGCATCCTGCGCCCGGTCACCCCGATGGGACGCTGGTGAACGCACTGCTTCACCACTGCGGCGACTCTTTGAGCGGCGTGGGCGGAGAAAAGCGCCCCGGCATCGTCCACCGCATTGACCGCGACACCAGCGGCCTCATTATCGCCGCCAAAAACGATGCCGCACACTTGGCTCTCTCGGCGCAGCTTTCCGACCACAGCCTTGCCCGCACTTACGAGTGCCTTGCCCTCGGCAACTTCCGTGAGGACAGCGGCACCATCGATGCCCCCATCGGGCGACACCACATCGACCGCAAGAAGATGACCGTCACCACCCACAACAGCCGCCACGCGGTGACCCACTGGGAGGTCATCGCCCGCTATAACGGCGTGACCCACCTCCGCTGCCATTTGGAGACGGGGCGCACCCATCAAATCCGCGTCCACCTCGCCCACATCGGCCATCCCATCTTGGGCGACACCGTCTACGGCGGGAAAAAGGCCGTCCCCGGCCTCACGGGTCAGTGCCTTCACGCGGTGGGCTTGCGCTTTGTCCATCCCCGCACGGGAGAACTGGTGTCCTTAAGCTGCCCTCTCCCTGAGGAGTTTGAGACCCAACTGCGAAAATATCGACATAGTATGTGAAAAAGAAGACCCCTGCGGGTCTTCTTTTTTTATTTTGTGCGGCACACCCACAGGTTGCGCATCTGCTCCATGATGGCCTTCAGCTCCCACGCTTTTTCCGAGCGCTCCACGCTGTTGGGGTCGTTCACCGTCACCATACCGTCAGCATAGCCCGTCAGCACGATAAAATGGCCCGTGGTGGTAAAGTCCCCCGCCCCCATGACGCAGATGATGGGATTTCCCGCCTCCAATTCGCGGGTGATGGAGCTTTCATGGAGCGGTAATTCCTCCACCTCCAGTCCCAACTTCTCGCCGCCCTCGGAGATCAGCGTCCATGTGCTGCCGTTTCCACGATCACTGTACCCCTCTTCCTCGGCAAATTCCGCCACATAGCGGGGCGTAAGGGCAGGGTCATCCAGCAGGTATAAACACACCATGGAAAGGCAGGTAGGCCCGCAGCCCGAAAGCCCCATCAGCTCCCCTGCGAAGCGGTCATAGCCCCACCGCTCGTCCCATTGCAGCAGCAGTGGCACGGCGCTTGTCTGCACGCTCCCGCTCAGATCGATCTCGGGGCGCAAGTCCTTTTTGAGGGGATAGTACAGTACAAACTCCTCCGTCTCGGGATTCTTTTCCATCAGCTCTATCAGTTCCGCAGGCCACGCATCCAAAGGCAAATCCTTCTCTGCGGCGAAGGCGCGGATACGCGTATTCTTCGTCACGCCGCTATTCAGCAGCAGCGATATACCCGCTAAGAGGATGACTAATAGCACCGATACCAGTAGCCATCCTGCCGTGAGGCGCTGCCGATGGGCTTTTCTCCTTCTGTATTCCTCCGCTCTCATGGGTTTTCCTCCCTTTTTGGCAGCAAAAAACCACCCATCCACAGAAGGTGGGTGGTTTTTGCTGTAGTTTCTTACTTATTCCTCTTCATCGACTATGGACATCACTTGCCACTCGTCATCGAGATAGGCAAGAATGAACACATAGTCCGAGTAGACGCTGCCCGCTACCAGCGAAGAATTCTCTCCCGCTGACGTGACATTGAAGACGGTGGAAAAGGCCATCACCTTATCGGTGCCGTTGCGAAGAGCAGCCATTTTGTAGGTCTCGAGATTTTCATCGCCCACATATTCCAGCTCCCACAGCGAACAGCCGCCATAGCCCTTCTTGAAGTAGTCCAGCACCGCATCGATGCCGTCCTCAAGCTCTGCAGCAGTGTAGAGTTCAGACTCCACTTCCTTGATCCCCACTTCATCCACATCGCCGCCTCCCTTGGAGACGAAGACCTGCACACCGCTGACGGTGGTAGACTGGCAGCCCAGCAGCGTAAAGGCCATCATCAGCGCCAGTAAAAGTGCCGTGATTTTCTTCATTCCTTCACCCTCCTCTTAATAGCCGTGGTCAACGTGTTCCCACTCACCACCATTGGTACGGGCCAGAATCCAGAGCCAACCCATATAGCTGGTGTTGGGATTCAGTGAGCCGTCACCGCCTCTTTCATCCACGTCGAAGTTAGAGCGAAAGACCAGTACCTCGTCCGCGCCGACGCGCTCGGCGTAGCTGATGAAGTCACGATTTCTCTCATCGCCGACGTATTCCAAGTCGCTCAGCGAACAACCCTTGAACTCTTTTCTGAAGTAGTCCAGCACCGTATCGATACCGCTGTTGATTTCAGACGGCGTGTAAACTTCAGAGGACATATCTCCCATGGAAATTACGCCCACATCACCGCCGCCGCAGGCGGTCAGCGCAAACAACGTAAGACACAGGATAACACAGGCAAGGACACGTTTCATCACGCCGCCCCCAATCGCACCATCACCACGGCGAGGACAGCAAACACAGCGCACAGCACAACGGCAGAAATTGCTTTTCTCATGGCGTTTCCTCCTTAGTTATATCTCGCGTTCAACAATTCATCATAGCTATTGGCAAAGCCGAAGTCGATAATGAGATCCATCACCTCGGTGCAGTCGGCGGGGAAGTTGGAAATATACCATGCATCAAGGTAGCCCGTATCCACGCTCATATCCGTGGGGTTTCCGTCACTCTCGCTGAAGTGGATCTCGATCTGATAGGTGGTGGAACCCTCAAAGTCACTGTAGCCCGTGGCCAGCGCGTCGATGTTCTCTCGGCTCTTGCGCTGGATGTGCTGACCGACGGCCTCATAGAGGGCTGTGGCCTGCTCCGCCGTCAGCTGCACCTCCTTCACGGGGGCATAGCTCTCGGTAATGACATCTCCCGTCTCGGCATCGATGATGGCACCGGCGGCGTACCGTGCATAGTACTTGTCACGGTAGTTGTGATAGTAACCACCCACAATGGTATCGGTTCTCGCCGCGTCATAATTGCGGAAGAAGCTGTCGGCATACACGCCCTCCAAGTTCATGAACTCGTTCATGGCCTGATGGAGTTCGCTGCCCTTTTCCACCGTCAGATTGTAGTTGCGGCGGACGCGAGTGCCGTTGGTCAGGTCGTAGTCGATGGAGAAGTGGTGGCTGACGGCATTGGGGATTTCCTCATACTCCCAAACCGATGTCTCACCCTGTGCCAGGATGGCGCGGTGGATGGCGGTGATTTTTTCGATGCGCTCGGCATCCTCGGTGTAGATATACTCCGCCATCATGCTGCCGCTGAAGTCCACGGAGACCACCTTATCCTCCTCGGGGACAAAGCGCTCGTAGCCCAAGAGATCGAACTTCACCACAGCGGAGATGACGATCAGCATCACCGCCAGCAGCGCAGCACCCAGCCAGCCGCGGCGATTAAAGACCTTGAAGGATTTATTCAGCAGCATCTGCACGGCGAAGTACACCACCACGCCGCCGATGATCTGACAGACCAGCAGCGCCAAAAGGGATTCGCTGTTGGCAAGATCGGCGAGGTAGTACAGCAGGAAACCGAAGCCCAAGCCGCCCACCACGGACATGACATAGAGAACGATGGGGCGCAGCCAGTCGAAGACGATGGCATCGCCTGCGCTCTCGCTGCGGCGCGCCTTATAGAAGATCCACGCCACCACGGTAAAGACCACCGCCACCAGCGTGTAGACGATGAGCGCCGTCCAGCCCTCGTTGGTCATGTGGTAGGTGGCCTCTCTCAGCTCGTGGTCGTAGTTGTAGCAGTTGCTTGCCATACGGAGCAACCGCTCGAAGGGGGTGAGCCAGCTGATGAGAACAGGGAAGTCCGTGCTGCTATAGCCCCAGTAGAACATATCAAACATCATCTGCAGCAGACCGTAGAAGGCCACGAACATGGCGTTGACGCCCACATAGATGACGGGGATAGCGATGACCCAACCCGTCACCATGGCGCAGAGGGTGGCGAGAGAGAAGAAGAACAAACTCGTCAACTCCGCCACGGCGAACCATGTCAGGATGCCCTCCCAGGAAATGACACCGTAGCTGCTCATGACCAGCACGGAAATGATGACGGTGACGATATGCACCATGGTGAAGATCTCCACGCCCACGAGGAAGTGGTTAAAGAACTGCTTCGTGCGGTTCACAGGCAGGGAGTGCATCAATCCTACACTGCGGCTGTTCATCAAATAGCCGTACAACGTCATTGCCAGCAGCACGGCGAAGATGGCAGAGACCACCACCGAGGCGGTGACGCAATCGTAGATGGTGCTCTCCACGCGGCGCAGCGCATCTTGCAGCGTATCGGCGTTATAGACAGACCAGCGGCGATTCCAAATGCTCATGGGCAGCGCCATCAGCCAAGTGGCAGCATACAAAAACAGCAGCGGCCAGAAGCGGCGCCAGTCGGCGCGGCGCAAAGCAAGGTCACAGGACGATCTCTTTGACAGCATAGTCTTCACCTCCCAATTCATAGATAAAGATCTCCTCCAGCGTCAGAGGAATGGCCTCCAGCAAAATGGGCTGCAGGGCCGCCACGCGGGCCAGCATTTCCTCGCGGTCGCCGCGGACGATATAGGTGTGGACACGGCCGATATGCTCGTGGTGGACGATGTCCAAACCCTCGGGCATGGCGGTGTCGCCGTCGGCGAAAGCCACCTGCAATTTCACCGTGTTGTCCTGCAGGTCGGAGAGGCTCCGCTCCAAGAGCACCTTGCCCTTATTCATAATGCCCACATGGTCGCACACATCCTCCAGCTCACGGAGGTTGTGGCTGGACACCAGCACCGTGGTGCCACGCTCGGCAACGTCGCCCATCAGCAGCGACCACACCTGACGGCGCATAACGGGGTCGAGACCGTCCACAGGCTCATCCAGCACCAACACCTCGGGCATACAGCACATGGTGAGCCAGAAGGCCGCCTGCTTCTGCATACCCTTACTCATGCGGCGGATCATCTGCTTATCATTGAGAGGAAAGACCTCTTTCATCTTCTCGTAGCGCTCGCGGCTGAAGTTGGGGTACATGCCCTCGTAAAGTCCCGCCATCTCGCGGATAGACCACTGGGGGAAATAGTACCAGTCATCGGGGATGACGCACAGACGGCGCTTGATGTCATCATTTTCATAGATGGGCTGACCGTCCACCGTCACCTCGCCGCTATCTTGACGGTATACGCCTGTAAAATGGCGGATAATGGTGGATTTGCCTGCGCCATTGGGGCCCACAAGCCCGTAGACCGAGCCCTTGGGCACTGTCAGCGTGGCCTCATCCAAGGCGCGGAAACCTTCAAACGTCTTTACGACCTTATTTGCTTGCAGCATCGTCTTTTCCTCCTTCCCAAAGGACTGCAAATTCCTCGGCAGTCATGCCGAGGGCCTTCAGCTCCTCCATCATGGGTCGCATTTTTGCCAGCAGTTCTTGGCGGCGTGCCTGATTCTGGGTGTCGCCCTCCGCCACAAAGTTGCCCTTGCCCGTCACGGAGACCACATAGCCCTCCGCTTCCAGTTCGGCGTAGGCGCGCTGAATGGTGTTGGGGTTAATAGACAACTGAGAAGCCAAAGCTCGCACCGAAGGCAGCTTGTCACCCGCATTCAGCACACCCGTCACCATCATACGACGCAGATTATCCTTCACCTGCTGGTAGATGGGTCGGCTGTCCCGATAGTCCAAGTGGATCATGGCAAAAACCTCCTTCCTGTAGGTTTGTTGTGTGTGAAGTGTATTAATCGTGTTAATACACTTATATCACGCAGGCCATACAGTTGTCAATAGGGCAGGCAGAAAAAAGTTTTGCTTTTCTTTTGCGAAAATGTTGTTATAATAAGGGACGGACAAGTTTCTATGAAAGGAATTGACATAGTATGAAATTGCGTTCTTTAATGCAGGCGGCAAAGCATGTGCCTGTCAGCCGCGTGTGGAAAAAAGCCAAGGAGGCCCACGCCATCTGCGGTAAGCCCACCACCACTCTCTTTGTGGATATGCTCCGCTGCGCCAACAAGTATGGCGCAGGCCCTACCGATTATATGATGTTTGAGTTCTGGTGTCTTTCGGATGCCGAGCGTGCCACCTATCTCACCCGTGTCCGCTCCGCCGCTTTTGTCAAGCGTGTCAACAACCGCACCGACGCCGCCATTTTCAACGATAAAAACGCCTTCTTTGAGAAGTTCCGTCCTCTTATGGGCCGCGAGGCCATCAACATTTTTACCTGCACGGAAGAGGAGTTTGCCGCTTTCATGGCAGATAAGGACGATGTGATCGTGAAGCCCGTGGATCTCGACTGCGGCAGCGGTATTGAGAAGCTGTATAAGAAGGATTTCGCCGACCTCCATGAGCTGTGGGTCTATGTGAAGAATCCCGCCAAGCGCCTCGGCATCGCCGAGGAGGTCATCCGTCAGCATCCTCAGGCAGCGGCGCTGCACCCCGATTCCATCAACTGCATCCGCGTGGCTACCTTCGTACAGGACGGCACGCCCCATGTGATCTACGCCGCCTGTAAGGCGGGTACCAACGGCGTGGCTTTCGACAACATGGGTCGCGGCGGTATCACCATGCGCTTTGATCTGGACACGGGCCGCATCTGCGGTCAGGGTCACGATGAGGAACTGGTGAAGCACGATGTCCACCCCACCACAGGCGTGGTGCTGAAGGGTTATCAGATGCCCTTCCACGAGGAGGTCAAGGCGCTGGCGCTGAAGGCCGCCACGATGTATCCCGAGTTCCGCTATGTGGGCTGGGACATCTGCATGACGGAAAATGGCCCCGCCATCATCGAGGGCAACGACTATCCCGGCTACGATTTGGCGCAGATCCCCGATGAGGGTGATCCCCATCCCCGTCAGGGTCTTATTCCTCTGTTTACAAAATTGGGAATTACCGTATAAAAACAGTAAAAAGAGGCAAAAAAGGTCTTTACAAGGGCGCATTTTTGTGGTATTCTATCTTGGCACGCGAATGTGCATAAATTGGCCGGTCGGCTTCGTTGGACGGATCGATTCACCTGTCCTCTGACGCGGCGACACGGTAACATTACAGAAAGGTGGAAACACAACCATGATGCTGAAAGATCAGAAGACCGCTATTATCGAGAACAACCGCACCCACGAGACCGACACCGGTTCTCCCGAGGTTCAGGTCGCTATTCTCACCGAGCGTATTTCCCAGCTGACCGCTCATCTGAAGGTTCATCCCCACGACTTCCATAGCCGTCGCGGTATGCAGATGATGATCGGTAAGCGCCGTCGTCTGCTGGACTATCTGGCAAAGAAGGACATCGAGCGTTATCGTGCCCTCATCGCCAAGCTGGGTCTGCGTAAGTAAGTTTTTTGAAATCAGGGTGATGTGCTGAGCGCATCACCCTTCTTTCACCTTTTCCCATGTCGCTTCATCACGCCTTTAGCAGTTGAAAATGCTTCGAAATTTCGTGTTTCGCGGCGTTTTCAAGTGCTAACGGTGGCGGCGGCATAGGAAGAAACACCAACTATTTTCAAGAAAAGGAGTACACTGCTATGTCGACCATTATTAAGCACCGCGAATTTACCCAGTACCGCAAGTACACCATGGATCTGGCAGGCCGTCCCCTCACGCTGGAGACCGGCAAGCTGGCTGAGCTGGCTAACGGCGCCGTCATGGTGGGTTACGGCGACACCCGCGTATTGTGCTGTGTCACCGCCGCACCCCGTCCCCGCGATGGTATTGACTTCTTCCCTCTGAGCGTTGACTTCGAGGAGAAGCTGTACGCCGTGGGCCGCATCCCCGGCAGCTTCAACCGCCGCGAGGGTCGTCCCGGCGAGAAGGGCATCCTGACCTCCCGCGTCATCGACCGCCCCATCCGCCCTCTGTTTCCCGGTGATTTCCGCAATGACGTGTCCGTGATGTGCACAGTCATGTCCGTGGATCGCGACTGCTCCCCCGAGATCGCTGCCCTGATCGGTACTTCCGCAGCACTGGCCATCTCCGACATTCCTTGGAACGGCCCTGTGGGCGCTCTGAAGATCGGTCTGGTGGACGGTCAGCTGATCGTCAATCCCGATAACGAGCAGTCCAAGGTCTCCGATCTGGACGTCACCGTGGTCTCCACCGGCAAGAAGGTGGTCATGATCGAGGCCGGCGCCAACGAGGTCAGCAACGAGGTCATGTTCAACGCCATCAAGCTGGCTCACGAGGAGAACCAGAAGCAGATCGCCCTCATCAATCAGATGGTGGCCGAGATCGGCAAGGAGAAGTTCGACTATCCCCACGCTGAGTTCAATCAGGAGCTGTTCGACAAGATCGTTGCTGAGTTCATGGACGAGGCCAAGGCCGCCATGGATACCGACGATAAGAACGTCCGCGAGAGCCGCTGGAATGCCATGATCGAGAAGTGGCACGAGAAGTATCTCGAGGAGTATCCCGAGATGGATCAGTATCTGGAGGAGTTCACCTACAAGTTCCAGAAGAAGATCGTCAAGGCTTGGCTGCTGGAGGGTCACCGTGTTGACGGCCGCGCCAAGAACGAGATCCGTCCCCTCGACGCTGAGGTGGCTGTCCTGCCCCGCGTCCATGGCTCCGGCCTCTTCACCCGCGGTCAGACCCAGGTTCTCTCCGTCTGCACTCTCGACACCCTCTCTGCCAACCAGAAGCTGGACACCATCTGGGAGGAAACCGAGAAGCGCTATATGCACCACTACAACTTCCCCTCCTACTCTGTGGGTGAGGCTCGCGGCGCCCGTAGCCCCGGCCGTCGTGAGATCGGTCACGGCGCACTGGCTGAGCGCGCTCTGGTGCCCGTGCTGCCCTCCGTGGAGGAGTTCCCCTACGCTATCCGCGTTGTCTCCGAGGTGGTTTCCTCCAACGGTTCTACCTCTCAGGGCTCTATCTGCGGCTCTACTCTGGCTCTGATGGACGCAGGCGTGCCCATCAAGGCTCCCGTTGCCGGTATCTCCTGCGGCCTCATTCAGGATGACGACGGCTCTTTCACCACCTTCATCGACATTCAGGGCGTGGAGGACTTCCACGGCGAGATGGACTTCAAGGTGGGCGGTACCAAGAAGGGTATCACCGCTATCCAGATGGATCTGAAGAACGACGGTCTCACCATGGAGATCATCGAGAATGCTCTCGACATCACCTACGATGCCCGCGTGCAGATCCTCGATCAGATCATGCTGCCCGTCATCGCTGAGCCTCGTGCCGAGGTCAGCCGTTACGCTCCCAAGATGATCACCATGCATATCGATCCCGATCGCATCCGTGAGGTCATCGGTAAGGGCGGCAGCGTCATTCAGAAGATCGTTGCCGAGTCCGGCGCCAAGGTGGACATCGAGGACGACGGCACCATCCACATCGCTTCTCCCGATGCCGAGAGCTGCGAGAAGGCCAAGAAGTTCATCGACGACATCGTCTTTGTTCCCGAGGTGGGCAAGCTGTACTACGGCCGCGTCGTGCGTCTCATGACCTTCGGCGCTTTCGTGGAGATCGCTCCCGGTAAGGACGGCCTCGTTCACATCTCCAAGCTGGCTGAAAAGCGCATCGAGAAGGTGGAGGACGCCTGCAAGGTGGGCGACATGATGTGGGTCAAGTTCATGGAGATCGACGAGAAGGGTCGCTGGAACCTGAGCCACAAGGATGCCCTGCGTGACATCGCCGCTAAGGAAGCTGCCGGCGAAGTCATCGGCTAATTCCTTCGTAAAATGAAGTAAGGGTCTGTCGGACTTGTCCGACAGACCCTTTTCTTATTCTTTTTCCAAGTTGAGCAGGAAGGTTTTTACATCCAAGCCCCCTGCATAGCCCACTAAATTCCCGTTCGCTCCCACCACACGATGGCAGGGGATGAAGATGGGCAGGGGATTGCGGTTATTGGCCATGCCCACGGCGCGGCAGGCCTTTTCGTTGCCCACCATGGCGGCGATTTCCTTATAGGACCGTGTTTCTCCGTAGGGGATCTCCCGCAGCGCCGCCCACACCTTCTGCTGAAAAGGCGTGCCTTTTGGGGCAAGAGGCACGGTGAATTCTCGCAACTGACCCGCAAAGTAGGCCGCTAATTCCGCTGCCGCCTGCCGCAACAGGGGCGTGGCGGGCAGCGCCAAGGGCGCGGCATCACGGGGCAGATCAACATTCCACCGCACCGCCACCAACGCGCCGTTCTCCTCCACCAAAGATAACGGCCCGATAGGCGAGGGACACATATATTGCGCCATGGCGACACCTCCCCAAGAAACTCTGACAAAAGGATACCACACCACTCCCTTTGCTGCAATCTTTTTCTGTTTCCCGACAGCACTCACGCTTTTTTGTGCATCTCTTGCCGTATACTGGAGAAAAAGGAGGCGGCAGCTATGAAACGAAGTCATGAACGCACCATTCTCTCCCGCCGCGTACACCACATCCCCCTACAGGACATTCACCCCAATCCCTGTCAGCCGCGGCGCATCTTTGAAGAACGCCCCTTACAGGAGTTAGCCGAGAGCATTGCCGCCTTCGGCATTTTGCAGCCCCTCACCGTCCGCGCCGTCAAGGGCGGCTACGAACTGGTGGCGGGGGAGCGCCGCTGGCGGGCAGCAAAACTGGCGGGGCTCAAAGAAGCCCCCTGCCTCATCGCCCAAGTGGACGAGCAGGACGCAGAGCTTTTAGCCCTTATCGAGAATTTGCAGCGGCGGGACTTGGACTGCTTTGAAGAGGCCGCCGCCATCGCCCGCCTCATCTCCCGCTATGGTCTATCCCAAGAGCAAGCCGCCCAAAAACTGGGCAAATCCCAATCCGCCATCGCCAACAAGCTGCGATTGCTGCGGTTGGAGGAGTCGGTGCAGCAAGAACTCCTCGCCCAGCAGCTCACCGAGCGCCACGCCCGCGTGCTGCTGCGCTTAGAGGGAGAGGAAGCGCGTCTCGCGGCGCTGCGACACATGGTAAAAGAGCAGATGAACGTGGCAAAAGCGGAGGAGTATGTGGAGCAGCTTTTGCAGCAGCAACAGCTGACACCGCCTGCCCGCCGCACCACCTACATTCTCAAAGACGTGCGTTTATTCCTCAACAGTGTGGAGCGCTCTGTCCGCTTTCTGCAGCGCAGCGGCATTGAAGCGGCGGTGGGGCGGCAGGACAGGGAGGGAGAAATTCTTCTCACCATCCGCATTGCCAACGGACGGGTCAACACATAGAAAAAAGCGAGGGCGCTGCCCTCGCTTTTCTTATGTTACTGTACCTGCCGATACATGGTGCAGGCATCGTCTTTGCCCGCGTTTTCGCGGACATCCAGCACCTCCACCGTCAGCTCCTTCTGACCAAAGCGGATGGTGATTTTATCCCCCACCTTCACATCGTAGGAGGCGCGGACAACGCGGCCATTCACCGACACGCGTTCATTGTCGCAGGCCTCGTTTGCCACGGTGCGCCGCTTAATAAGGCGGCTGACCTTCAAATACTTGTCCAATCTCATGGCTGTTCTCCTGTTGCGAAAAAACCCGCCGCCTGAGAGGCGGCGGGACTTTCACCTTGTGGTTTTCTTACTTAACAGCGTCCTTCAGAGCCTTGCCGGCCTTGAAAGCGGGAACCTTGGAAGCAGGGATGGTCACGGCCTTCTTGGTCTGGGGGTTGATGCCGGTACGCTCAGCGCGCTGCTTCACCTCGAAAGAGCCAAAGCCAACAACCTGCACCTTACCATCGGCGATCATGCCCTCGGTGATGGCGGCGAAAGTGGCGGAAACGGCGATCTCAGCGTCCTTCTTGGTCATGCCGGCCTTCTCGGCGACAGCGGCGATCAGTTCAGTCTTATTCATGGATGTTCCTCCTAAAAAAGTTTCCTTTGTAGCGCAGGCGGCGCAAAGAGCGCCCGCGTGTAAAAGCAAAAAATAGCGTCCGAAATGGACTGCATATATGAGTTTACTACACTTATCCGTTCAATGCAAGCATTTTTCGCAGAAATACGAAAAAATCAAGAGAACGGCACAAATTTCGTCAGTTTTCTACCAAATGGGAGATGTTTTACGTCTTCTTTTCTGACAGCGCCTACCGCCAAAGCCAGGATGCCATACACCACCACCGCCAAGGCGATGGCCAGCAGCGTGGCAAGGGTCGGTTCCATCTTCGCGGCGAGAAAGGCATAGCTCCCACGGGCAAACATGGCCATAACAAGGGTAGCTGCTGCACTGCGCCACAGGGCGGATACGATGCCTACGCCCCGACCCGCCGCATGGCGGACGCACAACAGATTCAGCAGGGCGATGACGGCATAGCCCAGCAACGTGCCCCACGCCGCCCCGGCGATGGAGATGCGGGGGTTGCTCACCAGCAACACGGTAGCTACCACCTTCACCACGCCGCCGCTCAGCAGCGTCCACACAGGCCACCGCTCACGGCCGCAGGCCTGCAAAACACCGTTGGTGATGGTCATAAGGCACACGCAGCACGAGGCGATGCCCAACACCTGCAAATGAGGCGTGGCTGCCGCTGCCGTGTCCGGCACAGCGGGATAGAGCAGGGATAAGATGGGCCCCGCCATGACGCTCAAGCCCGCGCCCATAGGAAAGGCGAACAGCGCCGTCAAGCGCAGCGCCATGCGGATGTGGTGCTGCTGTGCCGCTGCATTTCCCTTGGCCCGCTCTGCCGACAGGGTGGGCATCAGCGATACCGACAGGGGGATAATGAAGGACGAGGGCAGCACAAAGAGGGTCATGCCGAAGGTGTACTGTCCATAGAGTTCCACGGCCTGTGCCGAGGTGTGGTGGAGAGTGTGCTGTAGGGTATACAGCACCAGCGCCTGATCCACCAGCGTAATAAGGCTCATGCCGACGGCGGCAATGGTGATGGGTACGCCGCCGGAGACCAGCTGGTGCAAAATCTCCCTGCGGGGTGCAGGGGTATCGGGCCGCGCCACCATGACGCGGCGATCACGCAGCACCAGCACCAGCAGCAAAAAGGCCAAGGCCAACGCCGCGCCTACTGTCACGCCGAAAATGGCGGCGGCAGCACCCTCGGCACTGTTGGCGCCACGGCGCAGCAGATAGGCGCACAGACCGAGGCCGACGCCCAGCTTACCCGCCGATTCGATGATCTGGCTCACCGCCGTGGGGGTCATCTCATTCATGCCCTGTGTATAGCCGCGAACAGCGGAGGTGAGGCACACGCACACCACAGCAGGGGACAGGGCGCGGATAGCCATCCACGCATCGCCATCCTGCAAAAGGTGGGCAAAGGCGCGGGGAAGGCCAAACATCAGCGCCGTGCAGACGAGACCCGCCAAGCCCAACAGCCACAGGGCGGTGGTAAACACACGCTGCGCCTGCCGATGGCGGCCTAAGGCCGTAGCCTCCGCCACAAGGCGGGAGGTAATGACGGGCAAGCCCGCCGTAGAGAGGGTCAAGAGCAGGGTATAGACATTATAGGCGGCGTAAAAGTGGGCCATGCCGGTGCTGTCCAGCATGTTCCCAAGGGGGATCTTATACAGCGCCCCCAGCACCTTGGTCACCGCTACTGCCGCAGCCAGCACCGCCGCGCCCGATATAAACGACTTCTTCTGCGTGGTGCTCACCTCCACGGCAAATTTCTGCAATACTTATTTCCCCAGCATCTCCCGGTGGAAGGCTGCGAACTTCTCCAAATTCTCCGCAATCTTCTCCTTACGCTGAATATACTCTGTGGGGAACTTGGGGTGGAAGAGCCGCTCAATGCGGTCATCACAGCGAATATCCACCATTTTGGTAGAACCGCCTGCACCCAAGGAGAGGATGCTGTGGTGCTCCTCCATGATGTAGATATTATATAAGCCTTCGCTGCCCGGTATGCTCCAACCTACATTTTCAAAGCTGCCGGACATATATTTTTGCCGATAGAGATAGTAGGGGGCAAAGCCGTGGCTGCGGAGGGTGGGGTCAGCATAGTCCAGCATCTCCGCCACCGCCTCGGGCGGGGGAATCGCGCCGCCCTTCAGGGTCAGGCTGCTGCCCTTTTTCAAGCTCAGAGTATGGACGGTGATGTTATCCGCCCCGTAGGCAAGGCAGGTGTCCAGCGTGTGGCGGAAGCCCTCGGGTGTGTCGGCAGGGAGACCGGCGATCAAGTCCATGTTCACATGGGGGAAGCCCATGGAGGTGGCCAGTTCCATGGCCGTTTCGATATCTGCCGCGCTGTGGCGGCGGCCGATGGCCTGCAGCACCTCATCGGAGAGGGACTGGGGATTGACGCTGATGCGGTCTACCCCGTGGTCGAGGAGCACCTGCAATTTCTCACGGTCGATGGTGTCGGGGCGGCCCGCCTCAATGCAGTATTCCACCATGTTGGACAGGTCGAAATGCTTGTTGAGGTGGGTCAGCAGGCGATCCATCTGCTGGGCCGAGAGGGTGGTGGGTGTGCCGCCGCCCATGTAGAAGGAGCGGATGGCGAGACCCGTGTCCTTCACCATCTGTCCCGCCTGCTCGATCTCCGCCATCAGCGCCTCCAAATAAGGCTCCATCAAGCGGAAGGACTTCTCCACCGCTTGGGAGACGAAGGAGCAATAGGTGCAGCGGGTGGGGCAGAAGGGGATGCCCACATAGAGGGAGATGTGGTTGGGGTCGAGGGCCTCCTTGGCGATGCGGCCTGCCTCCGCCGCCTCTACGCAGAGGCGGGCACGAGCAGGAGAGACAAAGTAGGTCTTTTCCAGCGTTTTCTTGGCCTGCTGAGGGCTCTGTCCGCCCTTCATCAAGCGGGTGGCCAGTTTTCCGGGGCGCACACCGGTGAGGCTGCCCCACACGGGGACTTTGCCCAATACCTGCACGGCGGCCTTAAAAAAGCTCATTTTCAGGGCCCGCTGACGCAAACCTTCCTTCTGATACTCCGTAAAGTCCTCAGGCAGGCGCACACGGGAAAGACCGCGGCCCTCCCGTCCGTCATAGACGATGCGGGTGGTCGCGGTGGTGTAGATCTCGCCCGCTGACAGCTTCACCCACCCACAGCGCGTTTCATCCGCCGTCTCGTCATAGACGGGGCGCTCGGTGGGGAAGAAGGCCAGCAGGTCCTGTTCAATGGCGTAGCGGTCGTTATGACCGGTAAAAATCAGTTTCATTGTGCCATTCCTTGACGCATATAGGGATTGTTGTTGCGCTCAAAGTTCATATCCGTGGACATCTCGTGTCCGGGATAGACGGTGTACTGCCCCTCCATGCGGCCCAAACGGGCGAGGGAGGACAGCATCTTGCGGTAATCGCCGCCGGGGAAATCGCAGCGGCCGCAGTTGGCGCGGAAAAGGGTATCGCCGGAGAAGATGGTATCGCCCGTCACCAAGCACACAGAGCCGGGGGAGTGACCGGGGGTCTCCATGACGCGGAGGACGAGGTTGCCCACGGTGAGGACATCGCCCTCTTTATAATAGCGTTGGTTGTGCTCACCCAGACGGGGGAAGCGGAGATCGCTGCCGCGACCGTCCACCACCTCTGCCTCGTGGATATACACAGGCAGGTCGGGGTAGGTCTCCAGCACCTCGGCAAGACCGTTCCAGTGATCGAAGTGACCGTGGGTCATAAATACGGCAACGGGGGTGCAGCCCAAATTCTCCACGGCGCGGCAGATATACGCACCGTCATCACCGGGGTCGACGATGGCGCAGACCTTGCTGACCTCATCGCAGAGGATGTAGCAGTTGGTCATAATGGGACCAACTTGCAACGTCGAAACTTTCATCTTCTCTCCTCCTTACAGGTTATCGGTGTCCACTACCAGCGTCAGGGGGCCGTCGTTGAGGGAGTCCACCTCCATATAGGCGCCGAACTCACCGGTCTCGGTGCGGAAGCCCTTGGCGCGGCACTCGGCAACGAACCTCTCATACAGGGGGATGGCCACCTCGGGACGGGCGGCGGCGAGGAAATCGGGACGGCGACCCTTCTTGCAGTTACCGTACAGGGTGAACTGGGAGATGATCATCAGCTCGCCGTTGACCTCCTCGAGGCCACGATTCATCTTGCCGTCGGCATCTTCAAAAATGCGCAGCTTCGTCAGCTTGTCAGCCAGCTTCACCGCCTGTGCCTCCGTGTCCTCATGGGTGATACCCAGCAGGATCAAAAAGCCCTCGCCAATGGAGCGCGTCTCCTTGCCGTCGATGGTGACGGAAGCGTGCTTCACGCGGGTCATTACTGCTCTCATATGGTAATTCTCCTTTTATTTCTTCATTTCTCAGCCGGTGGGGCGGGTCACTTTCATGACGCCGGGGATCTGCTCAAGGCGGTTCATCACCGTTTTCAGCTGCTGTCCGTCCTCCACCTCGATACCTACATCCAGCACGCCGAAGCCATCCACCGTAACGGGGCGGGCGTTGAGGCTGGTAATGCGCGTCTTAGTGGCAGAGAAGGCGGTAGACACATCCACCAGCAGATTGTTGCGGTCACGAGCCACGATCTGAATGGTGGTGTGGTAGCTCTCCTCCAGCTTGTCGGCCCAGCTGACGCGGAGCCAGCGGCCTGCCAGCTCCGGCTTTTCCTTATCCCGCAGCACATTGGGGCAGTCGGCACGATGGATGGACACACCGTAACCGCGGGTGATGAAGCCCTCGATGGGATCGCCGGGAACGGGGGCGCAGCACTTGGAAAACTTCACAAGGCAGTTGTTGAGTCCCTCCACAATGATGCCCTTTTCGCCACTGCGGCGCTGGGGGATCACGGGACGGATGACCTCAGGCTGCTCGGGTACAGGCTCTTCCTCCTGACGCTCCATCTGCTTTTGGTGGATCATGCGCTGGATGTCCTCACGGAGACGGCCCACCACCTTCTGGGAGGTGATACCGCCGTAGCCGATGGCGGCGTACATATCGTCCACATTGTTGTAGCTGAGGCGCTTGATGGTGTTCAGCACACCTTCGTCACTGAGCACTTCTTTAAGGGAAACGCCCATGGCGCGCTTGAGCTCCGATTCAAAGCTCTGACGACCGTTGACGATGTTCTCGTCCCGCTTTTCCCGCTTGAACCACTGGCGAATCTTACTGCGGGCGTTGCTGCTGCGGGCGATCTTCAGCCAGTCTCGGCTGGGGCCATGGGCACTCTTACTGGTGGTGATCTCCACCACGTCGCCGTTTTGCAGGCGATGGGTCAACTGCACGATGCGGCCGTTAACCTTGGCAGAGACCATGGAGTTACCCACGGCGGAATGGATATAATAGGCAAAGTCGATAGGCGTAGCACCGGCAGGCAGGTTGATAACATCGCCCTGAGGGGTAAAGACAAAGACCTCGTCGGCAAACATATCCACCTTCAGGGAGTGGATATACTCCTCGGCGTCGGCGCCCTCCTGATTCTCCAGCAGGCGGCGCACCCACTCATAGCGGCTCTCTTCCCCGATGCCGCGACCACCGTTTTTATATTTCCAGTGGGCGGCAATACCGTACTCCGCCACCTCGTGCATCTCGTGGGTGCGGATCTGCACCTCGAAGGGGATGCCGTGGTCGCCCAGCACCGTGGTGTGAAGGCTCTGGTACATATTGGGCTTGGGAGTGCCGATATAGTCCTTGAATCGGCCCAAAATGGGCTTATACATATCGTGGATGATACCCAGCACGTTGTAGCAGTCCGCCACTTCCTCCACGATGACGCGGAAGGCGAAGAGGTCAAAAACATCGTCAAGACGCTTGTTCTGGGTATACATCTTGCGGTAAATGCTGTAGGGATGTTTGGTACGGCCGTAGACCACAGCGTCGGCAATGCCGCTCTCTTTGAGACGGGCCCCGATCTGACGATCTACTTCCTCCATGAATGCCTCGTACTCCGCCGCGTTATTTTCAAGGGTGGAGACGATCTCCTGATAGCCGATGGGGTCGAGGTACTTGAGGCTCAGATCCTCCAGCTCCCACTTCATCTTCTGCATACCAAGGCGATGGGCAATGGGGGCATAGATCTCCATGGTCTCGAAAGACTTCTGCTTCTGCTTGGCAGGGGTCTGATACTCCATGGTGCGCATATTGTGGAGGCGGTCGGCAATCTTCACCAGAATGACGCGGATATCCTTGCTCATGGCCAGCAGCATCTTCCGCAGGTTCTCCATCTGCTCCTCTTCCTTAGAGGTATAATGGACGCGGGTCAGCTTACTGACGCCCTCTACAAGGTCAGCCACCGTGGGGGAGAACATCTTCGCCACCTGCTCATGGGTAGCGCCTGTATCCTCAATGGTATCGTGGAGCAGGGCCGCCACGATGGACTCACTATCGAGACGCAGCTCATCTGCTACGATACGGGCCACTGCCAAGGGATGGGTCACGAAGGGCGAGCCGTCCTTTCTCAGCTGGGTGCCGTGATTGTCACGGGCAAACTCATAGGCTTGTCGGATCTGGGCAAAGTTGGCAGACGGGTTATAGCCACGAATGACATCTTCCAAATCCTGATATCGTTTTTCCAGATCTGCTAACACCGTCCCTCGCCTCCTTTCCTCTCCAGCTCCGTTAGTTGCTTTAAGTATGGCGAATCCTGTAGCTGCACTTTCTTATCACGCTCCAGCGTGATGGTCACATCGTCTTTTTCGCGTTCCATTTGCAGCAAGCCACGCTCACAGAACAGCTCCAATGCAAAGGCACTGTGGAGGAACGACTCCGCGCCGGAAGCCGCAGCAGATACGGTGCGCAGCAGCGGCAAATACGCCGTGGTCAGACCCTCTTCGGGGACGATCCGCTCCATACACCGCCACACGGCGGCGCACTGAACACGGCTGGGCATCAAACGATGGCTCTCCTTACTGCTGATCCTGCCGCCGTGAAGAAACTTCTCCAGCAACTGCAGCGCCTCCTGCTCACGACTGCTGGGGCAGAGGGAAGGCCGCAGATCCACCAACTGCATCTGCACCGTGCGGTTGCCGCGGAACTCATTTACCTGCAGATAGAAAGCAGCATCTACGCGGTCGCCTTCACGGCAGCCGCAGCTGTCGGTAGTAGCAGAGAAGAAAATACCGTCAAGTCGTGCTGCACCCTTACTCAACTGCAGCTTCAAATGGCGATTCTGTCCCACATTCTGGGCACGGCTCAAGGTTGCGCCGAGGATACAGAACACAGGGCGGGCATTGCCGCTGCCATAGGGCTCCATAGCGGAGAGCGCCTCCAGCTCGCTGAGGGTCACATCCCCCACGCGGCGCAGCTCCATATCCACCTCCAGCGCCGACTCCACCGCCTTATCGGTGCCGCGGCGCAGGGCGTATTCATTCATTCTCTCCCTAAAGGCGGGGAGATTCTCCTCGGCGATGGTAAAGCCGGCAGCCAGCTCGTGACCGCCGAAGCCCAGCAGCAGTTCGCCGCAGTGCTCCAGCGCCGCAAAGAGGTTAAAGCCGCCCCAACTGCGGCAAGAGCCCTTGCCCACGCCGCCGCTGATATGAACCATGAAACTGGGTCGGGCATATTTTTCACTGAGGCGGGAGGCCACGATGCCCACCACGCCCTGATGCCACTCCTCCGAGGACAGCACCAGCGCATGGCGCTCTTTCTCGGGCAGGGCTTCGATCATCTTCTCAGCCTGAGAGTAGATCTCCTGCTCCACGCTCTGACGCTCACGGTTCAGGGCGCAGAGCGCCTTCGCCATCTCCTGCGCCTTGAGGCTATCCTGGCACAGCAGCAGCTCCGCCGCCATGTCGGCAGCGCCCATACGCCCCGCCGCATTGATGCGGGGAGCCAACACAAAGCCGATCTGCACGGATGAGATGTCACGGCCTGCCAAGCCCGCCTCTTTCAGCAGAGCATGGAGACCGGTAAAATCGCTGCGCTCCAAGGAGGCCAGACCGCGGGAGACGATGGTGCGGTTCTCGCCCCACATGGGCATCACATCTGCCACCGTACCGATGGCAGCCAAAGTACAATAGCGGGCAAAGAGGGCCTCTTCACGATCCACGCCGCCCAGCGCCAGCACCAGCTTCAGCGCCACGCCGCAGCCCGCCAAGTGCTTGAAAGGATAGGGGCAGTCGGTGCGGCGAGGGTCAACCACCGCCACGGCATCGGGCAGCTGCTCTTTACACTCGTGGTGATCGGTCACCACCGTGTCCATACCGAGAGAACGGGCGAATTCCACCTCTTCTACACCGGTAATGCCGCAGTCCACCGTCACCAGCAGCGTTGCGCCGCTGCGGCGCAGACCCTCGATGGCGTCTTGGCTCAAACCGTAGCCATCCTCTACGCGGCGGGGGATATAGTGCATCACATTGGCGCCGCGGTTTTTCAGATAATCTACCAAAATGCAGGTGGCGGTAATGCCGTCCACATCGTAGTCGCCGAAAATGGCGATCTTCTCGCCGCATTCCAGCGCCTCGTTAATGCGGGCCACAGCCTTATCCATATCTGCCATCAAAAAGGGAGAATGAGTCAAAAACTCCTCGCGGCTGAGACATTCCGCCGCCTCTTCCGGCGACTCGATCCCACGGCTTGCCATAATGCCCGCCACAAGATAAGAGTAGCCCGCCTCCATCAAGCGTTCTGCTACACCATCTTTCGGACGATGAATGTTCCAATGCTGAAATTTCACGAGCGCATCCCCCTTTCCTACAAGGACTTCTATAATAGATATAGTATAACAAATACCGCTGAAAAGGTAAAGAAAAAAATCATTTTTCACTTGCCAACGGAAGATTTGTCCCGTATAATAAGCCATGTGTGAAAAAAGAACGTTTAACGAATTATCATAAAGGAGAAAACTATGCGCCCTGACGGAAAAAGAGTGAAGGGTCTGCCTCCCATTCTGGCAGCCATCCCCTATATCATGCCCAAGCGTTACGACGCAATGAATACCATCACCGAGTATGTGGACGAGGATCTTATGAAGGAGTACCTCCGCGCTAAGCGTAAGGAGGGAAAGCGGGTCAACCACATGACGCTGCTGCTGGCGGCCTACTATAAGGCAGTGCTGCTGAATCCCAAGGTCAACTACTTCGTAATGAACCGCAAGATCTACGAGCGCAGCCACTTCTGCGTGTCCTTCGCCATGTTGAAAAAGTTGCCCGACGGTACGCCCGACGAGACGACGCTGAAGCTGTACATCGAGCCTACCGACACCATTTTCACCATTCAGGAGAAGATGGACAAGATCATCGCCGAGAACAGTGCCACCGAGACTAAGAACAGCACCGATAAGTTCGCCTCCTTCATGCTGTCCATCCCTCTGCTGCCCCGCTTCGTGCTGTGGCTGGCACGGCTGCTGGACAACTGGGGGATCCTGCCCAAGGCCATCGTGGAGCTGAGCCCCTTCCACACCAGCTTGTTCATTACCAACCTCGCCTCCATCCGCACCAGCTACATCCACCATCATTGCTATGATTTCGGCACCACCAGTGTGTTTATCTGCATGGGTAAGCCTGTGCCCGATTTCATGAGCGGCAACTATGATAAGAAGATCATGCCCTTGGGCGTGGTGATGGACGAGCGTATCTGCTCCGGCTATGAATTCGCCATGTTCAACAGCGACTTCCGCCGCTTCTTGAAGAACCCCGAGTCTTTGGAGACTCCCTTCGGCGAGAATCTGAAATAAGCAAAAAAAGAAAGCCCTCGCGGGCTTTCTTTTTTTGCTTTTCTTAGTATGCCAGCTTCTCGCGGAGGTAGTCCTTCAGCTCAGCGATGGGGATACGCACCTGCTCCATGGTGTCGCGCTCACGGACGGTGACGCAGTTGTCGCCGGCGGTGTTCTCGTCACCCACGGTGTCGAAGTCCACGGTGATGCAGAAGGGAGTACCGATCTCGTCCTCGCGGCGATAGCGCTTACCGATAGAGCCGGTCTCGTCGAAGTCGATCATCCACTCCTTAGCAAGGTCAGCGTAGATCTCGCGGGCCTTCTCAGACAGCTTCTTGGAAAGGGGCAGCACAGCGGCCTTGAAGGGGGCCAGTGCGGGGTGGAAGTGCATCACGACGCGGACATCGTTCTTGGCCTCGTCCACCACTTCCTCATCATAAGCCTCAACCAGGAAGGCCAGCACCACGCGGTCAGCACCCAGAGAGGGCTCCACCACGTAGGGGATGTAGCGCTCGTTGGTCTCGGGATCGAAGTAGGTCATATCCTTGCCGGAAGTGGTCTGATGTGCGTTCAGGTCGAAGTTGGTACGGGAGGCCACGCCCCACAGCTCGCCCCAGCCGAAGGGGAAGACGAACTCGAAGTCGGTGGTGGCGTTGGAATAGTGGCTCAGCTCCTCGGGATCGTGGTCGCGGAGGCGCAGGTTCTCATCACGCATATTGAGGTTCAGCAGCCAATCGTGGCAGAACTTCTTCCAATAGGCGAACCACTCCAGCTCCGTGCCGGGCTTGCAGAAGAACTCCAGCTCCATCTGCTCGAACTCGCGGGTACGGAAGGTGAAGTTACCGGGGGTGATCTCGTTACGGAAGGACTTACCCACCTGGCACACGCCGAAGGGCAGCTTGCGGCGGGTGGTACGCTGGACGTTCTGGAAGTTGACGAAGATACCCTGTGCCGTCTCGGGACGGAGATAGACGGTATTCTTGGCATCCTCGGTGACGCCCTGGAAGGTCTTGAACATCAGGTTGAACTGACGGATGTCCGTCCAGTTGTGCTTGCCGCAGGTGGGGCAGGCGATGTTGTGCTCTTCCACAAACTCCTTCATCTCAGCCTGAGACATGGCATCCACAGCCTTGCCCAGCTCGAAGTTGTTCTCATGACACCAATCCTCGATGACCTTATCGGCGCGGAAGCGCTCCTTGCACTCCTTGCAGTCCATAAGGGGATCGGAGAAGCCGCCCACGTGACCGGAGGCCACCCAAGTCTGGGGGTTCATGAGGATCGCAGCATCGAGACCCACGTTGTAGGGGTTCTCCTGCACGAACTTCTTCCACCAAGCCTTCTTGACGTTGTTCTTCAGCTCAACGCCGAGAGGGCCGTAGTCCCACGTGTTGGCAAGGCCGCCGTAGATCTCGGAGCCTGCGAAGATAAAGCCGCGGTTTTTGCAAAGGGCGACGATCTTTTCCATCGTCTTGTCAGTGTTCTTCATCATGGTTCTTGTTCTCCTTTTGGTTTCTGGCTCAGAAAACGAAAAAACGCCCTGAGCCGAGTGTTGGTCGGCTCAGGGCGAACTAAAGTTTAGTCCGTGGTTCCACCTGAATTCGTATCTGGATGATACGCACTCTTCTGCCCGCTAACGGCGGCAACACCGACGGGGCATTTCCTCCCCGCTGCTCCACAGATGCCTTCCCACCTTGCCGCCTCAGGGCTTGCACCAACCGCCCCGTCTCTGAAAGGATTGCAAAAGTGGTACTATTTCCGTGTACGCATTTCGTACTTGATTAGAATACCATCTTTTTCACGACCCGTCAAGAGGGGATTGTTTTGCTCGCTTTTTTATCTTTCGGCGGCGTAAACAAATTTCGTCCCATCTGCAATGGGGGTCACACCGTCTGCCATGTACAGCGCAGAGGATTTCTTAAGCACAAAAGTAATTGTGTTCTCGTCTGTTATCTCAAAGGTATACTTTGCATTATCGCCTTCAGAAGTCCCAATGACATATCCCTTCTCGATCTCAATAGGCCCTTCTATCACTTGTGCCGTGCCCGCAGTATAGCAAAAGCTGCCAACCTTGGATTTCGTTTTATCCCAAAGATCAAACTCTATTCGCGCCGCACCGTTATTGTCCGCGAATTCATAAGTGCCATCCGACAAAGTAATATGAACAACAGGCTCATTGCAGCCACAAACAGTCACAGAAACTGCAACGAGCATCAAAAGCAGTAAGCAAATTTTTCTCTTCATCCGCTGATCCTCCTGTTTGCGTTTTTGCCATTTTACCATGACTTAGGGTCTTTTTCAATATTTGGTGAATTTGTCGAAGTTTTTTGTATCAATCTATTCAATCACCATTTCCGTACCATAACTGTTATCAATAACTCCGGTCTCAATGTGCCGGTAGAAAATGTTGTAAGTATATTTTAATAAGTTGGTGCGAAAGTTGTAGGAGAACTGTGTCGACTCGCCGGCAATTTCAAAACCCTCACCGAGAACATTCACACGCTCCTGTTCATAGATATCTTGAAATTGCTTGTATTTCTCCAACAGACTCTGTTCATCCAAACGCTTATCCAAATAGGAGTAGATGATGGTATGAACATTGCCGTTTTCAATCGGAATTGTAACAGCCCTGTTTGTGGCAATGATATCGTCCACCCAATAGGTCATAAACAAGAGACCCACATCCTGTTCCGGCGTATAATAGTGGATATAAAACTTCCATCCTTCATCTAAAATTAACCCCAACTCATCTTCCAAAGCTGCGGTAATAGGGGTCAAGAAATCATCGTTTTCGTAAGGCTTCAGTTCTGTTTCCGGCAAAGACAGCTTTTCCAACAGAACAGAAATCTCTTCTGTTTCCGCTTCCTCTCCTTCATATGATGCCTCTTCCAAATCAAACTGCTGTAGCTCCAGTAGAATCTTTTTCTGAACAAGTTCCTGGGTAGGCTCTTCCAAGGGTTGGTCATTAGGCTGAACAGGCTGCTGCGTTTTCGGATTGCATCCGCAGAGAATCAATGATAGGAGCAGGAATAAAATGATGATTCTTTTCATATAGATTTTCTCCTTAATGTAATGGTGCAAAATATACCAGTCCAAAAGGTAAAAGGGGAGTTTTATCCCATTTCCTCCACCAACGGATACCCGCATAAATCCTCCGTGCAGCGGAGCATGGGTGCTTCCGTATAGAAGCTATAGCTCACCTCGCCGCCGAAATGCTCGTAGCTCTCCCACACAGCGGTCACTTCATAGACATAGCCGCCGTAGGGCAGCTCCATGTAGAACTGCCGCACATCCTCTGTACCGCCCTCGGGCTCAAGGGTATACACCAGCACCTCATAGTGCCCATCGTCCACAGGCTCACCCTCACTGCAGAAAGCGTCAACGCTCCAACTGCGGGCACTGACCTTATCGGGCACAACGGAGAACTCCAGCCGCGCCTGAGGTAGATGCGCCGAATAGGGGGAGGGCTGGATGGTCAAGGGGGTCATATACTCCTTGCACTGCAGGGGGTGCAGGCTATCGGCAATAAAGCTGGTCTGGGTGCCGTCCCCGTTAGCGTACCACCACTCATGGGTGCCCTGCAACCCTTCGGTGCTGTTCTCGCCGCAATGCACCGTCAACGTAGGGACAGTTTTCAAAACCTCGGGGACATCCGATTCCACCGTTTTGCTGCCGCAGCCTGCAAGAGCGGCAAGGCACAGCACCGCCAACATTGCACACAATATCTTTCTCATGGTTTCGCCCTCCTTTTTTGTCTTTGTCTATAAGACGAAGGGGAGAGGGAAAATGTTCCGCAAAAAAGCACCGCCCGCAGGCGGTGCTTTCCGTTTATTCCTCCCAAAGGGGACACACCCGCCACGCGGGATAGTCGCCCTCTGCCCAATAGTGATGCTCGTAGACATAGAGAACACTGCTGTCTTGGGAGTCTCCATAGACCTCGCGGCCTTGGACATTCTTGCTAAATCCATCTGTGCGGCGGTTGGTCTCCAAGTCGTTGACGGGCACCACATTCTCCCCCACATAGGTGAGCTTGCCGATCAGTTCACATTCGGTGGGCAGTTCTTTCACCACCGTGCTGTCAAGGAGTGTGAAGCGGTAGGGCTGTCCTTGATAGGTGATGCACTCATTATTCCGCAGGGCATCGCTAATGAAGCGGATATAGTACTCCTCAAACCAATCTGTGGTCATGCACACATAGACTGCCTCGGGGGTCTCCTCGCTGACAAACACCCTGCCCGTTGCCTCAAAGCCCGCCTGTAATTGGAGGTCCTCCGTGGGCGCATCCTCCGTCACGCCGCTGATCTCGCCTACCTCGGTGTAACCGTCGGGCATGAGGCGGGTGGGATTATAGACTGTACCACGCAGCACCCGCTGATGCTCAATGGCGATGCCCGTCCAACGATAGTGGGTGCCGTTCACCTGCAGCACAGGGTCAAAGCCGCCGGGCAGCGTGTCGCAGTTCTCGCCGACGGGCGTTTCACCGCAGGCCGTCAGCAACAGCATAAGCGCCAGCGCAAAGCAAAGAAACAATTTCTTCATGGCAGCGACCTCCTTTACTGTATATGACACTTATTAGACGGAAAAAGCAACCAAAGGGTTCCACAGAAACAAAAAACAGGTATCCATACGGACACCTGT
Source organism: Oscillospiraceae bacterium (assembly GCA_017408915.1). Taxonomy (GTDB): domain Bacteria; phylum Bacillota; class Clostridia; order Oscillospirales; family Oscillospiraceae; genus Vescimonas. The sequence goes on along the minus strand of JAFQTS010000013.1, from coordinate 4,541 downwards.
TGGATGTGGTCTATTAACCGATCTTGTTGAGCTTCAGAGTCAGGGCAGACTTCTTGTGAGCTGCGTTGTTCTTGTGCATCAGACCCTTAGCAGCAGCCTTATCAACAGCCTTCACAGCAACCTTATAAGTAGCCTCGGCCTCGGTGCGATCGCCGTCAGCGGCAGCAGCCTCGAACTTCTTGATAGCAGTCTTCAGTGCGGACTTCTCAGCCTTGTTACGGGCATTGCGAGCCTCTGCCAGCAGAACACGCTTCTTAGCAGACTTGATATTCGGCAAACCAAACACCTCCTCGAATTGACATTAGGCGGACAAAACATCCACGCAGGATAGTATTTTAGCATCTTTATTCCAAAAATGCAAGCCTTTTTTTCAGATTTGCCCCACTTTTTTGCATAAATCTATTTTTGCGTGAAATCCTATGGATAAGCCACAATATTTTGTGTTTTTCTAAGGCGGGAGGGGATAGATATGGCCATCACGCGGACGGACTTGGCGCTGGAATCCATGGAAAATTTGAAAAATGAGAAAAATTTTTCTTCGCTCCATGGCGTTACTGTCAAAGAATCGCGGCGGCAGGGCTTCCCCGTCACTGCCATCCACATCACCGACCCCCGCAGCGGTAAGGCGATCGGCAAGCCTGTGGGGCACTACGCCACCATCGACCTGCGCCCTTATTTCCGCCGCGAGGAGGGCTTCTTTCCCCGTGCCTGCCGGTGCATCGCCCATGAGGTCGCCGCCCTTCTGCCCGCAGACCTGCGCCGCGGTGTATTGGTGGCGGGGTTGGGCAATCGCGCCATGACCGCCGATGCCATCGGGCCGCTGGCATTGGAGAATCTCCTCGTCACCCGCCACATGGTGCAGCGTCTGCCCCACCAGTTCCACGGCTTTACTCCCGTTGCCGCCCTGTCTACAGGGGTGCTGGCGCAGACAGGCATGGAGACTATGGAGCTGCTGCAGGGGGCAATTTCCTCGGTGCAGCCCGCCGCCGTCATCGCCATCGACGCTCTCGCCGCCTGTGACCGCAGCCGTCTCTGCGCCACGGTGCAGCTGGGAGACACAGGCCTCGTTCCCGGCAGCGGCGTGGGGAATCACCGCAAAGCGGTAAACGAGAAATCGCTGGGCGTGCCCGTCATCGCCATGGGCGTTCCCACTGTCATCGAGGCCGCTCATTTAGGGGCGCAAAAACGGGAGGAGACCCTCTTCCTCACGCCGCGGGACATTGACGGCAAGGTGCGGGAGTTGAGCCGTCTCATCGGCTACGGCATCTCCCTCGCTTTGCAAAGGGGACTGTCGGTAGAGGATATCACGGGGCTACTTGGATAGGAAAAAGGCGAGGGAAAATCCCTCGCCTTTTTTATGCTGTTTTACAGGATCTCGCCTTCCTTGACGGCGCCGCCTGCGGCGTTGGACTCGTCAGTGTCGATGTGCATAGCCAGAGCGTAGTTATCGCCGGTACGCACCACCACGTCCTCCAGCACGATCTTGCGACCGTTGCTGCCGAAGGCCACGGACACGCGCTGCTTGTCGGTGTAACCGGCGGCAGCGGCTTCCTGGGTCTGCATATGGATGTGAGCCTTGGCAACCAGCACGCCCTCACTGAGCTCCACCTCACCGGCGGGGCCCACCAGCTTGCAAGCGCCGCTGCCGGCGATGTCGCCGCTCTCACGGACGGGAGCGTCCACGCCGATGGAGCGGGCGTCGGTCAGGCTCAGCTCGATCTGGGAGGCGCTGCGGGTGGGGCCCAGAACGGACACGTTCTCCAGAGAACGCTTGGGGCCGACGATGGTGCAGCGCTCCACGCAGGCGTACTGACCGGGCTGGCTCAGCTCCTTGCGGGGAGTCAGCTGATGACCTGCGCCGAAGAGAGCCTCCACGTGCTCCTGGCTCAGATGGATGTGACGGGCAGAAGTTTCAACAGGGATGATCATGGCTAAGTTCCTTCTTTCTTTTTATTTCTTCATCAGTTCCAGATATTCCTCTAAGCAGAGGTCGTTTTCCATAATATACTTGGCAGCCTCTGTGCCAACATAGCGATAGTGCCACGGCTCATAGATGACGCCGGTGATGTCCTCCTTCCCCTCGGGGAAACGGAGGATAAAGCCATAGTCGGCGCAGTGCTCAATGAGCCAGGCGAAGGCCTCGGTCTCTTCAAAGTCGGTATTCAGCGAGTAGTTGCCGCTGCCGCCCAAGTCCATGGCGAGGCCGCAGTTATGCTCACTGTAGCCGGGGCGCTTCACCACTGTACCGCCGGTGAGCTGGGCGTCATATTCGCTGTAGCCCTGATCGCGGTACTGCTGCACCTTGCGCCAGTAGAGATAATCCTGAGTGTCGGCACTGCGATAGCCGCTGACACAGGCGATATCATAAGCGCTGCCCGCCTCCACCATCTGCATCAAGGCATCGGCGGCGCGGCTGTCAAAGACATCGTTGTTGCTGCCCACGCTGACGAACTCGATGTCATCATCATAGCCCGCAGGCAGGGGATTCCAATCGTTCACCAGCAGCAGATTCCAAGGAGGCGCTGCGCCGCCTTGATAGCTGTCGGCTTGCACATAGCGGCCTACCGTAGAGAACTGCAGCATGCCGTTTTCGTCGATATAGGGCTCCTCGGGCACCTCCGGCTCCTCCTCGTCGTCCTTGATCTCGTCATCGGGAGGTACAGGATCGTCCACCACAGGGTCATCCACCACAGGGGGCTCCACATGACCGGTCACATCGCCGGCAAGCCACACGATGCCCCAAATCACAAGGGCCAGCGCCACCAAGACCAGCAAAATGGGCACAAGGGGGCTGCGGCGACGATTTGCTCTTCTTCCGCTCATTGCACACCTCCGAAATACTGGCTGATCTCCTCTGCACTGCAGGAGACACTACCTTGGGCAAAGCCGTCGCGACCGCCGCCGCGACCATTGAGGGCGGCGTTCATCTGCTTAATAAAGTCGCGGATATCCTGCCCTGCGTGGATGACGGCGTAGGTATAGGCACCATCTTCCCCTGCAAACACGGCGCAGCGCCCGCCGCAGCGGGCAGCCACCATGTCGCACAGGCGGCGCACACTGTCGCTGTCCATTTTCTCGTGGAACAGCACCGTATCGCCGCAGCCGTCATATTTCTCGGCGATGGCGGCAAAAGACTGCTCCTGCAGGGCGGCATAGCCCTGCTTCACGCTAAGCAGTTCATTCTGCACGCGCTGCACCGCTTCAAAAGTCTTACCAACCTTGACGCTCAGCGCCTGTGCCACCGCTTGATTCTGCTGCTGGTTGAGGGCGAGGTAATCCAGCGCCCGCTTGCCGCACAGCAGCTCAAGGCGCACGCCATCACGGAACTTCTGATGACCGATGAACTTCAAAAGGCCCACCTGTCCGCTTAAGGCCACATGGGTGCCGCAGCAGGCGCAACGGTCAGCATCGGGGAACTCGGTAATACGCACCGCGCCCTCCAAAGGCTTCTTGGAGCGGTACTCCACCGCCTCCAAGGCCGCACCCTCGTACCAAGTCTCGCAGAAGGGGTGGTTCTCCCACAGGTACTGGTTGGCCTTGGCCTCGATGGCCAGCACACCCTCCCAAGGAATGTCGGCATTATAATCGATGACCACCTTATCTGCGCCCATGTGGAAGCCCACATTGTCGCAGTGGTAGGCACTGCAAAGCATACCGGAGACGATATGCTCGCCGGAATGCTGCTGCATATGGTCGAAGCGCCGCGCCCAGTCGATCTCGCCGTGGACGGTGTCGCCCACCGCCAAAGACTTATCGCAAGTGTGGGTGATGATGCCGCCCTTTTCGCGGACATCCTTCACCGCAGCACCGCCCAGCACGCCGAAGTCACAGGGCTGACCGCCGCCCTCGGGATAGAAGGCGGTGGCATCCAGCACCACGGCGAAGCCTCCCTTGCTCTCCTCACAGGAGAGGACGGTGGCCTCAAAAGAACGCAGAAAGGCGTCCTCATAATATAGTTTACGCGTTTCCATAGGGAAATGCCTCCCTAACTTTTATTCCTCTTCCACGCCCACGATGGCGATGTGCAGCTCATCCAGCTGCTTCTGCTCCACGGCAGAAGGAGCGGACATCATAATATCCTGTGCGTTCTTGTTCATGGGGAAGGGGATGATCTCACGGATGGAGCTCTCGCCGGCCAGCAGCATGACCATGCGGTCAACACCGGGGGCGATACCGGCATGGGGAGGTGCGCCGTAAGTAAAGGCGTTGTACATGGCGGGGAACTTCTTCTTCACGTCCTCCTCGCCCAGACGCACCAGCTCAAAGGCCTTGATCATGATCTCGGGATCGTGGTTACGGACAGCGCCGGAGCTGAGCTCCACGCCGTTACAGACCAAGTCGTACTGGAAGGCGTTGATGGTGAGGGGATCCACCTCGCCGCGCTGAGCCTTCTCCAAGATCTCCAAACCGCCGTTGGGCATGGAGAAGGGATTGTGGCAGAACTCCAGCTCGCCGCTCTCCTCGCCGATCTCGTACATGGGGAAGTCCACGATCCAGCAGAAGGAATACTGCTCCTTGTCCATGTGGCCCTCGCAGATGTT
>JAFQTS010000012.1 GCA_017408915.1 Oscillospiraceae bacterium | reverse complement strand
ATGAAGTCGCGGGCATAGGCGGTCATAGCGGAGTGGAGACGGGCGATGTCACCCATGAGATAGTAGAAGCCGTTACCGGAGACGCGGCCGGCGGAATCCATGTCGATACCGTCGAAGCGCTCCATGATCTCGGTGTGGTAGGGGATGTCAAACTCAGCGACCTTTGCCTCGCCGAAGCGCTCCACCTCTACATTGTGGCTGTCATCGGGGCCCACAGGGACGGAAGGATCGATCATCTGGGGCAGGGTCATCATGATCTTGTCCAGTGCCTCGCCTGCCTGTGCCTGCTTGGCCTCGGCCTGTGCAAGGCGGGCAGCGTTGGCCTTGACGGCCTCGTTGTTGGCGTCGATCTTGGCCTGAATCTCAGCCTTCTCTGCCTCGTCGGTGCACTTCTTCAGCTGACCGAAGAGAGGGCCGTTGGCCTTGGAGATCTTGTTGCGCTCGGCCTTCAGTGCCTCAGCCTCATTCAAAGCAGCGCGCTTCTCAGCGTCGAGAGCGATGGCCTCGTCTACCAGAGGCAGCTTGCCATCCTGGAACTTCTTGCGGATATTTTCCTTTACCAGCTCGGGGTTTTCACGAACAAAACGAATATCAAGCATTGTTATACACCTCTATGTCAAATAATATTGTTTTCTTACTTCTTCAGCTTGTGGAGGGCATCCAGCAGCTCATTGAGATCGTCCACGCCGTAGTATTCCAGCTCAATGCGGCCTTTCTTGCGGCCTGTCACGATCTTACAGGGACGGCCCAAGCGGGTGGTCAGCTCCTTGGCAGCTTCGGCGGCGTAGTCCACCTCGCCCTCTTTTTTGGCAATTTTTTCCTTTTTCTCGGTGGTGAGCTTCTTTACCAGCAGCTCCGTCTGACGGACGGAGAGGTCGCTCTTGACGATGGCGGCGGCCGCCTCTTTCTGCTGCTTGTCGCTTAAGGTCACCAGCGCGCGGCCGTGACCGCCGGAGAGCTTGCCGTCCTCCACCAGCTTGCGCACATCGCCGCACAGCTTCAGCAAACGCAGGGCGTTGGCAACGGCGGGACGGGACTTGCCCACGCGCTGGGCCGTCTCCTCCTGTGTCATGCCGTACTGCTCCATCAGCACTTGATAGCCTTCCGCTTCTTCCATGGGATTCAAGTCCTCGCGTTGGAGATTCTCGATCATGGCCAGTTCCATAGCCTTGCGGTCATCGGCCTCGATGACCACGGCGGGGACTTCCGACAAACCCGCCATGCGGGCGGCGCGCCAGCGGCGCTCACCGGCGATGATCTGATAGTAGCCCGACTGGAGACGGCGCACCGTCAAGGGCTGGATGATACCGTGCTGGGCGATGGAGTCTGCCAGATCTGCCAGCGCATCGGGGTCAAAGTTCTTGCGGGGCTGGGAGGCGCAGCTCTCCACCTGGGAGAGGGGGAGGGTAAGGGTACCCTTGGCCTCGGCGGCAGTGTCGAGAAAATCATCTCCCAACAGCGCACCTAAGCCCTTACCTAAACCTTTTGTTCCTGCCATACTCTATCGTTCCTTTCAGGGGTTTTTTTCAAAAATTCCTTTGCCAGCGCATCATAGGCCTCGGCGCCGCGGCAGAGCCGATCGTAGGCGCAGATGGGCTTTCCGTGGCTGGGCGCCTCGCTGAGGCGCACGTTGCGGGGGATGGCGGTGGCGTACACCTTGCCGGGGAAGAACCGCTTGATCTCCTGCGCCACCTGAATACTCAGGTTCATTCTGCCGTCAAACATGGTCAGCAGCACGCCCTCGATCTGCAATTCGGGATTCATAGAGCGGCGCACAGCGCGGACGGTGCTCATCAAATCGGACAAGCCCTCCAGCGCGAAATACTCACCCTGCACCGGCACCAGCAGCGTATGGGCGGCGCACAGGGCATTCAGCGTCAGCAGCTCCAGAGAGGGCGGGCAGTCGATGAAGATAAAATCGTAGCGATCCGCCACCTGTGCCAAAGCCTTCTTCAGCAGGAACTGACGGCCCGGCAGCTCAATCATCTCCACGCCGGCACCTGCCAGCGCTTTGCTGCTGGGCAGCACGTCGCCGTAGGGGGTGGTGACGATGACCTTCTCCGTGTCCACGCCGTTGATGACCACATCATACACGCCGTTGGAGGTAGTCTTGTCCACGCCCATGCCGGAGGTGGCATTGGCTTGGGGGTCGAAGTCGCACAGCAAAACCCGCTTGCCCTGCTGGTGCAGCGCAGCCGCCAAATTCACGCAAGTAGTGGTTTTGCCTACGCCGCCCTTCTGATTTACGATTGCCACGATCTTTGCCACGTCAGTTTCCTCGCTCTTTCTCGTGTTCTTTCTCTTTCAGAGATACACAGTCTATATCAGAATAAGTATACCACAAAACATTTCAGTTTCAATAGTTACTTTTTCTTTCCCGCAATTTTGTTTCACGTGAAACACACAAGAAAAAACAACAAGAGCGATGTTTCACGTGAAACATCGCTCTTGCAATCGTATTCCGTTATCCGAGGATCACGCCGCTTCTCGGCGGGAGGGAGAGGCGAATTCTGCCGTCCCGCGCCCAGAAGTGCTGGAAGGAGAGCAGTTCCTTGGCAAAAGCAGTCTCCCAGGGCAGTTCGATCTCCCATTCCGTGTCGCCGGCGTTCAAGGCGATCACTGTCCGTTCACCGTCCAGCGTGCGCTCAAAGACGAGGATCGCCCCCTCTGCGCCGATGTAGCGGATGTCGCCCTGTCGCAGGGAGGGGCGCGCCTCACGGAGAGCGCCCAAGGCTTTGAACAGGGTCTGCAGCTCCTGGTTTTCCCGTCCCCAAGGGAAGGTGCGGCGGTTCATGGGGTCTTCAAAACCCTCCATGCCTGCCTCATCGCCGTAGTAGAGGGTAGGAGAGCCGGGGAAAGCGTACAGCAGCATGGCTGCCATTTTCAGCCGCGCCACAGCCAGCTCCAGCCGCTCGGGGGAGAGGCGGTAGGCGGCGCGATCCAGCTTATCCGAGGGCACGCCATCCTCTCCCAGCGCTGTGAGAATACGGGGTGTGTCGTGGGTGCCGAGGATGTTCAAGCCGCTGTAAAACGCGGGTTTGGGATAATTCTCCCGCATGGTCTCCATAGCTTCGCGGAAATCCTCGGCTCTGCCGCCGCGGAGATAGTGGAGGGTCGCCGTACGGAGGGGGTAGTTCATCAAGCCGTGGGTCTCATGCCCCAGCAGGTAGCGACGGCGCTTGGAGTAGGCAATCTTATTGCTGCCATCCTCCCACACTTCGCCCAGCAGGAAGGCGTCGGTTTTTTCCTCTTCCATCACGCGGCGAATGTCCACGATAAAGTCATCAGGCAGCTCGTCCGCCACGTCCAGCCGCCAGCCGGAAGCGCCCAGCCGCAGCCAGCGGCGAATGACGCTCCGCTCGCCGGTAATGATAAAGTCACGATACTGGGGGTTATTCTCATTTACCGCAGGCAGCGTCTTAATGCCCCACCAGCCGTCATACTCTTCCGGCCATTGGGAGAAGCCGTACCACGGATAATAGGGGGAGTTGGGGGATTGATAGGCGCCCACCGTCTCATAGTAGCCGGCGCGGTTAAAGTAGCGGCTGTCGTCGCCGGTGTGGTTAAATACGCCGTCCAGCATCACACGGATGCCCCGTTTCTCCGCCTCGCGGCACAATTCGGCGAAATCCTCCTCCGTACCCAGCAGCGGGTCGATGGCGCAGTAGTCCGCCGTGTCGTAACGGTGGTTGGAGGCCGCCTCGAAGATGGGGTTGAGATAGAGGGTCTTTACATGGAGGGAGGCGAGATAGTCCAGCTTGGAGGTGATGCCCTTGAGATTGCCGCCGAAGAAATCGCTGTTCCAGCGACCCGTCTCGGGGTCGGCACCGATCACAGGAGACTCATTCCAGTCCATATGAGCCCGCCGCTCACCCAGCAAGCCCTCCACACGGGGCGGCGCGGTGCGGCAGAAGCGATCAGGGAAGATCTGATAGGTCACGCCATCACCAAACCACCGGGGGGTATGGGTCTCCTCATAGACTGTCAGCTGCCAAGGGGTACGATCCTCGCCGCCGCAGCCGTTTTTGCCGAAGTACACGCTGCTGCCGTCCTTGCGGCGCAGACAGAAGGTATACCATACCAGTTCTCCCTCTGCAGGAGCAGCATAGATCCCTTCAAAGCCACCGGAGCAGGGGAGAAGTGCCGTCTCCGCCCACTTGTCGGCAAATTCATGGTAGCACCGCAGGGTGCAAGCAACGAATTCCGCCTCAGCTTCTACAAAAAAGCGTATCTCCGTGCCGCAGGTGACTGCGCCGAAGGGCGCTTTATATTTTTCGTTCCGCGAATTAAAAACAGGCATAGCGACCTCTTATTTCAGTAACATATTTTCTGCGACGATCTCTCCGCGATTTCCCATATCGGAGAAATAGGCGTTCACGATCTCCACTGCCGTGGAGGCAAGAGCTGCGCCTGCGCCGCCCTTTTCAATGACGATGGCTACGGCAATCTCAGGGTTCTCATAGGGGGCATAGCAGACGAAGACACCGTTGGCAATATCGGTACCCACCTGGGCAGAGCCCGTCTTTGCTCCCGCCGACACCACACAATCCTCAAAGACACCCCACAGAGAACCGGTAGTCAGATCGTGCATGCCTTTCGTGACCGCCGCCTTCGTCTCCTCCGACATGGCCACCACATGATCGGCATCCTCGTCATAGACATAGATGAGCTTTTCATTGTCATAGCTCTTCACCGACTTGAGAAGATGAGGCGTATAGTACTCGCCGTCGCCCACCAGTGTAGCAGTATAGTTTGCCAGCTGTAAGGGGGTAAACAGATTGTAGCTCTGTCCGATGGCCGCCGTAAGCGTCTGACCGGCAGACCACTCCAAATCACGACTCTCGGCATATTCCTCCGATGCCAGCGCGCCGGCACTGTCCCCGATCTCGATGCCGCTGTTCTTGCCAAGGCCGAACTGCAGGGCATAGTCGTTGATGGCCTCCTGTCCCGTTAGGCGGCCCACCTCATAGAAGAAATAGTTGCACGAGTCAGTAATGGCTTGACTGACATTGATGCGACCATGGGTGTAGCCGTTGGCCCAGACCCAGCAGCGAGGCTGAGGATCTTTGTAGTATTTATAGATGCCCTCGTCGCGAATGGTGGTGGAGGGGGTAATGATCCCCGTCTCCAGCGCCGCCACAGCGGTGCACATCTTAAAGGTAGAGCCCGGTGCATAGGTGCCGTCGGTGGCACGGTTAAACATGGGAAGCCGCTCGTCGGAAAGCAGCGCTTCATAGTTTTCAGAGAATTTGGACAGGTCATAGGTAGGGTAGGAGGCAGAGGCCAGCATCTCGCCGCTGCCCACCTTCATCACCACCGCAGCTGCGCCGCGCTGGAAGCTGTCCTCGTCGATCATACTCTCCACGGTGGCCGCCAGCGCCTTTTCCGTTACTTCCTGCAGATCGATATCCAGAGTCAGCGCCACCGTGTTGCCCGGCTGTGGCTCCTTGGTGTAGAGTTCTCCGGTGATCTTTCCGTTTCCATCGGTGGTAATAATACGCGTTCCGTCGATGCCCCGCAGGTAGGGTTCAAAGGCTTTTTCTACTCCGCTTTCCCCTACCAACGCATCCATAGAGTAGCCAAGATCTTTATAGTCATCCCAATCCTCTTCATAAATGCGGGTAATGCGTCCAAGGATATGGGCAGCGTATTCGGTGTTATATACACGAGAGGAAGAGACACCGGTGGTCACGCCGAGGAAATTTCCGTCGGTGATCTGTGCGATCATCTCTCCGGGTACATCCTCCGCGAATACATAGCTGCTGCGCCCGTCCAGCTCATACCGCACACCGGCAATGAGCCGCGCCTGTGTGTCGCTATACCTGCTGTCGATCTCAAAAAGCTCCCGCAGCGCCGCCAGCATCTGCGCTGCCGTCAGCGTCTTGGAGATTCCATTTTTTTCCAAAAACATCATGAAGTCATCGCTGCTGTAAGAGGAAAGATACAGCACCGGCGTCATGTCGCGGCTCAGCGGCAGGGTATCCTCCCACACCGTGTCGGTCTCCTGACAGAGGCGGACAAGGCGATCAATAGCACCATTGAGGGCCTCGTTGTCTGCAAAGCCGGTTTTATCCAGCGTCAAGGTGTAGGTCAGCCGATTGCTCACCAGCACCTTACCATTTCGATCTGTGATAATGCCGCGGCTGGCATCCACCGTCTGCCATGTGGCATTGGAAGCAATAGATTTGGCCCGGTATTCCCCGCCGTTGACCACTTGGGCACTGTAGAGGGCGATCAAAAACGCCAGCAGCGCCACACCGCCAAGACCTGCCAAAACGGCGAGACGACGACGAAACAGTTTTTGATTCTGCGCCATTTGACAAAGCCTCCTTTTCAGCAGAGAAATACGCCCTTATCGCGGCGTTGTAATAGTATGGATATGGGCAAAAGCGGGATAGATCAGCACAAGGGCAAAGGGTAGGGACACGATCGTCTCCCGCAGCCCCAGGCTCAGCACCGCAGAAAGGGGTGCGCCCCGATGGAGCATCACAACGGCGCAGACGGCGCTTCCCAGCAACAGCGCACCAAAACAGCACACCAGCGCGCAGCGGATACCAGGGACCACCAGATGCCGTGCCACCAGCACCGAAAGTCCGGCGACCACCGTGCATACCAGCACATAGAAACAGGCCACCGGCGCAGGGAACAGCGTATCGGCCACAGCGCCCAGCAGCAAGGCAAACACCGCCGCATGGCGCGGTGGCTCCAGCGTTGCCGCGATCGCCGCCATGCACACAATGATCACAGGGCTGACGCCCCAGATAGTAATGCGGCTGAGGAGCTGAGACTGAAAAAACAGCACCAACAGCGTGGCAGCGGTGAAAAACGACCAGCGGATCGCAATGAGTCTTCTTGTCATCCCGCTACCCTCACTGTTCGCCGTCGAAATCGCGGATGACGAACACCTGCACCAGCTCTTTCGGCGTCACTTTCGCCTTTACCACCGCGTAGCGGTTCACGCCGCCATCGTCAATGCGCACCTCCCGCACCGCGCCGATGACCAGTCCTCCGGGGAGATAGCCCCCAAGTCCGGAGGTCACGACCTGATCGCCCACGATCAAGCTGTCGGGGTCGGTGAGATAATTCAGCGCAAGGCAGCCGTCCTCCATCAGATCCAGCCGGCCCTCCGCCACCGCCACATCACCGGTGCGGAACACCGTAGCGCCAATGGCACTGTCCGTATCCAGCAACGTGGTGACACGGCTCCAGTTGTAGCCGGCATCGGTGATAACACCCACCAGATTGCCGTATTCATCCGTTACGCACTGACCGATCTCCACGCCCTGCTTCGTGCCGCGGTTAAGGGTCAGCTCCGAGTACCAGTTACTGACGGAGCGCTCCGTAACGGCAGCCTCTGTCAATTCATAGTCGGGATACTCGTTTTTAAGCCCCAGCGCCTCACGGAGACGCTCGTTCTCCTCCATGGCCGTCTGGGCTTGCCGCAGCTGTTCCTCCAGCTCCGCCACATAGCGGCGCAGCTCGTCGTTCTCCCCCTGCAGCATCTCCACATCGTCAAAATGGGCCTCTACATCTGCCGCCCATCCGGCAACGGCGCTGCCTGCGGCGCGGAAAGGCGAGGCGATCATCCCCGCCGCATTCCGCAAAAAAGGCGTGCCGGAGCTGACGGCAGCAATGATGCACATGATCACCATCACCGTCGTGATCGCCGCCAGCAGCAAAAGGCCGTGTTTTGAGAAAAATCGTTTCATAAATAGCCCTTTCTTTCAGGGAGAAAAATTAAAGGAGTTTTACACCAAAGTTTGCCAGCATGCGGGACAGCCGCAGCAGGGGAAGACCCATCACATTGAAGAAATCGCCGTCGATCTTCTCCACCAGTAGCGAGCCCAAGCCTTGGATGCCGTAGCTGCCCGCCTTATCCATAGGCTCACCGCTGCGGATATAGGAGAGAAGCTCCTCTTTTGTTGCCTCGCGGAAAAAGACCGCCGTCTCCTCCGCCTCCGTCAGCACCTCTGCGCCGCGGCGCACCGTTACGCCCGTACACACCGTATGCTGCCGCCCCTGCAAGGCCGTCAGCATACGAAGGGCATCCGCTTCATCGGCAGGTTTACCCAACCGCTTATCATCCAAAAACACCATGGTGTCGGCGGTGATGACGATGTCCTCTGCACCGCTTTCAATGGCGCGGGACTTGATGGCAGAGAGGTGGCACACGATCTGGGCAGGGGAGAGACCCTCGGGATAACTCTCTTCCACCTCGGGGGTGGATACGGCAAATTCCGTAATGCCGATCTTTGCCAGCAGCTCACGGCGGCGGGGCGAGCCCGAACCTAAAATGATCTTGCTCACCGCTGCTCACCTGCCTGTAGAGCCAAAGCCGCCGCAGCCGCGCGCCGTCTCGTCCAGTTCCTCCACGAACTGCAAAGAAGGCTGCACCACAGGCAGCACCATCAGCTGGGCGATACGGTCGCCGTCATGGATGGTATAGTCGCTGTCGGAAGAATTAAACAGCGCCACACGGAGCTCGCCGCGATAATCGCTGTCGATGACGCCCACGCCGTTGGCCATGGTGATGCCGAACTTGCTGGCAAGGCCGCTGCGGGCACAGATAAGGGCCACAAAGTCAGCACTGGGCAGGGCGATGGCAAGGCCCGTGGGAATGATGGCCCGCGCACCTGCGGCGATGCTTACATCGCCATCAATACAAGCGCACAGATCCATGGCGGCGCTGCCCACCGTAGCAAAGTGGGGGGCGGGGATCTCGTTTCCGATCTTGGGAGACAGGGCTTTGATCTTCAGTTCCATACTTTCTTCCTTTATTCTACCCCGCGGTAGAACAATCCTCTCGTAAATTCTCCGTGGAAGGCGGGCTTCTCCTTGCGGTATTCCCGCAGCAGGGCCACACACGCCTCGGGACTCTCCGTGGTGAACCGCAGCCGCGCCCAGCGCAGGCCGCAGCCCTTCCACTCGTCCTTATCTGCCAAAAACATGGGCAGGCTATTCTCAATTTCACTGCGGCAGCCATACTGTCCCATAAGAGGGAACTTCGCCCCCGTGCGGTCGGAGAGATAGTTCTCCCCTTCGCACAAGCGCTTGTCGCCGCGGCAATTCCCCGCGTTGCCTGTGGGACAGTTCTCCGTCACCATCAAGGGCAATCGACCATAGACGATGGCCTCGCAGGGGATGTATTTCCTAAGATCCCGCACCTGCTGATGGCGCAGCTCGAAAGAAACCGTCGCCGCAGCGAAACCGTGATCCTTCATAAAGGATAACGTGCGGGAGTTAAACACATTCATGCCAAAATCGCCGCGGATCTCCAAACCCAAGCCCGCCACAACGGGGAGATGGCCCAAGTTACCCACGGCAACGGCATCCAAGCCCTCGGTCTTTTGAAGCACCTCGCGGAAATATGCCTCATCCTTGGTGCGGAAGATGCGGGGCAGCACGGCGCAGAACTTCGTCTTGCCCACATAGGGGGTCAGGTCTACCTTATTTAAAAGTTCCAGCGGGATATAGATGATCTCGGGGTTTTCTGCCACCAGCTCTGCCGTCAGCTGCTGAGGACGGGCGATGGACACCGTCAAGGCAGGCGCGCCTGTGTAGGGCGCATCCGTCAGAGGAGGCAGCTCGGGGGTGGGGCATTCACGGCGGGCAGGGGGCGCGGTGCGGACAGCGGAAAGCTGCTCCAATGCCTCGCGGCGCAGGCCGTTCAGCACGCCTGCACTCAGCATCAAGCCCTCGTCCAGCGTCACCGTTACCTCGTCACAGCGATAGGCCGTGCCGCCTGTTTTCTTCAAGCGCTGGGCAACTTCTTCCGCTGTCAAGGCGCGGTTTCGCGCCGCCTCGGGGACAGCACCCGTCACCGTCACCGTATGTTCTCCATCACTGACCGTCAGCGCTGCCGCCGTATCGGCGCGGAGCGTCGCCGCCATGGTGATGTTCACTGTGCGGCGATCCTCTTTTTCATAAAGAGACCGTGCCCACGCGAACAGCTCTTTCGGCTCGGGGGCGTTCTCAGGCCGCGTGCCGAACATCTGAGGGCCTTTTTTGCCCAAATAGTAGCCTTGGGTAAAGCCGCTGCGGGAAAAAGCCTGCTCCAAGGCGGCACTCTCCTCCGCCGTAGGGCCGCGGCGCTCGTCCAAGAGCTTACGATATATATAGGTAATGACCGCCACATACTCGGGGCGCTTCATGCGACCCTCCAACTTGAGGCAGTCCACCCCCATCTCCTCCATCTCCACCGCGTAGGCGGCTAAGTTGGCATCTTTCAAGCTGAGGGGATGGTCGCCGCGACAGGGGGTGTTCACGCCGTAGGGCAGGCGGCAGGGCTGAGCACAAGCGCCGCGGTTGCCGCTGCGCTGGCCGATGAGGGCACTCATGGTACACTGACCCGAATAGCACATACACAGCGCCCCGTGGATAAAGGTCTCGATCTCCGCGGGACACTGGCGGCAGATCTCCGCAATTTCCCCTTTCGACAGCTCTCTGGACAGCACAACGCGCTCCATACCCAACTGGGCGGCGTAATTGGCACCGCCTAAGGTATGGAGACTCATCTGCGTGCTGGCATGGATAGGCAGATCGGGAACGACCGCTTGGGAGAGGGTCAGCACGCCCCAGTCCTGCACCAGCACCGCATCCACGCCCATGGCGCTGGCGCGGCGCAGCACATTGGCCGCTTCTCCCAATTCCCGATCCGTCAGCAGCGTATTTAAGGTGAGGAACACCTTCACGCCCCGCTCATGGCAATAGCGCACCGCTTCTGCGTATTCCTCGTCGGTGAAATTCTTTGCGTTGCGTCGGGCGTTAAAGGCGCCAAAGCCCATATATACCGCGTCCGCGCCGCACTGCACGGCGGCGATCAGGGATTCACGGCTTCCCGCAGGGCACAGCAGCTCCGTCATCAGCGGCGATCTCCCCGCTGCTGATACTTGAACAGCTGACGCTTGAGGTCGCTGGCCTCGTTCTTGGCGGCGGTGGCCTCGTCCAGGTACGTCTTCAGCTGGCGGCGCAGATTCTCGCTGGCCTCCTGATTCTTCAGCAGCTCGTCAGCCAGATTGATGGCTGCCAGCACCGCCGCATCGCTGCGGCTGACATGGGCGGTGTCCATCAGCTCACGCATCTTCTTGTCCACCATTGCGCCCACTTTTTCCATATAGGAGGCATTCTCGTCGGCCACCAGTGTATAATCCTGTCCGCAGATGCCCATTGTCACGCGATTTGCCATGTCCTTTTCCTCCTATTGTTTCATTTCTTGCCATCTAAAGATAGCTATACAGATTAGAGTATACCACAATTTTCATACAGAGAAAAGGGGCAGAGTGAAATTTGTAAAAAACTCTCTACCCCCTTTACGCCGCCTCGTTTTTTGTGGTAAGATAGGGACACCTATCGACAATTTTACGGAAGGAGGGGCGCAGTATGGCAGGATATATTATACGGGGCGAGGAAAAGAGCGTCGTGTTGTCGGCAAAGCAGGCAGATATGCTCATTGACACCCGTAACGGCGAAGCGGCGCTCCTTTTCCTCCTTTTGCAGCGGCTGAATCGGGGCGCTTCCCCCGAGGAATTGCGGCAGCGGTTGGGCTTTTCCGCCCTGCAGCTTGCCGCCGCCGAGCGTGCCTTGCAGGAGGCAGGACTTCTCTCCGCTCCCAAAGCGCCGCCCATTGCCCCCAGCGATGACCACCCCCAGTATAGCGCCGATGAGCTGTCGGATATGCTGGAAACGGATCGAACCTTCTCAGTGTTGGTGTCCCAAGTGGAGCAGGTGCTGGGCAAACGGATGAAAACCGCCGACTTACAGCTGCTGGCAGGACTCTATGACGACATGGGGCTGCCTGCGGACGTCATTTATCTCCTTGTCTGCCACTGCACAGAGCGCACCACCCGCCGTTTTGGAGAGGGTCGCCGCCCCACCATGCGGCAGATCGAGAAAGAGGGCTGCCTCTGGGCGCGGATGGGCATCTCCGATCAGGAGAGCGCCGACCGCTATCTCCGCAGCCTTGCCCAAAAGCAGGAAAAAGCCGCCGCCTATCTGCGCGTTTTGAACATTCACGACCGTCCCCCTGTGGACAGTGAGCTGCACTATCTCCAGCAGTGGTGGGAGCAGGGCTTCTCTCCCGAGACGGTGGCGCTGGCCTATGATAAGACGGTGTTCCACAAGAAAGAGATGAACTGGCGATACTTAAACGGCATCCTCCGCCGCTGGCATGAAAACGGCTGGCACACGGTGGAGGAGGTCAAGAGCGGCGAACAGCGCACAGCGCCTCGCAGCCATCCCTCTGCCAAGAAACCCGAGGCACAATCCCAGCGTGACGGCGCGGATTGGATGCTTCGATACATGAAGAAATAGAAAGGAGGTCACCCATGGCATACGACGGAAAAATTATGCGCCGCGCCATCGCCCGCATGGAAGCGGACAAGCAGCGCCGCGCAGAGGAGTTCGCCCGCCGACGGGAGAACCTCTATCGCGCAGAGCCGCGGCTGCAGGACATTGAGCAACAGCTGCGCAGCACCATGTCCAAAATTATCGCAGGGGCGTTGCAGCGTGGCACTGATCCCCTGCCTGCCATCCGCGTGATTCAGGACGAAAATCTGGAGCTGCAGCGCCAGCGTGCTGAACTCCTGCTGTCCATGGGCTATCCTATGGACTACTTGGAGGAAAAGGCCGCCTGCGACAAGTGTAACGACAGCGGTTTTTGCGGCGACAAGGTCTGCACCTGCCTGCAAAAGTACTATAACGCCCAGCAGAAGAAGGAGCTGTCCCAGCTTCTCGATTTGGGCAACCAGAGCTTCGACACCTTCTCTCTGGAATGGTATCCCACCCGCGTCAACGAGCGTATCGGCCGCTCTCCCCGAGAGCATATGGAGCATATTTTTGAGACGTGCAGCAACTTTGCCCGCCATTTTGAGAAAAAGGGCGGCAGCCTGCTGCTGACGGGTGCTACGGGCACGGGAAAGACCTTCCTCTCCGCCTGCATCGCCCGCGAGGTGACGGAGCGGGGCTTCAGCGTGGTCTACGATACCGCCGCCGCCATTTTCCGCGTGATGGAGAACGAGTATTTCCACCGCGGTGAGGAGGACAATACTGACGCGGTGGAGCGTTTCCTCCGCTGCGACCTGCTCATCATGGACGATTTGGGCACGGAGCTGACCACCGCCTTTGTCCAAAGCGCCCTGTACCGCATCGTCAACACCCGCCTCACGGCAGGGAAGAGCACCGTTATCAGCACCAATCTCTCCCCCGACGAGCTCTATGAGCGCTACACGGCACAGATCTTCTCCCGCATCGAGGGCGAGTATGAGATCCTGCCCTGTCTCGGCGATGATATCCGCATTTTGAAACGGCAAAAAAATCAATAATCTTTTCCCGTCGGTCTTTTGACCGACGGGTTTTTTGTGGACAGCGTTTCTGCCCCTGCCCTTGCTCTTTTCAAAGGGTTATGCTATACTGTGAGAAGATTATGTTGGGGAGGTATGCCTATGTCCGACACCATTGCCGCCATCGCCACGGCGCGAGGCCCATCTGCTATCGGTATTCTGCGCCTCTCCGGTGAGGAAACCACCGCGATTCTCGACAGGGTATTCCGCCCCCTAAACGGTCGCCCCATGTCAGCGCAAACACGCCGCTCCATGGTGCTGGGTCAGCTTCTTGACAGCAGCGGCGAGACACTTGACCACGCTTTGTGCGTCCTCTTTTCCGAGGGCGGCAGCTATACAGGCGAGGTGAGCGCCGAAATTCACACCCACGGTTCTCCCGTGGTGCTGAACGCGGGGCTGCAAGCCCTCTTTGCCGCCGGTGCACGGCAGGCGGAAGGCGGCGAATTTACCCGCCGCGCCTTCCTAAACGGGCGGCTCGACCTTTTGCAGGCCGAGGCAGTGGTGGACCTTATTGATGCCGAGACATCCGAGGCGGCACGCCATGCTGTGGCACAGCTCTCGGGCACCCTCTCCCGTGCGGTGGAGGGGGTCTATGAGGACTTGCTGTCCCTCATAAGCCGCTTTTACGCGGTGGTGGACTATCCCGACGAGGACATCGCCGATTTGGAAAAGGGGGAATCTCTCGACACGCTGCGCCGCAGCCGTGTGCGCTTGGAGGAGCTTCTTGCGTCCTTCTCCCGTGGACAGGTGATAAAAAATGGTGTGCCCACGGTGCTGTTGGGGAAGCCCAATGTGGGCAAGTCCTCTCTTTTGAACGCCTTGTTGGGCTATGAGCGGGCCATCGTCACCGATATTGCAGGCACGACCCGCGACACGGTGGAGGAAAAGCTGCCCTTGGGCCGCGTGCTGCTGCGGCTCACCGACACGGCGGGTCTGCGTGATAGTGACGACACGGTGGAAATGCTGGGTGTGGAGCGCAGCCGCGCCGCGGCGGCTAAGGCCAGCCTTGCCCTCTTGGTGCTGGACGGCTCTGCCCCTATGGATGAAGAGGATGAAGAGGCCGCCGCTTTGAGTGAATCTGCCCGTCATACCGTGGCGGTAGTGAATAAGAGCGACTTGCCCTGCTGCCTCGACCTTGACGCACTGCGCCGCCGCTTTGATATGGTGGTGCCCATCAGTGCAAAAGAGGGCAGCGGCATCAAGGGCCTGTGCGAAATTTTGGAGGGGCTTTACAGTGACGCGCCCGCCGCCGCAGGGGAGATGCTCACCAACGCGCGGCAGGCTGCCGCCGTGGAGCGGGCGCTCCGCGCCGTGGAAGCGGCAGAGGAGAGCCTTTTGAATGATATGACCCCCGATGTGGTGCTGACGGAGACGGAACAGGCCATGGAGGCATTGAACGAATTGACAGGAAAACACGTGCGGGACGACTTGGTGGAGGCCATTTTCTCCCGATTTTGCGTAGGAAAGTGAGGATAGGCCATGGATTGGCTGGAGCTGCATTTGGATACGTCCCCCGTGGGCATCGAGCCCATGTCCGCCCTGCTGGAGCAGCAGGGAGTGGAGGGGCTCATCATTGAGGACGAAACGGATTTCCACGATTTCTTGGAGAATAACCACCAGTATTGGGACTATGTAGACGAGGACTTGATGGCTCAGAAGAAGGGCGTCAGCCGCATTACCTTCTACCTCGCACCCGACGAGGAGGGGCTCAACACCGTTGCCAACATCCGCATCGCCATGGCGGCGGCGAAAGAACAGCACCCCGAGTACGCCCCCATGCTGCTGACCATGGAAAATGTGTCCGACAGCGATTGGGAAAATAACTGGCAGCAGTTTTATAAGCCTATGGAAATTGGTGAGCGCTTGCTGGTGATCCCCCAGTGGGAAAAGTGCGATCCCAAGGGGCGCGTGACTGTGACGCTGAATCCCGGCCTCACTTTCGGTACAGGCAGCCACGCCACTACACGCCTGTGCCTGCGGACGCTGGACAAGCTGGTGCAGGGCGGCGAAAAGGTGCTGGACTTGGGCTGCGGCAGCGGCATCCTCTCCATCGCCGCGCTGCGCTTGGGGGCAAAAAGTGCCTTTGCCTGCGATATTGACGATAAATGCGTGGATGTGGCCTACGAAAACGCCGCATTGAACGGCATTGGCAAGGACACCTACACCGTCCGCTGGGGCAATGTGCTGAGCGATCAGCAGCTGCGGCGGGAGATGGGCGGCGGCTACGACATTGTGGTGGCCAACATTGTGGCAGATGTGATCATCGCCCTGTCCACGGAGGTGCGCCCCTACCTCAAAGAAGGCGGCTACTTCCTCACCTCGGGCATTATTGATGACCGGGCCGAAGAGGTGGCGGCAGCGCTCCGCAGCGCAGGCTGGGAGATTTTGGAGACCAACAGTAACGAGGGCTGGTACAGCTTCCTGTGCCGCTGAAAATAAAAGGAGATGGAATGAAAATGAAACAGTATGATGTCATTATTATCGGTGCCGGCCCCGGCGGTATTTTCTCCGCCTATGAACTGAAGAAGCTGCAGCCGGAGTGGAAGGTGGCCGTCTTTGAGGCGGGCAACCCCCTCCATAAGCGCAAGTGCCCCATTGACGGCGATAAGATCAAGTCCTGCATCAAGTGCAAGACCTGCGCCATTATGAACGGCTTTGGCGGCGCTGGTGCTTTCTCCGACGGTAAATACAACATTACCAACGAGTTCGGCGGCACCCTCTACGAGTACATCGGCAAGCATAAGGCGCTGGAGCTGATGCACTATGTGGACGAGATCAACATGGCAAACGGCGGCGAGGGCACTCGCCTCTACACCACCGCAGGCAGCGCCTTCAAGCGTAAGTGCCTGCAGAACAACCTCCACCTGCTGGATGCTTCTGTCCGCCACTTGGGCACAGATATCAACTATACTGTCCTTGAGAACCTGTATAACGACCTGAAGGATCACATTGAGTTCTATTTTAACACCCCTGTGGGCTCTTTGAAAAAGACCGACAGCGGCTATATCGTCGAGACGGCAGAGGGTGAATTTACCTGCGAGAAGTGCATCATCTCCGTAGGCCGCAGCGGCAGCAAGTGGATGGAGAGCGTGTGCAGCGATCTTAAGATCCCCACCAGCTCCAACCGCGTGGACATCGGTGTCCGCGTGGAGCTGCCCGCCGAGGTCTTTGCTCCCATTACCGACGAGCTGTACGAGAGCAAGATCGTGTATAAGACCCGCAAGTATCAGGATAAGGTGCGCACCTTCTGCATGAACCCCAAGGGGGCGGTGGTCAATGAGAACACCAACGGCATCGTCACCGTCAACGGTCACAGCTACGAAGATCCCAAGATGCACACCGACAACACCAACTTCGCCCTGCTGGTGTCCAAGCACTTTACCGAGCCCTTCCGTGACAGTAACGGCTACGGCGAGAGCATTGCCCGTCTCAGCAATATGCTGGGCGGCGGCGTTATCGTCCAGCGCTTCGGCGACCTCATTCGCGGTCAGCGCTCTACGGAGAAGCGTCTGCAGAAGAGCTTCATGACCCCCACTTTGGCGGCGACCCCCGGTGATCTGAGTCTGGTGATCCCCAAGCGTATCCTCGACAGCATTATCGAGATGATCTACGCCCTCGACAAGATCGCACCCGGTACTGCCAGCGACGAGACCCTCCTCTACGGCGTGGAGGTGAAGTTCTATAATATGGAAGTGGCACTGGATGAACATCTGGAGACCTGCCATAAGAACCTGTTCGTCATCGGCGACGGCAGCGGCGTGACCCACTCCCTCAGCCACGCCAGCGCCAGCGGCGTGTTTGTGGCACGCTATCTCTCTGAGAACGCCTAAGTTCTAAAGTCATACGCCCCCGCATACCTATCAGTAACGACTGAAATGGTATGAGGGGGCGTTTTCCTATGGCATACGAGGTGCAAAACGGGGCGATGTATCATCGTCTGACGCTGGAGGGGCGGGAGAAACTGACGGTGGCGGGGGTAGAGGATGTGGAGCGGTTCGATGAGGGCTGCATCATCATGTCCACCTGCGCAGGAACGCTTATTGTCACAGGCAGCAATCTCCACATTGGGAAGCTGAGTTTGGACGGCGGCGAACTCCATGTGGACGGGCACATCGAGGGCATCAACTACGAAGAGCCTGCCCAGCCGCGGCGGGGGATGTTCTCGCGGCTGTTCGGGTAAATGGAGAACTATGTTGCCCCGCAGCTCCGTGATTTGCTCTCCTCTGTGGCTTTAGGCGCGGCGGCGGCTTTTCTCTATGACCTGCTGCGCGCGGCGCGGCTTCTCGACCGCCGCGATAAGGTGCTGACCCATCTCTTGGACGGCCTCTTCGTTGTGGCGGTGGCGGTGCTGGCCCTTTTTCTGGGGCTTCGTTTGGGAGAGGGGCAGCTGCGGCTTTTTATGCTCAGCGGTGCGGCCTTGGGAGCGGTGCTGTGGTTTGCGCTCTTTTCCCGCTTTTTGCGTCCCATATGGGATTTATGGTGCGCATCCTTGGTGGCACTTTGCCATTTGTTGGCAAAACCTGTGGTCTTTGTGGTGAAAATCCTCCAAAAAGGGCTGTCGGCGACAAAAAAGGGCTTTTCTTTTCTCTTTGCTTGGGGTAAAATGAAGTGTACACCCCCTGCGGAGAAAGGAGAGACAATGGCTGCTAAGACCACGAAAACGAAAAAGCACAGAAAGACCTCGCCGTTGCTGCTGATGGTGCTGGCGGTGCTCATTGTGGTGCTGGCGGTGCAGGTAGTGAATGTGTACCAAGACCTTGCCGATGCCCGCGCACAGGAGGCAGCGCTCAGTGACTCCCTTACGGAGCAGCAGGCGGAAAATGACGCCCTGAAGGCCGACTTGGAGAAGAAGGACGACACCAATTTCATTAAGGCCTTGGCTCGTGAATTGCTGGGTCTTGCCGAAGAGGGCGAGCGTATTTTCTACGATGTGAATGAATAGTAAATTTTCCCCGTCTCCTTAGAAGGAGGCGGGGTTTTTTCTTGTGTTTTGCACCACAATATGATAGTATTTCCCCAAACGATGTACCATTCGGGAAAGGAGTTTTCTATGAAGGCTATGACCGCTCGTGAAGGGCGCTATCGCAAGGCGCACCTGACGAATGTACGGCACATCACCCTCGACCCCCGTGGGCCGGGCGTGGTGCGTATCCATATGCTGCCGCCCCATGAAGATGCCCCGGGCGCACCCTTTTTGCTGCTTTTAAACGGCGCGCAGCTGGTGCCCCTTAATTTAAGCTGGGCCATTATGCTCAGCAATCTCATGTACCGCTTGGAACAGTACGACGGACAGGAGATTGGCACGGAGCTGTGGGAGCAGATTTTGGCAGATGCCGCCGAGGATACCCACAAGGTCTATCCCCGTACACGCCGCGCTGTGCTGGCAGCGGACTTGCACTTGATGCTCCGCTCCCTCACCGCCATTGCCCGTGGCGAAGAGCCGGAGGCGGAGGTAGAGCCTATCTCCTTGGGGGAATATGCCTCTGAGATGACCGCGCCTCACCGCATGGATATTATGGTCTCCGCCATGACCAAGGACGGCTGCTGGCACTGCAACCAAAAATGCCTCCACTGCTACGCGGCAGGACAGCCCATGGGCGAGGTGGCGGAACTTTCCACAGAGGCGTGGAAAACTCTCCTTACGAAGCTCCGCGAGGCCAATATTCCGCAGGTGACGTTCACAGGCGGTGAGCCCACCATGCGAGAGGACTTGGTGGAGTTGGTGGAGGCTGCGGCGTGGTTTGTCACGCGGCTCAACACCAATGGGCGGCTGCTGACGCCCCAGCTGTGCCACGACCTCTATGAGGCCAGTCTCGACAGCGTGCAGGTGACACTCTACAGCGCTGACCCCGCTATTCATAACGCCCTTGTAGGTTCTGATGGTTTTGACGATACGGTGCGGGGCATCCGCAACGCCGTGGAGGCGGGGCTCATTGTGTCGGTGAACACGCCTCTTTGCTCTGTCAACGCTGATTACGCAGAAACCCTGCGGTTCGTCCATTCTCTCGGCGTGCGGTATGTGACCTGCTCGGGGCTCATTCCCTCCGGCGCTGCCGTAGGGGAGGAGAGCCGCGCCACGGCTCTTTCTTCCGAGGAACTGGAAAAGATTCTCGCTGAGGCTTCGGCTGTGGCCCACGGTCTCGGTATGGAGATGGATTTCACCTCTCCCGGGTGGCTCAGTGAGGATGCCCTCCACAGTATGGGACTTCACCTCGTGCCCAGCTGCGGCGCGTGCCTTTCCAACATGGCGCTGACGCCCGACGGCACGGTCGTGCCCTGCCAAAGCTGGCTGGGGGGCGTAACGCTGGGGAATCTCCTGACGGAGGATTGGGACAGCATTTGGAACAGCGAGCAATGCACCGCTATCCGTGAAAAGAGCGCGAAAATGGAGCAGCTTTGCCAGCTGCGCAGCGGCAATAAGGAGGTGGGGGCATGAAAAAGTTTCTTACCTTACTGTGCCTGTGTCTGTTGATGGTAGGATTCTCCGTCACCACCGCTTTTGCGGGGGATTGGGACTACATTGACGAGTATCATGTGACGGTCACCCCCAACGCGGAGGACGGCAGCCTCCATATTGAGGCGCGATTCCGCTGGACGGTACTGGAAGAAGGGCCTGTAGAGTGGCTGCAAATCGGCATCCCCAACGGCTCTATCCGCGAGGAAACGGCCTTGAGCGACAATATCGACTCTCTTGCTTACGATAACTCCTTCATGTACGTCTATCTTGACCGTGGTTATGATGACGGTGAGACCTTCGAGTTCGCCTACTCGTGGGTGCAGGAGTATATGTATCGCCTTGTGGATGGTACCATGGTCAGCTATGACTATACCCCCGGTTGGTTCGATGAGGCAAATATTGGCCTTATGACCGTCACTTGGAACGGTGTTGCGGGCGCGGAGGGGGAGTTTTACCCCTTCTATAGCGGCGGCGAGGGTGAGTTGGTCACCGAGCCCCTTCCCGATGGCGGCTTCCGCATGACGGGAGAAAATCTGGGACATGGCGCTACCATGACCATTACGGCCCAGTATCCTTCTTGGCCCGCTCAGCTTTACTGGGAGAACAGCGCCGAGAATATGCCCACCGACCAGTGGGAGGACGACTTCTACTGGGAGGATGATTACTACTATGAGGAGGATTCCGGCAGCGATATCGGCGTGATCTTCACGGTGATCTTCATTATTGCGGTCATCGTGATTATCAGAGCCGCTGCTCGCGGCGATGGTTACGCGGCGGGATTTGGCACGCGGTACGTCCTCTATCGCGGCTTGTGGTATCCCATGGGGCGTGACGGCAGACCTCGCCCGGGGTCTGTAGGCACGAAGCATAAGCCCAAGCCCCCCACTCGCGGTGGTGGCGGCTTCGGTGGTGGCAGCCGTGGCGGTGGCTTTGGCGGCGGCGGTTTTGGTGGCGGTGGTCACTGTGCCTGCGCCAGTTCCTGCGCCTGTGCCTGTGCCTGCGCTTGTGCAGGCGGCGGACGGGCAGGCTGCAGCGCCAAGAATCTCTACGGCGCGGTGAAGCTCAGTAAGGAAGTCAGCGAGTCACTGGAAGCATAACTTCTGTCCGAATTCTTTCTTGCCGCCCCCTCAGTCAGCCTTGCGGCTGACAGCTCCCCCAAAGGGGGAGCCAAGTTAAATAAACAGAAAAAACACCTGCTCAGGGAAGCAGGTGTTTTTTCTTGTGTGTGTTGTTAGGAGAGAGAGAAATCACATAAGGAATGGATATCCTTTGGATGCTCTTATATTACCGTGGAAATTTTTCGGAATCTTGAATT
>JAFQTS010000011.1 GCA_017408915.1 Oscillospiraceae bacterium | reverse complement strand
CTCCGTCGCTTCCGGCGGTGGTACGGGCCGTACCCTGCACCCCGACAACATGGCAGCAGGCCCCGCTTCCTACGGTCTGACCGATACCATGGGTCGTATGCACGGTGACGCTCAGTTCGCCGGTTCTTCCTCCGTGCCTGCTCACGTTGAGATGATGGGCTTCCTGGGCATGGGCAACAACCCCATGGTCGGCGCTACCGTCGCTGTGGCAGTTGCTGTTGAGGAGTCTTTGAAGTAATTTTACTTTACAGCTTATAAAGAAAAATCCACCCGTGAGGGTGGATTTTTCTTTATAAAATCAGCAGCAATCCCAGTGCGATCAACAGTTCTTCATCGGCTTTCTGATGCCAAAGAAAGAAGAGCATTCCGAGAAGCAGCAGATCGCCTGCGTCTAAATCCCCCAAGTGCAACGATTCCAATAACCGATTGACAAAATTGGCCTCCGGTGGTCGCTGAGGCGGTGGTTTCGGCGGTGGTGGCGGCTGCTTTGGAGGAGAAGAATGTTGCCGTGGTGGCGGCTCACACTGCTTTTTTTGATGTTCGGGGCGGGGAAGAGGTGGTTGCTGTGGCTTTTGCTGTGGCTGTCTTGGTGGCGGTTGCCGCTGCTGATTGTGGATGGCACTTACATTTGGCTGTTGCCGCTGAGAATTGGAGAAACACTCATTAGACAAGTTCCAACCCTCCCTCCGTCAAAAACTTTTTACCTACGCAGATGAGGTGCGCTAATTTTACCGCCCGTTCTACCTTAGGTTGCCGCTCCGGCTTCAAAAAGGGACGCATCGCCGAAAGAAACTGCATCGATTGGCTGGAATTGTCCTGCCGCAATTCCTGTAGAAGCGGCAAAAATTTGAGAAGCAGCATGGGATCGAAACCATCATCCTCCTGTTGTGATGACGGCGGTGGTTCGGGAGAAGGAGGCGGGGAGGAGGCAGCACTTTCGCCGGATAACTGCTGGGCCAGCGCCATAATGCGCCCCATAGCCTCGGGATCGCTCAATAAAGCGTTGAGTCTGCTGTCCATATCCTCCATGCTGCCGCCTCCTTTCCTGTATTACTGCGGGGTTTGCAGCTGCTTTGCCAACCGCTGCAATAGGGCTCTGCCTTCTGCACTGCCCATAACGCCTTTGATAAGGTTTGTCATTTCCGCGTAGTTGCCATTTTTTCCTGCCTCAGTAGCGTGGTCTAAAGTACTGCCGCCCCTTTGTTGCAGCAGCGCCATCAGCATTTGCCCATCCGGTGATTTGGAAAGACGCTCCAACGATTGCGGATCAACGGGGAGCATCTTGGAAAGCATGTTCATGTCCATTATCCCACCTCCATAGGGCAGTATATGAGGAAGAATAAAAAAACGTGCCTGTCCTCTAAGGACAGGCACATTTATGTAGTTTAGCCTTTCAGTACAGATTTGCCGTACTTACAGTTAGCGGCAAGGGGGCAGAGGCCGCATTGAGGACTGCGGGCCATACAGAGGGCGCGACCGTGGAGCACCATGCGGTGGCAGAAGTCATTGGACTCTTCGGGAGGAATGACCTTTCTCAGCTGCATTTCCACCTTCAGCGGGTCTTTGCTGCCATCGGTAATGCCAAGGCGGCCTGTAATGCGAATACAATGGGTGTCGCAGACATAGCCTTCTTTGCCGTAAATATCGCCCAGTAGAAGATTGGCGGTCTTGCGTCCCACACCGGGGAGCTTCAGCAGTTCTTCCATGGTATCGGGGACCTTGCCACCGTATTCCCGCAGCAGCATTTGGGCGCACAGCACGATGTCGCGGGCTTTTGCACGCCAAAAGCCGCAGGAGTGGACATATTCGCCCACCTCATCCACGTCTGCCTCGGCAAATGCCTCCAAGGTAGGGAAGCGTGCAAACAGGGCAGGGGTAACGAGATTTACCCGCGCGTCGGTGCACTGGGCCGCCAAACGGACGGAAATCAGCAATTCATAGTCCTTTTTATAATCCAGCGAGCATTCCGCGCCGGGGTACATGACCTTCAGCTGCTCAATGATCGCGCTGATACTTTTCTTTACTCGCATGATAATCACCTCACGGTTATTGTATCAAAGGTTGCGAAAAAAAGCAAATAGTGCTATACTATTGCAGAAGAAATTTTGGAGGTGATCTTATGCGCCCGTTGGCAGACGAAATCCGTCCTCAGAGCCTTGAAGAAGTGGCAGGACAAAAGCATCTTTTGGGCGAGGGCGCATTGCTGCGTCGCTTGATCGAGAACGGCACAGAGGCCAATTTTATCTTCTACGGCCCGTCCGGCACGGGAAAGACCACCATTGCCAACATCATCGCCAAGCGCACCAATAAGGCTCTCTATCACCTCAATGCCACCACGGCATCCCTGCAGGATGTGAAGGCCATTATTGCCGATGTGGATACCATGATGGCACCCAACGGCATCCTGCTCTATCTCGATGAGATCCAGTATTTCAACAAAAAGCAGCAGCAGAGCTTGCTGGAGTTTTTGGAGAACGGTAAGATCACGCTGATCGCCAGCACCACCGATAATCCGTATTTCTGCATCTATAACGCGCTTCTGTCCCGCAGCACTGTCTTTGAGTTCAAGCCCTTGACGGCAGAGGAGACATTAAGCGCCGTTCTTCGCGCCCTTAATATTATGAAGGAGCGCTGCGACCTTCCCTTTACTTGGGAGGACGATGTGCCTATGACCATCGCCAAGGGCTGCGGCGGCGATGTACGCAAGGCAATCACGGCGGTGGAGCTTCTCTATCAATCGGCGCTACCCAAGGATGGCAGCCTGCTTGTAACGGTGGAGAGTGCGTTGCAGGTGTCTCAGCGGAGCTCCATGCGCTATGACCGTGATGGAGACGAGCATTTTGATCTGCTCTCGGCGCTCCAAAAATCCATCCGTGGCTCTGATCCCGATGCAGCGGTGTACTATTTGGGACGGCTGCTGGTGGCTGGTGACTTGCTTTCGCCCTGTCGCCGTCTGTTGGTGATTGCAGCCGAGGATATAGGCCTTGCCTATCCGCAAGCCATTGTAGTGACGAAGGCCTGCGTAGATGCTGCGGTGCAGCTGGGTCTCCCCGAGGCTCGTTTGCCTTTGGCTGAGGCCGCTATCCTGCTGGCTACCGCTCCTAAGTCCAATGCAGCACACGATGCCATCATTGCTGCCATGACGGATATTGAGCATGGTGCAATGGGTTCGATTCCTCGCCACCTTCAGAATGTTCACGCTGACAGCGCAGGAACAGGGAAAGTGGAGAAGTATAAGTACCCCCACAGCTATCCCCATCACTATGTCGCACAGCGGTATCTACCGGAGGAGTTGGGGGATAAGCACTACTACGAGTACGGTGACAATAAGACGGAACAGGCCGCCAAGCGGTACTGGGACGAGATCAAAAAGGGGTAAGGTATGGATCTGCAATTGCACGATATTCTTGAACTGAAAAAAGATCATCCCTGCGGCTCTCGTCGTTGGGAAGTGCTGCGGGTAGGCATGGATATTAAGATGAAGTGCCTCGGCTGCGGTCACGAAGTGATGCAGCCCCGCCGCAAAACGGAGAAAATGATCAAACGCATTGTCCCCAAGGAGGAAAGTTAAATGAAAAAGAAGAAAAAACGCAATATGACCCAGATCGCCGCCGGTGCGATTGCCGGATTGCTGGCTTTGCTGCTGTTGGTATCTTTGATTATCCCCTATCTGTAAGGAGTGCGCAATGAAACACTACATAATCGCCAAATATAACGCCTCCGTTACGGATAAGGAGGCGTTGCTTCCCCGCATCCGTGAGATTTTCTCTGTCGCCTCTCAGATTCCCGGTGTCCACGGCGCAGAGGTGCGTCCCAATTGCGTTGCCCGTGATAATCGCTACGATGTGATGATCGTCATCGAAATGGAGAAGGACGCTTTACCTGCCTATGATGTTTCTGAGATGCATCATCTTTGGAAAGATGAATTTACGCCTCTTTTAGAGAAGAAGGCCATTTTCGACCATGAATAACTAAAATACCGCCCTGTGGGAGAAATCTCACAGGGCGCTTTTTTTGACAGAATTTTAGGAGACTACGCCGTATAATGGGCAGGCGAGGTGAGTGGTGTGACGGTGGTATACTTGGATCGCGTGTTCTTTCTGAACACGATCGTAGATTATCTCTTGCTGCTCACCACTGCTGCACTGGCCGGCACACCAATGCGGCGCGGTAGATTTGCCCTCTTTGCTGCTGTCGGAGGACTCTATGCAGTAGGAACATTTCTACTCCCGCTATTGGGAGCGCCCTTCATCCGACTGTTAGCGGGTGTTGCCATCGCTTTCTTCACCTTTTTACGCGATCCGCGACCTTGGCGCTTGGCGGCACTTTTTCTTTTGCTGTCCGGTGCATTGGGAGGTTTACTGCTTGCTGTCGGTTTAGCAGCTGGCTCACCTACAGGAATCGTACAGCGTATTTACTTTGCCGATATTTCATGGGGTGTGTTACTTAGCAGTGCCTTGTTATTCTATGTGCTGCTGCATTTATTGTTTCGTCAAGGAGCGCGATATGGGGGAGGAGATACGGTGGAGGTAACGGTCGTGATACAAAATCGGCGCTGTCGTTTGCGGGCACTGCGAGACAGCGGGAACACCTTGCGAGATCCCATTCAAGGCCGCCCTGTTTTAGTGGCGGAAACATTGGCGCTGCGTGATCTATGGAGCAAGGAAGTGACGGTTATTTTAAATAGTTCTCTGTCGGCTGAAGAAAAAATGGCAGCACTATGTGAAAAGGGAATTCCCTTTACCTTGTTGCCATATCAATCAGTAGGGGAAGCGGCTGGCCTTCTTTTAGCAGTACGAAGCGACTATTTACAGATTGGACATCGAAGAATACCTAAGGCGCTGATCGCGATAACAAATACCGCTATAGGAAGTGGTTGTCACGGGCTATGGGGTGGACAGGAAAAAGGGGGGAAGGATGATGATTCGTTGGATAAAGAAATTGATTCAACGCTTGCGGCAGTGGATCGCGCCGGATAGTATCTTCTACATAGGTGGCAGCGACACATTGCCGGCACCATTGCCGCGAGAAGAGGAAGCAGAATTATTGGAACGGATGATGGCGGGGGATGAGAGCGTTCGCAGTGTCTTAATAGAACGAAATCTTCGCCTTGTGGTCTATATTGCAAAACGGTTTGATAATACGGGGGTCAACATTGAAGATTTAATCTCTATCGGCACGATTGGCTTAATTAAAGCGGTCAATACATTTAGACCGGAGAAAAACATCAAACTTGCCACCTATGGCAGTCGTTGCATAGAGAATGAAATTCTCATGTATTTACGAAAGAATTGTAAAGAGAGAACAGAGGTCAGCTTTGATGAGCCACTCAATACCGATTGGGATGGAAAGGAACTGCTTCTTAGTGATGTGATGGGTACGGATGAAGATGTGGTCATGCGTCCTATTGAGGAAGCTACAGATCGCCAGATTCTTCATACTGCCGTACAAAAGCTATCGCCCCGTGAGCAGGATATCATTACCATGCGTTTTGGCCTTGGTGGACAACAGGAATTGACACAAAAAGAAGTTGCAGATCGCATGGGAATTTCCCAAAGTTATATCTCGCGTCTTGAAAAGCGGATCATCCACCGTCTGCGTCGCGAGATCATCAAAATGTCATAAGAAAAGCGCTGTAAGTTTTCTTACAGCGCTTTTCGGTATTTTACTGCAGGAATAGACTTGCGGGACGATTGATGACCATCATATTATAGTAACGCAGCAGGTGATAATCATCCTTGTCCAGCTTGACTGTGCTGAGGAGACGATCATTTTCCTCCAAAGGTTCATTAGAAATGACTGCCTTCAAAGCGATGGGCGCAAAGAAGGGAGTACTGCCAATACCGGAGAGAAGACCGATCGCCGGAGCGCGATTCTGCATGGGGTTGAGCATACAGATGTACATCTTTTCAGCTTCGTTGATCTGGTTGTTCAAAACCATATGTGTGATCGTATCGTAGGATTTCATCTCGCCAGTGAAAAGATGCTGACAGCGATCGGGATCATCAAAAGAGGAGACACCAAGATATAAGGTAACCTCAATGCTGCTGCCATCAAGACCTGCCGAGAAACGCAGCAGAGAGCGAATCATCTGCCGCACACGACCATCGTAATGGTACATGTAGGCCAAAGAATTGCGGAAATAGGCATTTTTGTGAAGAGCCGGTTCATCATGAAAGGTTGGCGGCTGATAGTCCACAAAGTGCTTTAAATCGATATCCAGCACACGGGAGATCTCATACAATGTCTCGATGTCGATCGTGATAGCGCCATTTTCATATTTAGAGAGGGTTGCCTTGCTTTTGTTGATCATAGCAGAAAACTGCTCAATGGTATAGCCACGGCTTTTACGATATTTCTTGATTCGATGACCGACAAAGTTAGAAAACGAGCCCAAAGCAAACGCCTCCTTAAAAGAACAATTTTTACATTTTTATCTTAACAGAGAGATTGTTATAAGTCAATACAAAGTTTCTATCTGAGAAACAAAATTTCTGTTTATTTTCTGTAAAGTATATAAAATGTAGAAAAAGAATTCCGACATCTGCGAACAGATGTCGGAATTCTTAGATTAAAATAGGAAATTAATGTAAGCGGAATCAGACAGCAGCCATACCTGCCTCGAGAGCCTTCATGTTGCCCTCCAGGAAGCGCAGCTTCTTCTCGCCCAGCTCGATACGGATAGCCTCGGTCATGCTCTCAACGGAGGTGACGTCGACCTTACCCATAACAGCACCCAGGATTGCCACGTTGGCACCCTTGGGGTTGCCCACTGCATCAGCGATGCCGTTGGCGTCACAATAGACGACCTGGATATCATCGCGCTCAGCCTTGCGGTCGATAATGCTGCTGTTGATGACCAGCACGCCGCCGGGCTTGACACAAGGCTCAAACTTGTCCAGGGAAGGACGGTTCATCGCCACGACCACGTCAGCGACATCCACCAGGGGGGAGGCAACGGGATCATCGGAAACGATGACGGAGCAGTTAGCGGTACCGCCGCGCATCTCGGGGCCGTAAGAGGGCAGCCAAGAAACGTGCTTACCATCCAGCATGCAGGACATAGCCATGAACTTACCGATCAGGAGCATACCCTGACCGCCGAAACCGGCAAAGATAAAGGATTTTTCCATATTATTCGGCCTCCTTATCTCTGTAAACACCCAGAGGATAGTAGGGGATCATGTTGTTCTCCAGCCAGTCGATTGCCTCAACAGGAGACAGACCCCAGTTGGTGGGGCAGGTGGACAGAACTTCGATCATGCAGAAGCCCTTGCCTTCCATCTGATAACGGAATGCCTTAGCGATTGCCTTCTTAGCCTTAGCGATATTGGCGGTGTTGTTGACGGCAACACGCTCAATATAGTAGGAGCTGGGGATCTGGGCCAGCATCTCGGACATCTTGATGGGCATACCGGACCACTCCTCAGTACGGCCGGTGGGGCAGGTAGAAGCCTTCTGACCGATCAGGGTGGTGGGAGCCATCTGACCGCCGGTCATGCCGTAAATGGCATTGTTGACGAAGATGGTGACGATCTTCTCGCCGCGGTGAGCAGCGTGAACGATCTCTGCGGTACCGATAGAAGCCAGGTCGCCGTCGCCCTGATAGGTGAACACCATAGTGTCATTACCAACGGCACGCTTGATACCGGTAGCAACAGCGGGTGCACGACCGTGAGCGGCCTCGTACATATCGCAGTTAAAATAATCGTAGGCAAACACGGAGCAGCCAACGGGGGCAACACCGATGCACTTACCCTGCAGGTTCATCTCGTCCAGAACCTCAGCGACCAGACGATGGATGATACCGTGATGACAACCGGGGCAGTAATGGAACTGCTTGTCGGTCAAAAGCTTAGTCTTTTCGAACAGAACTGCCATCTTACTTACCCTCCTTCATGCTGAGAATCTTGTTGACGATCTCATCGGTAGAGGGCATCAGGCTGCCGCAGTGACCGAAGAAGTCAACTTCCTTGGTGCCGTTGACAGCCAGCTTCACATCCTGAAGCATCTGGCCCTCGTTCAGCTCCACGTCCAGAACGGCCTTCACGGAAGGCTGATCCACGACCTTCTTCACAGCGTCATAGGGGAAGGGCCACACAGTGATGGGACGAACCAGACCAACGTTGATACCCTTTTCCTTCAGCTGGGTAATGGCGCTCTTAGCGATACGGGCGACAGTACCGAAAGCGGTGATGATATACTCAGCACCCTCGCAGTTGAACTCTTCCCACATCTGCTCGTTCTCAACGACTTCCTTATAGCAAGCCTGCAGCTCATTGTTATGTACGGTCAGGCTCTCGGTGTCGATATAGATGGAGTTGATGACGCCGCGCTTCTTGGGATCGTCGCCGGCCTTCCAACCGGTGCAAGCCCAGGGCTTCTTCTCGGGATCGACCTTATAGTCCACCATCTCGGGCAGCTCAACAGGCTCCATCATCTGCGCGATGATACCGTCAGCCAGGAACAGCACGGGGATACGATACTGCTCAGCCTTATCGAAAGCGAACATCATAATGTCGATAGCCTCCTGAACGGAAGCGGGAGCATAGGTCAGCAGGTGATAGTCACCGTTACCGCCGCCCTTAACAGCCTGGAAGTAGTCGCCCTGAGAAGCCTGGATGTTGCCGAGGCCGGGGCCGCCGCGCATGACATTGATGATCAGGCAGGGGACCTGGGCGCCTGCGCAGTAGGAGATACCTTCCTGCTTCAGGGACACACCGGGGCTGGAAGAAGAAGTGACGACACGGGCGCCGGTACCGGCAGCGCCGTACACCATGTTGATAGCTGCAACTTCGCTCTCGGCCTGCAGGAAGCAACCGCCGATCTCGGGCATACGAGCAGCCATGTATTCAGGAATCTCCGTCTGGGGAGTGATGGGGTAACCGAAGAAAAAGCGTGCGCCGGCGCGAATAGCGGCTTCCGCGATAGCTTCGCTACCCTTCATAAGAGTCAAAGCCATGTTGTTTCCTCCTTAGTCTTTTTCAATGTGGATGACCACATCGGGGCAAGTACGAGCGCAAGCCGTGCAGCCAATGCACGCCTCCATGTTCGTCACCTCAGCGGGGCGATAGCCCTTAGCGTTGATCTTGGTCTTAGACAGCTCAATGATCTTCTTGGGGCAAGCTCTTACGCAGAGGGCGCAGCCTTTGCACCGTTCTTCATTGATGGTTACTCTAACCAAATTTGACACCTCTTTTCCTCTTTTTTGGTTTTCCTTTTTTGCTGTTTCTATATTAGCTCCCCGGAGGGTAAACTAACCTTAATAAATCTCCTTGCGGGGGTCCACGGTATTCAAACCGTGGGCGATGTAGGAATCCCAGTCACGATGCATATACATGTCGATAGGGACGAGTGTTCCTACATATTCCATATCGGGATTACGAGCCATAAATGCGTCAAGGAACTCCTGCTTGCCGGTGGTATACGCCACGGGGATGCCGGTGATCTTGGACACCTCTTTGAGTACCTCATAACCGTCCCACAAATCGTCGGGGCCGGTCATGGTAGCCAAATTGGAGTTGTTGATCATACCGGTGATCTTCAAACGGGAGTGAGCCTGCATACCTTCCTGCAGACGCTGGATCTTCTCCACGGTGCTGGAGAGGGGACGGCGGATGTTCACTACATTGAGAACCTCCAGCGCACCTTCTTCCAACTCCATAAAGTCGGTATGGTAACGACCGAGTGCGGTAGAGCCTACATCGTCACCGCCCACATCGAAGATAACCGTGTCCCAATCCATCACGAAAGCAGAAGCTACCTCAGCAGGCAGGGAAAGAGTTTCGATACCGGAACAGGCAAAGTTGGGGGAGACGAGACGGATCTCTTTCTGCTCCACCATCTTACCGCGCTCAGTGAGGCGGAAGTAGGTGTTCACCATATCCAAATCGATCAGCTCCGTACGATCGCCGCGGGCAGCTGCCTGCATGGCGAAGTTCAGAGCCAGTTCGCTCTTACCGCTTCCGTAATTTCCGATGAGTACCTTGACACGTTTCATAGTTCGTTACATACACTCCTTAATGGTCTGGCACAGTGTGGTGATACCGAAGACGATCTTCTCTTCGGGCATGCAGGAATAGTTCAGGCGCAGGGTGTTCTCGTGACCGCCATTGGGGAAGAAGGAGCCGCCGGCAACGAAAGCAACATTCTTTTCAATGCACTTCATCTGCAGTTCCTTCATCTTCTCCTCACTGTTGAAGGACTCGGGCAGGACGACCCAGGTAAACAGACCGCCGACGGGATTGGTGCAGACGCAGCCCTCGGGGAGGTTGTTCTTCAGGGTATCCAGCATCACATCACGACGCTTCTTATAGACCTCACGAATCTTGGCAACGTGACCATCCAGATCGAACATATCGATCCACTTGGAGGTCTCCATCTGACCGATGGTGGAAGCCTGCAGAGAAGCGGCCTGCTCCATGAAGTTGTACTTAGCCAGGATCTCGTCCTCGGCGCAGACCCAACCAATACGATAGCCGGGAGCCAGAATCTTGGAGAAAGTGCCCAGATAGACGACCAGGCCCTTGGTATCTAGGCTCTTCAGAGCGGGCATGTACTCGCCCTCGAAGCGCAGCTCACCATAGGGGTTATCCTCAACAACGGGGATCTCATAGCGGTTCACGATCTCCATGAACTTATGACGGCGATCCAGATCCCAAGTGCGGCCGGTGGGGTTCTGGAAATCGGGGATGACATAGATCATCTTGACATTCTCGGTAGAAGCCAGGATCTTCTCCAGCTCTTCCATGATCATACCGCCGTCATCGGTGGGAACCTCGATAAAGGTGGGCTCAGCAGCCTTAAATGCGTTCACAGCGCCCAGATAAGAGGGGCTCTCCAGCAGCACCACATCGCCGGGGTTCAGGAACACGCGGGCGGAGAAATCCAAGCCCTGCTGAGAACCGGCGGTCACGAGGATGTGGTCGGCATCGGTCTTGATATTGTTCTTAGCCAGCATACGATCAGCGATCTGCTGACGCAGGCGGGGATAACCTTCAGTGGAAGAATACTGCAGAGCAGCACGGCCCTGTTCCTTCAGAACGGCCATGGAGGCTTCCATAACCTGTTCAACGGGGAACAGCTCGGGAGCGGGCATACCGCCGGCAAAGGAGACGATATCCGGCTGGGTTGCGATCTTCAGCAACTCACGGATTGCAGAGCCCTTCAACTGGCTCATTCTGGTAGAAAACTGTACCATAAACCTTTTCCTCCTAAAAATATTTGTTCCTATAAGCGTTGTGTTGTCCTCATAAGGACCCAAACTACTTTATTATTTAACCACACTTTTTCCTTAAAGTAAATATTGGATTTTAGTCAAAGTGACGAAAAAAAGCCAACAATTTTCTTTTTGGTAAACTTCACAAAAATCGTTAGGACAATCCTGTGAAATCCGCCGAAACCATTTAATCGATGGTGATTGTCACAGTTCCGCTTACTGAATCATTGTCAGTGTTCTTATCCAGAACTCCGTCAAGAATAAGATAGGCAGTGACAGTAGGCGGGTTTTCTACCTCTGTTCCTTCCGCCGAGGGAATGTCCATGGTATTGTTGGTAAACTCAGCATTCTGAGTATTAACAAATTTGCCCGTTATTCCATCAAATCCATCAGCATATGTATATTTCAGGGTAGCGGTCAGAGGAACATTGGAGTGGCTGGTAACGGTTATATCGTTTCCGGAACAACTCCACTTTGCCTCTTGTCTGTTTTCATATTCATGCTTTGCAGGATTCCAAGTTCCTTTTGCCACGGGGGAGTAGGTGAACTTCATTTCGCCCCACTTAACTTTAACGCTGACAATTTCTTGCGTTTCTTCTGCCATATAGCTGACACGGACATCGTTGCTATAGGTAGAGGCGGCGTTGTTGCTTTCATCACCACTGCTGCCACTGTCTCCGTCACCACTACCGCTGTTTGTTGTTGGTGTGAAGAGCAAATAAGCGTACATAGTGGAACCGTCAGCATCTCCGGTATTCAACTTATTACTTGTTACAGGAACTGTTGTTATTGTTGTTATTTTTGGCGAGGAAGAGAATGTTCCACTTTCAGCTTCTAAGCGGAGGATGATGAGATAGGAGTTGTTCAAATAGTTTTCGGAAGGAGACTCGGTGGATTCAACATATTTTTTAACTTGGCTTGTGTTTTCTGCAATGTTGTCAGACACTATAGTTGTAACCTCGTCACCTGTATAGACTGCTTGCACGGTGCAGGTTACGCCATCATTCGCTGTGAGGTGATTCCCGTGTTTGTGCATCGTATCGCCGACCTCAGGTACGGTAAAATTGATCTGCACTGTATCCACAGCAAAGACAGAGGCGCTTAGTGTTGTAAGCAGCAATGCTGCAGCCATAATCACACAAAGTATGCGTTTCATTCGTTTCATATGTAAATTTCTCTCTTTCTATGTACTGAAATTCGTCATTTCACCTCAACGCGGATCCCTTGTAACTGGAAGTTCACATTGAGTGCATTTCCATCCTCGTCATAGGATTGCACCCAAAGGGCAGCATCGTATCCACCGCGCTGAAGAGGAAGGGAATCTTTTGGAAAGGATAAGGTGGTCAGGCAACTTCCCGGTGGCAGAAGTCCACTTTCCAAGATAACCGTGTCATCGATCACCAGCACAAGGGAAGCATCATAGAGAGCGCTCCCGGAATTCTCGAAATAGAGTTCTGCCGTGCCTGTCGACATATCAATGGTGATCTCTTTTGCATAGTTAAAGCTTGCACCACCGCCGTTGGGAGGAATATCCATCTTTTCGGAATCTGCATTGTCGATGACTGCGTTCTCCTCAACATCGGTAGGTGCGTGATCTGGTAAAAGCGTCTTGCTCTCCGCCACTTTCCAGACGATCATGACTCCTGCAAAAATAAGGATCACGGCAACAGAAACAGCGACGATCAGCTTTGTGATTGTACGCATTGCTAACCTCCTTTTGAAAATTTGTACATTTTTTCATAAGAATGTACAAAAACGAGAGTAGCACATTTCCTCACAGGAATCAAGAACCACAAGAGAAGAAACAGCGTAAAAAGCGAGGCCGATTATTACCGGCCTCGCTTTTTAACAATTACTTATCAAAACTTGGGTTTACATAGTAGATGTTCTTCTGATCCATTTTCTCCTTGGCAAGGCGCAAGCCCTCGCCGAAGCGCTGGAAGTGGACAATTTCGCGGGCGCGCAGGAATTTGATGACATCGTTGACATCGGGATCGTCGGAAAGACGAAGGATATTGTCATAGGTGACACGCGCCTTCTGTTCTGCTGCCAAGTCCTCGGTGAGATCGGCGATCAGGTCGCCTTTGACCTGCATGGATGCCGCGTTCCAAGGGAAGCCGGATGCTGCCGTGGGATAGACACCTGCGGTGTGATCTACGAAATAGGCATCAAAGCCCGCCGTTTTGATCTGATCCTCCGTCAGATTGCGGGTCAGTTGATGGACAATGGTACCGATCATCTCGAGATGCCCCAGTTCCTCAGTGCCGATATCCGTTAACAACCCCTTCAATTCGGGGTAAGGCATGGAATACCGCTGGCTGAGATAGCGCAGGGATGCACCTAACTCACCGTCAGGGCCGCCGTACTGGCTTATGATCACTGCTGCCAGCTTCGGGTTGGTATTGGCGATTTTTACAGGGTATTGCAGTTTCTTCTCATAGACAAACATTACTTCTTACCTCCTTCATCCCAAGGCCACGGATCATCCAGCCAGCGGAAAGAGTCTCCGGTGATGGTTGTCTGTGACAGTGGCCCATACATCTCCTCGTATCTCCTGCGGCCTTCCTGCCCGAGGCGAATATAGTCCCAGTAAAGGTTCAGCGCATCTTGATCGTTGCGATGGGTAGTGAGGTAGAGACCCAATTCATCGATGGCGAAATCAAGGGCCATCAGCTCAGAAAGTGCCTGATTCACAGCAGGGAATCTGGTCTTTAATTCACAGTGGAAGGGAAGGTCAAGGCCGGGGAACAGTGTGCCACGCTGCAGGGCTTCGCGGTTATTATAGCGCTGCGGATCTTCGCACTGCATGGGAACAAAGGGAAAGGCGAGATTTGCACAGCTCTGCGGCAGCATGCCTGTGCCGCAGGGGCAGTTTTTTGACGGCGTGTGATCGGGGCGTTGGCCGGACTGGGGAGGACGGGGCAGAGGAGAGGACTGCCGATTGTCCCGCTCAGGGCTTGCCATGGTTCTTTCAATATACAACAAGGGTTGCCTCCTTTGAGCGTATTGTAAGCTGCATTCAGCTCATGCCAGTATATGCGCCAATTGGATAAAGGGGTTTTCAAGAAAGAAATATTGACAAGCACCGAGCGTTATTCTATACTGAGAATAACCGTTATTAAATCTTTTGAATATCGGGTGATGAAATGAAGTATAAAGCGCTGGTGATTGCGGCAAAAAAGCCGCCGAACACAAATGAATATAAACCGTTGATGCGTCTGGGCACATCAACGATCATAGAGAATGTGATCCAAAATTTCCAAGGTGCAGATGTGACAGATATTACTGTGGTCACGGGATACAAGGCTGAGATTTTGGAGAAGTATTTGACAGGGAGGGGCATCGATTTTTGCTTCAACCGGGATTTTGCTGAAAGCCACATGATGGATTCCATCTGTTTGGGTCTGCGGCAGCTTGGAGAGGATTTCGACTATGTTCTGATCACGCCGGGCGATGTGCCGCTGGTAAAGCCGGAAACGATCCGCGCCATGCTGTGCTGCCGCGCTGAGGTGGTGCGGGTTTCCTTGGGTGGCAAGGCAGGGCATCCCGTGATGCTCTCCAAGAGCGTTGCCAAAGAGATTCTCAACTATCAAGAGGATGGCGGTCTCCGCAGCTTTTTGGAGCAGTACCGCGATGTGACAGCGTATGTCAATGTGGACGATCAAGGTATTTTGCTGAAAGCGGATACATCCGAGGATTATAAAAATCTCCGTAAGCTGGATATTGAACATAAGAGCAGCGGCGGTCTTTGGCTGGATATGCACGTTTCCATTAATAAGAAAGGGTTTATTTTGACACCGGAAACGGCGCAATTCTTGAAAATGATCGATTGCACAGGATCGCTGCGCATGGCTTGCAGCGCGATGTATATGTCCTATACGAAGGGATGGCAGCTGCTTAATCGGATGGAAGAGGATCTTGGGTATAAACTGGTGGCACGAATCGTCGGCGGAGAAAAGGGCGGCCGCAGCGAGCTTACTACTGAAGGACGACAGCTATTGGAGCGGTATCATACCTTTATGGAAGCGTTAACGCAAGTCGCCAACGACCTATTTACAAAGAATTTTTCAGGAGGCGCGCAATGAAGAAGCGCAGTATCATTCTCATTTCTATCTTGCTTCTATGTTTGCTGTTCCTGGCTTCACTGGCCTTTGGTCGGTTCAATGTACCGCTGGGAGAAGTGGTGCGAATCTTAGTTGATCGGATCACGCCGTTGGAGCAGACATGGGCAGACACCATGGAAACGGCAGTGCTGAATATTCGCTTGCCTCGCATTATTTTGGCGATCATGGTGGGTTGCAGCCTTTCCGCAGCAGGTGCAGCCTATCAGGGGGTGTTTCAAAATCCTATGGCCTCGCCCGATTTATTGGGTGCATCCTCGGGCGCGTGCTTTGGCGCGGCATTGGCCATCGTTCTTGATGTTCCTCGCGGCATGGTAGCGGTATTTGCCTTTGTGTGCAGCTTTCTCACCATTATGTTGGTGTCCGCCGTGGGAAAACATATCCGAGGCAGCCGCATTGTCAATCTTATCCTTGCGGGTATGATGGTAAGCTCTCTGTTCAGCGCCGCCACTTCCTATCTCAAGCTGGCGGCTGACCCCTATGAGGAGTTGCCTGCCATTACGTACTGGCTCATGGGCGGCTTGTCGGGCACGGCTATGAAAGATGTAGGCTTTGCCCTTATCCCCATGCTGATTGGATGGCTTGTACTGCTGCTCCTGCGGTGGCGCATCAATGTGCTGACGGTGGGTGAGGAGGAGGCCATGACCATGGGTCTCAATACCCACCGTATCCGCGCCTTTGTGATCCTTGCATCCACGCTGCTGACCGCCGCCAGCGTATCTGTCAGCGGTATGATCGGTTGGGTAGGCTTGGTGATCCCCCACCTGTGCAGAAAACTGGTGGGCAATGACTATCGTTATTTGATGCCTCTTTCTATGGCTTGCGGCGGTATTTTCCTGCTGCTGGTGGATAACTTGGCACGCAATCTCATTGCCACCGAGTTCCCTGTGGGTATCCTTACGGCCTTTGTGGGCGCACCGTTTTTCCTGTTTTTGATGACAAGAAAGGGGGGCAACACATGAGCCTTTCCGTTCAAAATATCAGCTTTTCCTATGGCAGCAACCAAGTGCTGCAGGACATCTCCTTTGAGATCAACAAGGGGGAATTTTGGGCTGTTATCGGCCCTAATGGTGTGGGAAAAAGCACCCTGTTCCGCTGCATTCTCGGCCTATTGCAGCCTGCCAAGGGAAGTATCACCATCGATGGTCGTGACATCAACACCATGTCCCGCAAAGTCCTTGCTCAGCGCATTGCCTACATTCCGCAGATCCACCGTCCTGTGTTTGGCTACACAGTCCGTGATACGGTATTGATGGGTACGACCCGCTATCTGTCCGCCTTTGAGCAGCCTAAGGCCGCACAAGTTGAAAAGGCAAACAGTGTCCTGCGGATGTTGGAGATGGAGGACATTGCCGAGAAGAATTACGCCGCTCTCAGCGGTGGACAGCAGCAGATGGTGCTGATTGCCCGTGCTTTGGCGCAGGATGCAGAGATACTGGTGATGGATGAGCCTACGTCGGCGCTGGACTATGGCAATCAGATGAAAATTTTAGCGCTTCTTAGAACGCTGGCACAGCGTGGCTACAGCGTGGTGGT
Source organism: Oscillospiraceae bacterium (assembly GCA_017408915.1). Classification (GTDB taxonomy): domain Bacteria; phylum Bacillota; class Clostridia; order Oscillospirales; family Oscillospiraceae; genus Vescimonas. The sequence goes on along the minus strand of JAFQTS010000011.1, from coordinate 7,579 downwards.
CTCTACCCACAACCCGCAGCATGCGTTGGATTTCAGCGAGAAAACCCTTGCCTTAGCCCCCGATAAAAGCAGTGTGCAGGGCAGGGCAGAGGCGGTTATTGACAAGGAGTTGATGAAACGCCTTTACAATATGGAGGTGGAGTTTGTTTCCGCAGGAGGCAGAAAGATTCTTGTGCCACAGTACAGAGAGGATGGTGGATATGTACACATTCCAATGGGGAAGTGAACGTATCCGCTTCATGGTGGATGCCTGTGAGTTCGGGACATATCATCACCAGCTTGCAAAGCTCCTTGCGCCTCATTTAGAGGGTGCAGAACGAGTCTGTGATGTGGGCTGCGGTTTGGGCTACCTCTCTTTGGAACTGGCGAAATTTGTGCCTCATGTGACCGCTGTGGAGGTTGATGAAGAGGCAATTTCTGTACTGAGAGAGAACTGCACGGCGCATGAAATCGGTAATATAAGCGTGCTGTGTCAGGATGCGTTTTCCTTGGATAAAGCCCACCAATTTGACCGTATGATCTTCTGCGTTTTCGGCACGGTGGAGGAAGTGTTGTCCATCGCTGAGAAACATTGCACGGGTGATGTTTTGATGATTACCCGCAATGAAAAGCACCATCGCTTCTCCCGTGAGCAGGAAGCGCTCCGCGACAGGAAGTACTCCTTCGAAAACAAATGCTATGAGCTGCGCAAGCGGGGAATTCCCTTTGAATCGGAAGAGTTTACGCTGGAATTCGGCCAGCCCTTCCGCAGCTTAGAAGATGCCGCTGCCTTCTATGGTCTTTATAGCAAGAAGGGTAATCTTTCCGAAGAAGAACTACTGGCGCGATTGGAAAAAACAAATCGGCAGGATTTTCCGTTCTATCTGCCGAAAAAGAGTAATTTGGGATTTATTCGTATTTCCATGAAAGGGTGAAAACTATGAAAGTAACACGCATTATCAGCCTTGTATTGGCAATTACTATGCTCTGCACCGCCTGCGGCAGCAGGGTGAGCAGCGAGGAAAACGTACCCGCTGAGGAGAAAAGAGTGTTTGTTGACTCCTGCGGACGCGAGGTGTTGGTGGACAAAGAAATTACGAAAGTGGCTCTTTCGGGCACTTTGGCGCAGATCGTTGTGTTCGCCCTTGCACCCGAGAAAATGGTGGGACTTGTGTCGGAATGGGACAGCATGGCCAAGGAGTATTTGGCTACGGAGTACTATCAAATGCCTGTGATCGGCCAGCTCTACGGCGGTAAAGGCGAGATCAATTTGGAAGAACTTCTTGCTGTTGCGCCTCAGTTGGTGATCGACATCGGTGAGGCGAAGGACGGCATGGCAGAGGATCTGGATGCCCTCCAGCAGCAGACGGGGATTCCTTTTGTCCACATCGATGCCTATCTCGACAACACCGCTGAGATGTTCCGCATTGTGGGCGATTTACTGGGTGCTGAGGAGCAGGCGGAGAAGTTGGCAACTTACTGGACGACCCACTTTGACATGGTGAACGACATCTTGGATGAGGTGGGAGAGAGTAAGGCAGAGTTACTTTACATCGCAGGTGATGAGGGACTTAATGTGATTGCGAACGGTGCATATCACAGCGAAGTCATCGATATGTTCTCCAACAATATCGCCATTGTGGAGAATCCTTCTTCCAAGGGTACGGGCAACGAGGTAGACATGGAGCAGCTCCTAATGTGGAATCCCCAATACCTCATTTTTGACAGTGAGAGCATCTACGATCAGATAGCCGAACGCCCTGAATGGCAGAACATGGACGCTGTGAAGGCGGGACGCTACTACGAAGTGCCCGCAGGCCCTTACAGCTGGTTGGGATTCCCGCCGTCTGTGCAGCGCATCTTGGGCATGATGTGGATGGAGCAGCTTTTCTATCCCGAGTACTGTGACTTTGATCTCAAGGCGGCAGTGACGGAGTATTATTCTCTCTTCTATCACTGCGAACTGACGGATGCTCAGTATGAGGCGTTGGTTGCCAATTCCTTGGGTAAGGTTGGATAAGATGAAGAAAAAGCATATTTTCTATACTGGGCCTCGTGGCATTGGGAAATCTACGCTGCTGCAGAAGCATTTGGCGCAATTTCAAGGTGTTTTCACAGGGTTTCGCACGGTAAAAGTGCCCCGTGGTGATTCTTTTTCTGTTCATATGCTGCCTGTAGATAAAAAGGAAATGCCTACTGAGGAGAACCTTCTGTTCTGCCGCGATAAAAAGCGGGAATATGAAGAAAATGCACTGCGCTTTAACGCCATCGGATGCCGTTGCCTTGCCGATTTGGAGGGTGCAGAACTGATCGTCATGGATGAGTTGGGCTCTGCTGAGAGCGCTGCAAAAGCGTTCCAAGACAGAGTTTTGGAGCTGCTGGACGGCGACACGCCCATCCTTGGCGTTTTGCAGGAGGGGGAAAGTGCGTTTCAGCAGCGAGTAGCTGCCCATCCGAATGTGGCGCTTATCTATGTAACAAAAGAGAATCGGGACGGCTTATCCTAACAAAAAAGAAAGAGTTCGCTTGGCGAACTCTTTCTTTTTTGCTTACTTTTGGATGATTCGTGCCTTTTTCAGGGCCATCACCAGCAGCGGGATCAGCACCAGCTGGACGATAATGCCGGGGATGGCATTGACGATCGCACCCGCCCAAAAGGCGGCCCATGTAAAGGGGCTGCCCGAGAGACCCAAAATGATAACCTGCACCACGCCCCAAACGACGCGGCCGACGATCATGGCGCCGATAAGAGAGAGGTAGATATACCCCGTTTTCTTAGGCAGCAGGCGATACAACAAACCTGAAACGATACCGTAGGTCAGCAGCTCAAAGGCCATGGCAATGGCGGTGAGGATGGGCGGCATACCACCGAAGGTCAAATGGCGCAGCAGCGGGGCAACGAAGCCGACTGCGGCAGCCCACCACGGGCCGCAGACAAAGCCTGCCAACAGGACAGGCAAGTGCATGGGGCACAAGGCGCTGCCGATTTGAGGGAGCTGGCCTGTGAGGAAGGGAAGTACCAAACACAGCGCCAAACAGATGGCAGCATAGGTCAAATTGCGGATGTGTGCTTTGTTCTCAGAAACAACATACATAGAGACTTATTCCTTTCCAATATGTTGCCGTCTTGAACGGAAAAGCATCTTGAAATGCGATTATGTGGTTGGATTAATTCATGTTTTGTCGGCTTGACCGACAGGAATTGAGATGTATTACAACATGGATTTCAGCAGTTCTACCGCTTCGTCCATGAGTTTACCGAGGCTGAGATTGGGGACACCCGCCACGATGTTATTGCATTGGTTTACAGGCAGCAGCAGCTTACGGGCAGGGCTTTGTCCCACTGCAACAGCCATAGCGGGAGAGATCTCTCCCATAAGGGAATCCGCCGCCAAAATGCCGATAGGGCCAACGATGATGTCCGCTGTGCGACAGGCCACCAACACGGGATTCTCGCCCGTTGCGCCATTATCTGCGCCTGCTTTCAGCATGGCAGAGGTGGCAATGGCATTGGTGCCCACAGCCATGATTTGGCAGGGGAGAGAAGCGGACTTGGCCCGTTCAATAAAGAGCTGACCCATGCGGCCGCTCTGTCCATCAATGACAACAACTTTCATTCCTTGACCTCCCAAATCATGCTGCACCGCGCCGCAGCATCGGTTTCTTCAAAATAAGTGTGTTCCAAAGGTATCCAAGTATCGAAAAAACGCTGCGCCATTTCGGGGGAATTGCGCTTTTCGATGCGCTTACGCTGTAGCTGCGGCGAAATGGACAGGAACACGGAAAAATCATAGAACTGCGCCAACTGCGGGTGCATACTGTAGGCACCTTCGATGATATTCAGCCCCTTGGGCGCGATTTCCACGGCAGGGAGCAGCGTAAAGGTAGAGCAGTCAAATGCACTATACTGCACGGTCTTTCCTTGGGAAAGGGGCAGCAGGACTTCTTCACGGAATCGCTCATGGTCGATGTTACCACCTGCTTGGGCAAAGCGTGCCTCAGTGCGCTGCTCGGGACGAAGGAAGAAATCGTCCATGTGGAACACATTGCAGTCGTAGACCTCGCTTAAAAGCTGAGAGAGCGTGGTTTTTCCGCTGGCGCTGCCACCTTCAATGGCCATAAGGGCAGGGGATTTTTTCGAACTTAACGCCTCGATTTTTGCCAAAAGCGGCAGCCACTGGGCATATTCTTTCTTAATCACGCGGTAGGCAGGAGCGTAGGCATTACGAAACACCTCAGAGTGATGACGGGCGGGGAAACCCGCGTTTCGCCAAGCAGCGATTTCCTGCTGCAATTCCTCATAGGAAAAGGGCAATTCGCCATTTTTTGCCATAGAAAGCGCGACATTTAGCCTTGTTTCAATGCTTTCCTTATCTCCGCAGGGGTCTTGAGCCGAGAAAGCCAACAACCTTGCCAACGTATCGGCAGATACGCCCAACTTCTTAATATAGCTTAAATGAACGCGGCAAAAATCGCCGTCCAAATCTTCGATTGCTACCATAGATTCGGCGCATTGTGCCATCTCTTGGCGGATATATTCAGCTGCCGCAGTAGGGGAGGCAATCAGATGTCCGCAGCCAAAGGTGCTCTGATGGAGAAATTTCAATACATCCTGTGCCTGCAGAAGGGGATAGCGCTGGAAATGCTCCTTTAACAGGGCGAAAGTTGTGGTGTTGTGATACATGGTGTACCTTCTTAAAAGCTAAGTTACTTAATTATACCGTTTTTACAGACATTTGGCAATAGTGAACCATTATCTGAAAAAACAGGGGATTTCCTTTTAAGAACATCTGTGCTATAATGTGCATAGAAATAGAAGTATCTTCATAGATTGCCCCGAAGGGGGCGATGTTGATGATTATTTTCTTTCGCAAGCGGTGGATTTTATCCTGTGTTGGTTTGTGCTTGGCGGCGATGACGCTGATTTCTGTACTGCAAGGAGGACAGAGTGCAGCGGTAAGCGCACCAAGTGAGCTATCTTTGCCTTTAACGCCCGTGTTTGTATTGGATGCAGGGCATGGTGGGGCAGATGGCGGCGCAAGTTCCGCCAGCGGTGTTTTGGAGAGTGATATCAATCTTGCCATTACGCTGCGCATGAGGGAATTGTTTACCCTTTTAGGCCAACCGACCGTGCTGACCCGCGCAGATGAAAACTCCCTCGCTGATGACCCTTCTGCCACCATTCGACAGCAGAAGGTGAGCGATACAAAGAATCGCGTGGCGCTTGTCAACAGCATCGAAAATGCCCGCCTTATCAGCATCCATCAGAACGCATTGGCAGGACACCCTTCCGTCCACGGAGCGCAGGTGTTTTATAACGCTGTGGGTGATAGCAGTACCCTTGCAGAGACGATGCAGCAAGAGCTGAATCAAGCGGTAAATGTGGGAAATGAAAAAGGGAAGAAACCCATCAGCAAGGACATTTATCTCATGTCCCATGTTACGTGTCCCGCCGTTTTGGTGGAGTGCGGCTTTCTCTCCAATGCAGCGGAAAGCGAATTATTACAGACCCCATCCTATCAGATGCTGCTTGCTATGACCATCTGCTGTGCAGCGCTGAAACGTTAGAGAATATGAGGATCGACCAATGAAAAAGACAGTGTATTTTTGTACGGAATGCGGTAACGAGAGCCCGAAGTGGGCGGGAAAATGCCCCAGCTGCGGCGCTTGGAACTGCATGGTGGAGCAGCGCTTTGAAAAGAACAGCAGTGGAGCGAAAAATGCTGTTGCTGCACGGAATGTAAAGGCACTTTCCATCACAGCATTGGATACCCTTGAGGAGATCCGTTTCTCTACAGGAATGGGGGAATTGGATCGGGTATTGGGTGGCGGTGCTGTGAAAGGCTCCCTTGTTTTGGTAGGCGGCGCACCCGGTATCGGCAAGTCTACCTTAATGCTGCAAATTTGCCAAGCGTTAGGGGAGAAGTGCAAGGTTCTCTACGTCTCCGGCGAGGAATCCACCCACCAAATTAAGATGCGCGCCCAGCGCCTACAAGTGGATACGAAGAACCTCTTTGTCCTTTCTGAAACTCGTTTAAGCGATGTGTTAGAGTGTGTGGACACGGAGCAGCCCGATGTGCTGATCGTGGACTCTATTCAGACCCTCTATAACGATGAAGCAGACGGTATTCCCGGCGGCGTCGGACAGGTGAAGCACTGCACCATGACGCTGATGCAGCTTGCCAAGAGCCGCGATGTGACGGTGTTTGTCATCGGTCATGTGAACAAAGAAGGTGCCATCGCAGGCCCGAAGGTATTGGAACACATGGTGGACTGCGTGCTGTACTTTGAAGGCGATCAGCATATGTCCTACCGTATTTTGCGGGCGGCGAAGAATCGCTTCGGTGCGACCAATGAAATTGGCGTGTTTGAAATGATCGATAAGGGTCTCAAAGAGGTGGAAAATCCCTCGGAGATGCTCCTTTCGGGTCGCCCTGTGGATGCACCCGGTACTTGTGTTACCTGTGCAATGGAAGGTGCGCGGCCTGTGCTGGCAGAGGTGCAGGCATTGGTGGCCTCTGCCTCCGCCAATAAGCCTCTGCGCTCCAGCAACGGTTTTGACTATCAGCGGGCATCCATGCTGTTAGCGGTATTGGAAAAGCGGGGCAGCTTGAAGTTGAGCCAGTGCGATGCCTATATCAATATTATCGGCGGCTTGACGCTGGAAGAGCCCGCTGCTGACCTTGCTGCCGTGGTAGCCCTCGCCTCCAGCTATCTGGACAAGCCTGTGCCCAACGATATGGCAGCCATCGGTGAGATTGGTCTCTCCGGTGAGGTGCGCAGCATTACCCATTTGGAGCAGCGTCTCAGTGAGGTGCATCGCTTGGGCTTTACCAAGTGCATTGTGCCTGCCCACAGGGTAGGGGAGGTGCGGGATTTTCCCGGCCTTACCTTAATTCCCGTGGAGAACATCCGCCAAGCACTGCGGGTTTTTGGTAACAATTAAATAATAAAAGCAGACGATTCAATTAGAATCGTCTGCTTTTTACTTACTTCTTATCGTGGCGGTGCTTCAGCTGATAATCCATCTTCTCAAGGAAAGTAGAGGGCTTCTTTTCTTTCTTGGCTTGGGTTTTCTGACCGTTTTTCTTATCGATCACCCGCTGCATGGCGGCCTGCTGAACCTCGCGCTGCTTTTGCTCTTTTTCTTTTTCGTATTTTTCGACATCCTTTTTGTACTTCTCAGGATGGCGTGCCCAATCGATACGATAGTAAGTGAGACCACCAAACAGAAGGATTCCGACAATGATCACAGCATAAAAAACAACATTGAAAAAACCGCCCATATATGCCTCCGATAATTTCAAACTTATTTCGTACAGTATAACGCAAATTGCTGCCACTTGCAAGCAGCAGTTTAATTTCTCCCTTTTACCTTTTGGACTGATTTGGGATATAAAGAACTTCCCTCCGTCAAAATAACGGAGGGAAGTATATTAACAGAACACAACCGTTCGATAAATTGGAATTTGTAGTTATCTATACTCATTTGGAATTTCGATATGAAATGTCTCACACAATAACTTCACATCATGCACATCATTCTCATCAAATTCGTATCCCAGATGGAACATTACTTGACTATATGGTTCAATACAGG
>JAFQTS010000010.1 GCA_017408915.1 Oscillospiraceae bacterium | reverse complement strand
TTAATAATTAATAATGAATAATGAATAATTGTGGTGTCCCCTTCGGGGACAATGTAACTCATCCGCAAAGCGGATACCTCCATCATTCATTATTCATCATTCACTATTCATCATTCATTTTATGAAACAAAAACTACACTACATTCTCGACAACATTAAAAAATTCCTGCAATTTCTTCTCAATCCCCGCTTTTTGTTGTGCTTCGGCCTCGGCTGGATGATCACCAATGGCTGGTCGTACATCCTGCTGGGCATCGGCTCGTTTTACGGTATCGGCTGGATGACGGCGGTGGCGGGGGCGTATCTCGCCATGCTGTGGTTTCCCTTCTCCCCCGAGAAGATCGTCACCGTGGCCATCGCCATCGCCCTTTTGAAGTGGCTGTTCCCCCACGATAAAAAGACGCTGGCGGTGCTCCACAACATGCGCCTCAAGGCGGTGGAGGTCTTTCGCAATCAGAAGGAAAAACGCCGCGCAAAGAAAGAAGCGAAGAAAAAAGAATGTGAAAAAGAGCCTGAATAAGGCTCTTTTTTCATAAATCGCAAAAATCTCCCCCCGTTGTTGCCCCATTTAGGGCAACAATGGGGGCTTTTTCTCCTATTGATAGAAAGGCTATCACAAGGAGACACACTATGAAACTGCACATTCCTCGCCCTAACCCGCGGCAGGCGGAGTTTTTGTCGGCTACAGAGAAATACATCGCCTTCGGTGGCGCGCGCGGCGGCGGCAAAAGCTGGGCCGTCCGCACCAAAGCCAAGCTCTTAGCCCTCCGCTACGCAGGAATCCGCCTCCTCATCCTGCGGCGTACTTACCAGGAATTGGAAAGTAACCACATCCGCTTCCTCCGCCAAGAGCTCCACGGAATCGCCACCTACCGCGCCACCGACCGCCTCTTCACCTTCCCCAACGGCTCTACCCTCGAGTTCGGCTACTGCGCCAACGACAGCGACTTAGGCCGCTACCAAGGCGCGGAATACGATGTCATCTTCCTCGATGAATGTACCCAGCTGAAGGAGCAGTGGATGCGCCAGCTTGCCGCCTGTATCCGCGGCGTCAACGACTTCCCCAAGCGCATCTACTACACCTGCAACCCAGGCGGCCCTGGTCACAGCTACATTAAGCGCCTGTTTATCGACCGCCGCTTTGAGGCAGGGGAAAAACCCGCCGACTACCGCTTCATCCCCGCCCGCGTCACCGACAACGCCGCCCTCCTGAAAGCCCAGCCCGATTATGTCAACCAACTGGAAGCCCTCCCCAAGCGCTTGCGCCTTGCATGGCTGGAAGGGCGATGGGATGTATTTCAAGGGCAGGTGTTCACCGAGTTCACCGACGACCCCGCCCACTACCGCGACCGCCGCCACACCCACGTTATCGACCCCTTCGACATCCCCCGCGAGTGGCGCATCTACCGTTCCTACGACTTCGGCTACGCCAAGCCCTTCTCCTGCGGCTGGTGGGCGGTGGACTATGACGGCGTCATCTACCGCATTTTGGAGCTGTACGGCTGTACCTCCACCCCCGACGAGGGCGTGCTGTGGACACCCGACAAACAGTTTCGGGAGATTCGCCGCATCGAGGACGAGCATCCCTACTTGAAAGGCCGCGACATTCGCGGCGTGGCAGACCCCGCCATTTGGGACACCTCCCGCGGCGAGAGCGTGGCAGAGACGGCGCTGAAATACCGCCTCTACTTTGAAAAGGGGGACAACCGCCGCATTGCAGGCTGGATGCAGATGCACTACCGCATGCAGTTCGACGACGAGGGCTATCCCCAGATGTACATTTTCAACACCTGCCGCGGCTTTATCCGCACCGTGCCCCAGCTGATGTACAGCGACCTCGCCCCCGAGGACGTGGACACCAAGCAGGAAGACCACATCGCCGACGAAACGCGGTATTTCTGCATGTCGAGGCCCCTTGCGCCCCGCCGCCTGTCCTCCGCGGCGACCATAGCGTATAACCCGCTGGGATAGGAAGGCTCTTAAGAGGCCGCCCGAAGGGCCTTGGCCCCCTCTGACGAGGGGGCTGTCACCGTAGGTGACTGGGGGAGAGACAATATATGGATGCATTGCCATGTTTTTCTCTCCCTCCGTCAAAAATCTTCGATTTTTGCCACCTCCTCCCTCCTCTCTGTCACACTCCGTGTGACATCTCTCCTCGCCGAGGAGAGTCTTGCCCTCGTCAGAGGGAGGCAAGGGCGCTCCGCGCCGCGGGCGGATAATATCCGCCCCTACAAGTCCTCAGGAAAGCCGTTGTGATGGCGTAGGGGCGGGATGCCCACATCCCGCCGCCGTCTATCGGGACTTTTTCGTATGCTCCACGGGGCGATGTGGGCATCGCCCCCTACAGGGCTTACGGAACGCCCTCGGTCTTGTCGTAGGGCGGGGTGCCCTCACCCCGCCGCGTCTATCAAACCGCCCCTTGTGTTGACGGGCGGCAGATTGCCGCCCCTACAAGTCCTCGGGAAAGCCCCCTGTAATGTTGTAGGGGCTGGCGCTTGTCGACAGCCCGTTGAAGCGGGGCGTCGTAAACGCCGCCCCCTACAAGTCCTAGGGAATGTCGCCTGTGATGTCGTAGGGCGGGATGCCCACATCCCGCCGCCGTTCTATCGTAGTGCCCCCGTATGTTGACGGCGGCCTGTACCCCAAGGGCATTTGTTCCGCTTCGCTCCACGGGCACCCACAGGCCGCCGCGGCGGGGTGAGGGCACCCCGCCCTACGAATAACAAAAAAGACCGCCTTGCGGCGGTCTTTTCCTATTACAATTACATTTTCTCAGGTGCGGTGCAGCCGATGAGGGTCATGGCGTTGTGCAGCACGGCACGGGTGGTGTCCGCCAGCTTCAAGCGGGCGTAGAGGACAGCCTCCTCCTCGCCCTTAATGCGGCAGGCATTGTAGAAGCGGTGGAAGGCGGCAGAGAGCTCCACCAAGTAGCGGTTGATGTGGCTGGGGTCATAGTTCTGTGCCGCAAGGCGCACAGCCTCGCCATAGCGGGCCAGCTCCTTAATGAGGGCGATCTCCGTCTCGGAGGAGAGGAGGGACAAATCCACATCAGCGGCGGCCTTCACGGCGTAGTCCTCCGCTGCCAAGTTCTTCAGCAGCGTGCAGATACGGGCGTGGGCGTACTGGACATAGTACACGGGGTTCTCGCTGTCCTCGCGGACGGCGAGGCCGAGGTCGAACTCCATCTGGGTCTCGGGCTTGGCGTTGAAGAAGTAGCGGCAGGCGTCCACAGGCACCATGTCGAGGAGGTCGGTAAGGCTGACAGCCTTGCCCGTACGCTTGGACATACGCACCACCTCGCCGTTCTCCACCAGCTTCACCAGCTGCATCAGCACGATGTCGAGACGATGCTCACCATCGAGGCCGAGAGCATCCATGGCACCCTTGATGCGAGCCACATGACCGTGGTGGTCAGCGCCCCAGATGTTGATGACCTTATCGAAGCCGCGGACGGCGAACTTATTGCGGTGATAGGCGATGTCGGCGGCAAAGTAGGTATAGAAGCCGTTGGCGCGGCGCAGCACGTCGTCCTTCAGCTCCAGCTTGGCGATAGCCTCGTCGGACTTGCCCGCCTTCTTGAGGTTCTCCGCCATGATGGCGCTGGTATTGAGCCACAGGGCGCCATCCTTCTCATAGGTATAGCCCTGCGCCGTCAGTGCTGCCACGGTATCGGCAACGTAGCCGCTGTCGTGGAGGGAGGACTCGAAGAACCACTCGTCATAGTGGATGCCGTAGCGCTCCAAGTCGGCCTTCATCTTGGGGATGTTGTGGGAAAGGCCGAACTGGGCCAACGCATCGTGACGTGCCTGCTCATCGGCGTTGACGAACTCCTCGCCGTGGATGTCATAGAAAGCCTTGGCAAGCTGACGGATGTCGTCGCCCTGATAGCCATCCTCGGGGAACTCCACGGCATCCTCGCCGTGGATGATCTGCAAATAGCGCGCCTCGAGGCTCTTGGCGAACTTTTCGATCTGATTGCCTGCATCGTTGACGTAGAACTCGCGCCACACCTCAGCGCCGGACTTGGCGAGAACGGCAGCCAGCGTATCGCCCAGCACGCCGCCGCGGGCGTTGCCCATGTGCATGGGGCCCGTGGGGTTGGCGGAGACGAACTCCACCATGTATTTCTGCCCTGCCAGCATCTCGTTCTTGCCGTACTCGCTGCCGGCGCTCTCCACGCAGGCCACGGTATCGCAGAACCATTTGCTGCCGAGGCGGAAGTTCAGAAAGCCGGGGCCGGCGATCTCCACAGAGGTGAAGTAGCTGCCCTCGAGGGCCATCTTCTCGGTGAGGATGGTAGCAACCTCGCGGGGATTGCGCTTCATGGCCTTGGCGGCGGCGAGGCAGAAGGTAGTGGTATAGTCGCCGTTGGCGGTATCCTTGGGGATCTCCACGGCGGGCTTGACGGTGACACCCTCGGGCAGCAGTCCCTCGGCGACGGCGGCTTCATAGGCCGCCCATGTCAGACTCAGCACCTGGGTCTTTGCATTCTGTATCATATTCATCGTTACTCTCTCTCCTTAGTATTGGTCGATATCCACGCCTTCCACGGCGGGCACTGTGTCGTTGAGGAACTGTCCTGCCAGCGCGGCGAAGTCGCCCGTAATATCGCTGGCATAGAGCTTGTAAGCACCCTCGCGTTCATTGGCAAGGGCATCGGTGGCGGTCAGAGTGCGCTTCAGCTCCCACGCGGCTTCTGCACCTGCGTTGATGAGCTCCACGCCCTCGCCCATGATCTTGCCCACCACCTCTGTCAAAAGGGGATAGTGGGTACAGCCCATAATGAGGGTATCTACCCCCGCCTCACGCAGAGGCGCTAAATACTCCTCGGCGATCTGCTCCACCACCGCGTCACCTACACGGTAGCGTCCATTCTCCACCAAGGGCACAAACAGGGGGCAGGCCGCGCCGATCACCTCTACGGTGGGGTCGATGGCGGCGATGGTACGCTCATACTGCCCCGAGCGGACGGAGGCCGCCGTGGCGATGAGGCCCACCTTCTTGCTCTTGGTCATCTTCACGGCGCGGCGGCAGGCGGGCTCAACCACGCCTAAGATGGGCAAATCGCTCTCCGCCTTCAGTTGGGGCAATGCCGTGGTAGACACCGTACCGCAGGCCACCACCACCGCCTTAATGTCGAAGGAACGGAGGAAGCCCACATCCTGTCGGGCGTACTTCAAAAGAATTTCGGGGGAACGCCCGCCGTAGGGGACACGGGACGTGTCTCCAAAGTATATAATATTCTCAAAGGGCAGTATCTTGCGGATCTCTGCCACGGCGGTAAGGCCGCCGAGGCCGGAGTCGAATACACCGATGGGACGATCGTCCATACACGCCACTCCTTTACAAAGTCAATCAGTTTATTATACTCTATTCCCCGCCGCCATACAAGTCAAATTTTACCGCTATTACCCGTTTTTTTATGTAGCAATCTCGAAATCGGTGTGGTATAATCACCACAATACCGCATTTTTCTTCGTCACGGGAGGTGACCTTATGGAGTTAAGAATGACACAGAAGCAGTTTCGCCGTCTGCTGGACTTGGTCTATATCGGCAACTGGGTACTCAATTCCACCCGCGGCAACGACCGCATTAAAGAATATGACGATGTGGAGAGCCTTGTGTTCGCCCACTGTTTGGGGCAGGGCATGGCACCACTGACGGAGGTTTTCGAGGGCGAACTGATCCCCAGCCGTGCCTTCTCCGAGGGCGGCATCCATGAGGCCATCATGGCCTATGAGGACACCACGTTCTTCGAGATCTTGGCACAGGAGCTGGCTCTGCGTGACATGGATGACCCCGACGTGACTCCCGAGAACTACGCCGAGGTCATGGCGCGGATGGAGACATACTTAGGCGAATTTGAACTCCACGGGACGGATAATATTTCTGTTGATCTCGGAGAATAAAAAATACAACAACAGACCGTCTGCGACTTGCAGGCGGTCTGTTTTCATTGTATAATGAATACAATATGTACTTTTGAAAACTACCTGCCAAGGAGGAACGCTTATGAGCCGCGCCGATGAGATTTTCCGTCAAAATTGCCTCGATATTTTAAATAACGGTGTGTGGGATACCGATCAAAACGTCCGCCCCCGCTGGGAGGATGGCGCTCCCGCCCACACGGTGAAGAAGTTCGGCATCGTCAACCGCTACGATCTCCGCGAGGAGTTCCCCATTCTCACGTTGCGCCGCACGTATCTGAAAACGTGCATTGATGAACTTCTCTGGATCTGGCAGCAGAAGTCCAACAATATCCACGATCTCCGTGGTCATATTTGGGACAGTTGGGCAGATGAGAGCGGCTCTATCGGCAAGGCCTACGGCTATCAGCTGGCACAGAAGCACCTCTATGCCGAGGGCGAGTTCGATCAGGTGGATCGTGTGCTGTACGACTTAAAGCATAATCCCGCCTCCCGCCGCATTATGACCAATCTCTACAATTTCTCCGACCTTCACGAGATGGCGTTGTATCCCTGCGCCTATTCTATGACCTTCAATGTCTCGGGCAACACCCTCAACGCCATTTTGAACCAGCGCTCTCAGGATATGCTGGCCGCCAACAACTGGAATGTGGCACAGTACAGCGTCCTCGTCCACATGATGGCGCAGGTGTCGGGTTTGGAGGTAGGTGAACTGGTTCACGTCATCGCCGATGCCCACATCTATGACCGCCATGTGCCCATTGTGGAGAAAATGCTGGAGAAGGAGGGCAAGCCCGCCCCCAAGTTCATGATGGACAAGTCCATTACCGACTTCTACGCCTTCACCCGCGACAGTTTCTCCCTGGAGGGCTACGACCCCCATCCCTTCGAGGACAAGATCCCCGTAGCTGTGTAAGGAGTCAACTATGTTTGCTATTGTTTGTGTATCTGAAAACTGGGGCATCGGCAAGGACGGCAATCTGCTGTTCCACATTAAAGATGACCTGCGCCGCTTCCGTGAGCTGACGCTGGATAAGAGCGTGCTGATGGGTCGTAAAACGCTGGAGAGCCTCCCCGGCGGCAAGGGTCTCCCCCGCCGCCACAACGTGGTGCTGACCTCCAACCGCGACTTTACCGCCGAGAATGTAGAGGTGACCCATTTCCCTGTAGAGGCCGTGTTCGCCGCAGGGGAGGATGGCGCCATCATCGGCGGCGGTCAGATCTACGATATGTTCCTGCCCCTTTGTGACCGCGTGTATGTTACCAAGGTCTTTGCCTCTCCCGAGGCGGACACCTTCTTCCCCAACTTGGACGAAGACCCCCACTGGCAGGTGGAGTGCGAAAGCGAGATCTTTGAAGAGGACGGTCTGCGGTGGCAGTATGTGGACTATGTCCCCCATGAGGAGGAAGAGGACGAGGAGATCGCCGCCCTCTTAAACTCCCGCCCCAGCGAGGAGACTATGGAGTTCTATCCCATGCCCGACCTCGGCAATTTCTCCTCTTTCCACGGTTTCTGATATGGCTACGCCCGATACCAATGTGCGCTATATTAAAGGCATCGGGGAGACCCGTGCCAAGGCGCTGGAAAAACTGGATATCCACACTCTCCGTGATTTAATCGCCTATTTCCCCCGCCGCTACGAGGATCGCCGCACCATCTACTCTATTGCGGAACTCCCCGTAGGCGAGACTGCCTGCTGCCGCGCCATGATCGCCGACACCCCTACCACCCAACGGATCAGCGGTGGGCGCACGGTGGTGAAAGTCCGCGCCGTGGACGAAACAGGGCGGCTGGACATCACCTTCTTTAACCAAGATTACCGCGCCCGCCAGCTCCATAAGGGCGAGAGCTACGTTTTCTGCGGCAAGGTGGAGGGCAACCTCCTGCGCCGTCAGATGACCAATCCCATTTTGGAGCGTGAGGGGGAAAACGCCTTGACGGGCCGTATTGTGCCCATCTACCCCCTCACTGCGGGGATCAATCAACCGCTGCTGCAAAAGGCAGTGCGGCAGGGCTTGGATGCGTGCCGCGATATACTGCCCGACATTCTCCCCGACGAGGTGCGGCAAGCCCACAGCCTCTGCTACAGCAGCTACGCCTACGAGCATATCCACTTCCCCACCGATTTTGAGACGCTGCAGCAGGCCCACCGCCGCTTGGCCTTTGAAGAGCTGTTCGTGCTGACCTGCGCACTCCATCTCCTGCGCCAGCGGCGCACCGATGTGCAGGGGCCACAGATGTCCGCCATCGACCTCGCCCCCTTCTTCTCTGCACTCCCCTTCACCCTCACCGATGACCAGCACAAGGCCATCGCCGACGCGGTGGGGGATATGCTGGCTCAGCGCCCCATGAATCGCCTGTGTCAAGGCGATGTGGGCAGCGGCAAGACCATGGTGGCTGCCGCCTGCGCCTTCTTTGCCGCCCAAAACGGCTGGCAATCGGCGCTGATGGCGCCGACGGAAGTGCTGGCGCGGCAGCATTATAAGACCCTCGCGCCCCTCTTTGAGCGCCTCGGTCTCACCTGCGCTCTTCTGACAGGCTCGACCCGCGCTGCAGAGCGAAAAAAGCTCCTCGCCGCACTGGAGGCGGGAGAAATTCACCTGCTCCTTGGCACCCACGCCCTCTTGACGGAGGATGTGGTGTATCATAAGCTGGGCCTCGTCATCACTGATGAGCAGCACCGCTTCGGCGTCACCCAGCGTGCCGCACTGGGGCAGAAGGGCGAGCATCCCCATATGCTGGTCCTCTCCGCCACCCCCATTCCCCGCACGCTTGCACTCATCATGTATGGCGACTTGGATGTGTCCATCATCCGTCAGCTGCCCCCGGGGCGCAAGGCGGTGGAGACTTTCCGCGTGAAGGAAAAGCTTCGTTCCCGCCTCAACGGCTTTATCCGCAAGCAGGTGGAGGAGGGGCATCAGGTCTTTATCATCTGCCCCCTTGTGGGCGAGGAGGATATGCTGCCCGACGAGCGCAAGGCGGTGACGGCCTACACGAAAAAGCTTCAATCCGACGTGTTCCCCGACCTCCGTATCGCCGCACTCCACGGCAAGATGAAGTCCAAGGAGAAAGAAACGATCATGGCCGCCTTTGCCGCGGGCGAGACGGATATTCTCGTGTCCACCACGGTGGTGGAGGTGGGCGTGGACGTCCCCAACGCCACGCTGATGGTGGTGGAAAACGCCGAGTTCTTCGGCCTCAGCCAGCTGCATCAGCTGCGAGGACGCGTAGGGCGCGGCAGCGCCCAGTCCTACTGCGTGCTGATCTCCGATACCGATAACGCCGAAACACTGGAGCGGCTCAACGCTTTCAAGTCCACCAACGACGGCTTCGAGATCGCCGAGCAGGACTTGCGGCTCCGTGGCCCCGGCGACTTCTTCGGCGCGCGGCAGCACGGCTTGCCGGAGCTGAAACTGGCCGATCTCCAGTGCGACATTCGGGCACTGGACGAGGCGCAGACGGCGGCGAAGGAACTGCTGAAAGCCGATCCCGAGCTGACCGATCCCCGCCACGAAGGTCTCTCTCAGCGTGTCCACAGTCTCTTTGTCACCACCGCCGAGGGATTAAATTAAATGAAAAAAGACCCCCGAGGGGGTCTTTTTTTGTTTTAATAAGGCCCCTTTTGGAAAAGGGGGCTGTCAGCGAAGCTGACTGGGGGATTGTTAGTCCTTCTTCTTGCCGATCACCACAGCGCTGCCGGCAGCGGCCATGACGGACATACCGACATACATGGCAATACCTGCATCGAAGGTCTCAGCGGAGGTCACCTTGTCGGTAACAACAGGAGCGTTAGCGCCGAAGTCCATGTAATCAGCGAAGGTGATCCAGCCACCTTCGATGGGGCCCTGTGCCTTCTTGCCAGCGGCCTCAGCGTTGGCGTACAGCTTAGCAACCTTGCCGCACTCGGAGCACTTCACGGTGGTGTACTGATAGTTCACCACATCGTAGCCCTTGAAAGCGTGCATCAGCTGCTCAACGGAACCAGTGACGACCTCGACCTCAACCAGCTTGCCATTGACCAGGACATAGGTGTCGGTGGTCTTGTCAGCCTTATAGAAGCCCTCGGGAGCGCCAGTCTTGGCGTTGTAGGAGACATAGAATACATCCTTCAGACCCACGGTAGCAGTGTGGAAATCACCGCACTCAGCATCGGCGGTCTCAACGACGGTCAGGGGAGAAGCCTTAGCGACGAAGGTGTAGTCAGCGATGTCAACCTGAGCCAGGTACACGGTCTTAGCACCGTAGACCAGCTTATAGACAGCCTTATCAGCGGTGGTCTCGACGAAGTACATGCCATCAACGGTGTAGAAATCACCCAGGACGTAATCGTCATCAACCTCCAGATCATTCAGATCTGCGCCGGTGGCAATGAAGTCAACAACCCACTTAGCACCAGCGACGTCCCAGACATAGAGGGTAGCGCTAGTAGCACCGCCAGAGGTGGCATCGGCCAAAGCAGCACTTTCAGCAGAGCCAACCAGGACCTTTGCACCCTCGGGATAGGTGTTGTTCCAGTTATTAATAGTGGCAGTAGAATCAATGCTATCAAGCTTCATAGCTTCGTTGTCAGAACCAAGAGCGGTGACTTCGTTGTCCTGAACTGCCAGAGAAGCGCCAGCGCCAAGAGTGGTGATGCGAATAGCGCGATCCGTAACGGCAAATTCATTGTCCGTGATGCTGATATCACCGGCATAGGTACCGCCAGACATCAGGATACCACGGGTAACATTCGCAAAGTCACAATCCTCGACGGTAACATTGATGTCACTTGTGCCAGAGCCAGTCACCTCGATACCGTTAGCGCCACCGGTGAAATGGCAGCCCACGAAGACCACGTTTTCGATGGAGAAATTACTGATATAAGCACCAGCCTCGAAAGTAACACCGTTAAAGATCAGGGTGTCGATGGCAGCAGCGCCAATGCCACCGGTAGCAAGGTCAGGCTTGGCCTCAAAGACGACATCCTGGATAGTAAGAGTGTCGATAACGAAGAGGGAATCCGGATCGACATGATGATTTTCATGGGTCAGGTTGCTCACGAACTGGAACCCAGCAAACTTGGTGTCACCATCGCCCACGACAGTCACGTCACCCATATCGCGGGTCGCAAGGTAGTAGGGGTTACCTCCGACAGTATAGTCGGGCGTGGCCTCGTCATAATCGAGCGTTGCTCTCCAATCAACGACGAGACGGGAGGTAACATCGCCAGTCAAGGTGAGGGTGAGATCACCGGTAGCAGCGTCGAGGGCGGTCTGAGCAGCGGTAGCATTAGCCACATCAACACCCCATGCCATAGTGGTCAGGCTCAGGGCCATCACGAGGGCCAGAACCAGACTAAAAAACTTTTTCATGGTTTCTTTTCTCCTTTTTAGATTTTCCAGTAATTTACAATAACAGAAGTATTATGTAAATCACTCGCCTGTGGAAAAAGGCCCTTTGCAGGGCCTTTTTCGTTGCGAGCAGGCGATTCACAACCGCGTTCATCACAAATCCTTTTGGAGGATTTCATACCTGCTCATGGAATTAATAAAGGCACAGACCTTAATTAATCGTTTTTTGACTTAAATTAGTCCTTCTTCTTCAGGACGACAGCGGAACCGGCAGCGGCCATGACGGACATACCGACGTACATAGCGATACCAGCGTCGAAGGTCTCAGCGGACTCAACCTTCTCGCCAGCCTCGGGAGCGGCAACAGCACCGAAGTCCATCTCATCAGCGAAGGTGATGTAACCACCAGCGTAGGGGCCCTGAGCCTTCTTGCCAGCAGCCTCAGCGTTGGCATACAGCTTAGCAACCTTGCCGCACTCATCGCACTTCACGGAAGTGTAGACATAGTCATTGACCTCGTAGCCCTTCCAATCGTGCATCAGCATCTTGACGACGCCAGCACCCAGGACCTCGACCTCAACCAGCTTGCCATCGACCAGGACATAGGTGTCAGTGGTCTTGTCAGCCTTGTAGAAGCCGTTGGGGACACCAGTCTTGGCATCGTAGGAGACATAGAATACATCCTTCAGACCCACGGTAGCAGTGTGGAAATCACCGCACTCAGCATCGGCGGTCTCGACGACGGTCAGAGCGGAAGCCTTAGCGACGAAGGTGTAGTCATCGATGTCGACCTCGGTCAGGTACACGGTCTTAGCACCGTAGACCATCTTCCACAGAGCGGAATCAGCGGTGGTCTCGGCGAAGTAGGAACCATTAGCGAAGTAGAAATCACCCAGGACGTAATCGCTCTCAACCTTCTGATCGTCCAGATCACCGGTCAGCTCCCAAGAGGCGTCCAGAGCGCCCATCTCAACCCAATCCTTCTGGGCGTTGTTCCAGCTGTAGATAGCAGCGTCCACTGCGAAAGCGGTGGTGGCCAGGCCCAGAACCATAACGAGGCTCAGAACCAGAGCAACAATCTTCTTCATTTTGTTTTTCCTCCAATAAATTATTTTGCACAAAACGATTTATTGTTGATATATCGTTTTTTGCTGTGTCTAGTATACCCCCCCCCGTGAATTGTCAAGGGATTTCCGCATTCTGTAACCGAATTGTCATTTTTGTTACCGTTGTTGTTGATATTTTCCCCCGTTGTGGAAAACTCTGCGTGAAATTTCGGTAGGTTTTCGTGGTCGGAGGTGCGTATAAAAACGGCGCGGCGCACTCTCGTGCGCCGCGCCCCAGCCATAGTTGTTGGTGCGGTGTTCTATTAAAAAAAGACCGCCTGACGGCGGTCTTTTCTAATAAGGTTATCTCTGCCCCTTGTCGTAGGGGATGCCTTCTGCCTTGGGGGCGCGGGAGCGCTTGGAGGTGAAGGCCAGCACCACGAGGGAGATGATATAAGGCATCATATTGTAGATCTGGCTGGGGATGTTGAGGGAGGCCAGACCCTCGAAGCCCATGTACACGTTGGACAAGGCGCGGAACAGGCCGAACAGCAGGGCCGCCAGCGCGATGCGCAGGGGCTTCCACTGACCGAAGATCATAACGGCGAGGGACAGGAAGCCGAAGCCCGCCACACCGTACTCAAAGCGCCACTCGGACACGCCGGCGGTGATGAACACGATGCCGCCGAGACCGCCCAGTGCACCGGAGATCAGCACACCTGCCCAGCGCATCTTGTAGACATTGATACCCACGCTGTCGGCAGCCTGAGGATGCTCGCCGCAGGCCATGAGGCGCAGGCCGAAGCGGGTCTTGTAGAGCATCATCCACACTAAGATGAGGGCGATGAGGGTCACCAGCATAAACCAGCTGAACTCGAAGCCGCCCAAATCCACCAAGAAGGCCTTCTTGGGCACAGCGTACTGCACCACGGAGGACACATCATCGGGGTCGGCGGAGGTGTTGATGGCCTTGACGATAACCGTTGCGGCGGCAACGCCCAGCATATTAAGGGCAGTACCCACAATGGTCTGATCGGCCTTGAAGTTGATGCAGGCCACAGCCAGCAGCGCAGAGTACACCACGCCCACCAGCGCAGAGGCCACGAGAACGCCCAGGATCATGACGATATTGGGGACATCAGCGGGCATATAGCGCATCATCAGTGCGCCGCCCATAGCGCCCATGACCATGATACCCTCGAGACCGAGGTTAATGACGCCGGAGTGTTCGGCGATACAGCCGCCCAGTGCCACAAGGATCAGCACAGAGGCGAAAGTCAGCGTATATTGCACCAGAAGCAGCATTACTGATCGCCTCCTTTCTCCTCAGCGGCAGCGAGTTTGGCTTTTGCCTTCTCCTCGCGGCGAGCGATGCCGGTATTCATGGCGTGCTTCATGAACAGCACGAAGCCGCACAGATAGATGATAATGGCGGAGATCAGATCGGAGATCTGCGCGCAGTACATGGTCTTATCCACGTAGGCGCCGCCCACGGTGATGTGCTGAATGAAGAAAGAGGACAGAATTGCGCCCACGGGATGGAGACCACCGAGGAAGGCCGCGGCGATACCGTTGAAGCCCATGGCGGGGACGGAAGAGGTGGAGCACTGCCACTGCTCAAAGCCGGTGAGGTAGAGCAGCGCTGCGCCGAGGCCTGCCAGCGCGCCGCCGATAATCAGCGTCAGGATGATGTTGCGCTTTTCTGCCATGCCGCAGTACTTGGCGGCGTTCTTGTTGTTGCCCGTAGCCTTCAGCTCATAGCCAAAGCGGGTCTTGTCCAGCACGATCCACACCAAGAAGGCAATAATGATGGCCAAGGGAACGGCGAGGGTAACGTACTGGTTGTTGGTAAAGAGCTTGCCCAGTCCCAGAGAGGGAATGAGGGCCTTGGGATTGACGGTGGAAATATGGTAGGTATAAGGGCTGGTCTCCTCCTTCACCAGCGTCAGAAGCATATTGACGAGGTAGAGGGTGATCCAGTTCAGCATGATGCCGGAGATGACCTCATTGACGTTGCAGTAGGCCTTGAGAAGGCCGCTGATGGCGCCCAGCAGCGCACCGGCTGCCATGGCGAGGATCATGCACATCCACCAAGGGAGGTTAAGGCCCAACGCGGCGTACAGGGCGAGGCCCACGCCTGCACAGTACTGACCGGCAGCACCGATGTTAAAAAGACCTACCTTATAGGCAAAGAGGATGGAAAGGGAGCACATCAGCAGCGGCGCCGTCTTTACCAGCGTGTTGCCCAAATACTTCATCTGGGTCTCGGGCTTACTGTAGGTGAAGAAATTCTTGATGACGGTCATAATGGCCTCACCGGCGCCGGAGGGCTCGATGAACAGCAGCACAATATAACCAATCAACATACCCAGCACGATGCAGGCAAGAGAGGCGATCAGCGACTGGACGCCGCCGTTTTTCAGAAGATTTTTCTTCATGCCTTCACCTCATCTCTCTTGGCACCTGCCATGTACAGACCCAACTCTTCCTGCGTGGTGGTCTTGGGGTCAAGTTCGCCCACGATCTCACCCTCGTACATCACGAGGATACGATCAGGCACATCCATGACCTCATCCAACTCCAAAGACACCAGCAGCACCGCCTTACCGGCGTCGCGCTGTGCCACCAGCTGCTTGTGGATATACTCAATAGCGCCCACGTCGAGACCGCGGGTGGGCTGCACTGCCACCAGCAGCTCGGGATCCTTATCGATCTCGCGGGCCACGATGGCCTTCTGCTGGTTACCGCCGGACATACTGCGTGCCACGGTAATGGGGCCCTGACCGCTGCGGACATCGTACTGGTCGATGAGCCGCTGGGCATAGGCGCGGATATTGTCGCGGCGGAGGAAACCTGCCTTAGAGGTAAACTCCGGCTCAAAATACCGCTGCAGCACCATGTTGTCCTCCAAGGTGTAATCCAGCACCAGACCGTGCTTATGGCGATCCTCGGGGATGTGGCTCATGCCGCCTGTGCTGCGCTTGCGAATGGGCGCACGGGTGATGTCCTTGCCGCACAGTGTCACCGTGCCGGTAGTGGGGGATTCCAAGCCCGTGAGACCATAGACCAACTCCGTCTGACCGTTGCCGTCGATACCGGCAATGCAGACGATCTCGCCGCGGCGGACGTTGAAGGAGACGTTCTTCACGGCGTCCTCCTTGCTGCGCTTGGAGGCCACAGACAGATTCTCCACGCCCAGCACCACTTCGCCGGGGGTAGAGGGCTTCTTCTCCACGTGGAAATTGACATCGCGGCCCACCATCATGGCGGAGAGCTCCTCCATAGTGGTGTTGGCAGTCTCCACCGTGCCGATGTACTTGCCCTTACGCAATACGCTGCAGCGATCGGCCACGGCCATGATCTCCGCCAGCTTGTGGGAGATGAAGAGGATGGACTTCCCCTCCGCTGCCAGATTCTTCATGATCTGCATCAGCTCGTCGATCTCCTGAGGGGTCAGCACGGCGGTAGGCTCGTCGAAAATGAGGATCTCATTGTCGCGGTAGAGCATCTTCAAGATCTCGGTACGCTGCTGCATACCCACGGTGATGTCCTCAATGATGGCATCGGGGTCAACACGGAGACCGTACTTCTCCGAAATGGCCACCACCTTCTCACGAGCTTCCTTCTTCTGCAAAAAGCCGTGCTTCACAGGCTCTACGCCCATGATGATGTTGTCCAATACGCTGAAGCACTCCACCAGCTTAAAGTGCTGGTGCACCATGCCGATGCCCAAGTCGTTGGCATCGTTGGGGTTCTTGATCTTCACCTCAACGCCGTCCTTGCGGATGGTGCCCTCCTCGGGCTGGTAAAGGCCGAACAGCACCGACATCAGCGTGGATTTACCCGCGCCGTTCTCGCCCAGCAGCGCGTGGATCTCACCCTTACGCAGCTGCAACGTGATGTTGTCGTTGGCGATGATACCGGGGAACTTTTTGGTGATGTTCAGCATTTCAATGGCATACTGATTTTCCAAAGGGAAACGCCCTCCTTTCCTCTCTGCACGGTCAAATGCAGAAAGATGCACATACTATGGCAACAGTATACTATATTCCCCGCCGTATTGCAAAGAAAAATTCCCGATTTCCCGCGAAAAAACACAAAAAAAGAGAACGGGCAAGCCCGTTCTCTTTTGAAGCTTTGCGATTGCAATTAGCCAACGATCTGACCCAGCTCGGTCACGTTCACGTTGGTGGTAGCAGGCATAGCGGAGATGTCGGCGGAGACAACGATGGTGCCGTCGAACATGCCCTTCACCAGAGCCTTGTAGTCATCCTGAGTGAAGGTATCGCTCCACTGGGTGGACTCCATGGGGATCTGGACGTAGTTAGCAGTGGGATCATCGCCGCTGACCAGACCCAGAGTGGCGACCTTGCCGCTGTAGTTGGCCCAGTTGCCGTTGAGCAGAACGTCAGTCAGAGTATCCACGGTGGTGGGATACAGACCCTTCATAGCGGAGGTGATGGTGAGGGAGGTATCCTCCATGCCGGCATAGTTGGCGATAACGCCAGCCTGGTCAACGTCAACACCGATGACCTTAGCGCCCTCGACCTTCATAGCAGCGTCAACAGCGGAGGTGTAGATACCGCCGCCGCAGGCAAAGACGACCTCAGTGCCGGCCTGATACCAGGTATCCATCACGGCAGTGATGTCAGCAGTACCGTAGAACAGACCGCCATAGATGTAGTTCATATCGACAGTGATGCCCAGCTCGGCAGCAGCGGCGTCAGCACCCTGCACGAAGCCGTAACCGAACTTCTGCACGGCGGGAACAGCCATACCACCCAGATAGCCCAGCTTGGTGTAGCCCATCTTCACAGCGGCGTAGCCGGCCATGTAACCGGACAGCTCTTCCTGATAGACGGCGGAGTAGACGTTGGTCATGGTCTCAGCAGTCAGGCCGGCGGAGGTCAGGTCAAACTCGGAAACGTCCAGAGCGATGAACTTCACGTCGGTGTAGGTGGGAGCGGTCTGAGCAATGGCGTTAGCGAAAGCGAAACCGGGCAGGACGATGACGGTGTAACCCTCGTCAACGGCCTTCTCGATCATGGCAACACGCTCAGCATCGCTGTCGCCGGCGGGCTTATAATAGGTGAAATCATAGTTGTTGGCCTCAGCGAAAGCCTTGCAGGCCTCGTAGGTGGTCTGGTTGAAGGACTGGTCGGTGATATCACCGTAGTCGGTAACCATAGCGATCTTGTCGGTAACGGTAACAACCTCGTCACCGGCGTCAGCACCGTCATCGACGGGAGCCTTCTCGCCGCAGGCCACGAGACCCAGCACCATAACCAGAGCGAGAATCAGAGCAAGAAACTTCTTCATAATCGTATTCCTTTCACAAAAAGTATCATTTTTTCTACAAGAAAAAATGCGAAGGACGCGTCCTTCGCGCACGTGATTATTTTACCATCCCCCGCAGGTAAAAGCAAGACCCCATTTCTCCTACAAAAGCAAAAAAACGGTCTTTTGTCCGCGATATGCAGACAAAAGACCGTAGTTGACGAAAAGTTTCATTATTTCTGAAATTTTCGTTTATTTCTCCATTTTTACCGCCACTTCGAGGGCAATTTTCATCATATTGGTGAAGGTGGTCTGACGATCCTCGGGGCTCAGCTCCACGCCGGTGACCAGATTATCGGAGATAGAGCAGATGGCGAGGGCGCGCTTGCCCAAATAGGCGGCGTTGCAGTAAAGGCCGGCGGCCTCCATCTCCACGGCGAGGCAGCCCATCTTGGCAAAACGGGCATTGCGGCCTGCATCATCGTAGAAGGTGTCGGAGGAGTAGAGGTTGCCCACGGGCATCTTCACGCCCAGCTCCTTTGCGCTCTCCACGGCGGCGGCGAGAAGCTCATAGCTGCAGATGGGGGCGAAGGTGCCGCCCAGCTCATACTGGTTGATGAAATTGGAATTGGTGCTGGCGCCCATACCGGCCACCACGCTGCCCAGCTCCAGCTCGGCGCGGAGGGCACCGGCAGAGCCCACGCGGATGATGTTCTCCACGCCGTAGACGTTGTACAGCTCATAGGAATAGATGCCGATGGAGGGGATACCCATGCCGCTGGCCATGACGGACACCTTCACGCCCTTATAGGTGCCGGTATAGCCCTGCACGCCGCGGACATTGTTCACCAGCTGGGGGTTCTCCAAAAAGGTCTCGGCGATAAACTTGGCGCGGAGGGGATCGCCGGGCATCAGTACGGTCTTGCCAAATGCACCGAGAGGCGCGTTATTATGAGGGGTAGACATAGTATGTTCTCCTTTTCTTTTGTTACTGCTCCATGGCCTTCACGGCCTTGACAATGCGGCTGGTGCCCAATCGGTCAGCGCCCAGCGCCACGAAATCCTCGGCGTCCTGCACGGTGGAAATGCCGCCGGCGGCCTTGATCTTCACATGGGGTGCAACGTGTGCCTTGAAGAGGGCCACGTCCTCGCGGGTAGCACCGCCGCCGCCAAAACCGGTGGAGGTCTTGATGTACTCCGCGCCGCTCTCGCTGACCACGCGGCATAGTTCGATCTTCTCCTCGTCGGTGAGGAGGCAGGTCTCGATGATGACCTTCAGCAGCTTACCATCGCAGGCGGCCTTGATGGCGCGGATCTCGGCGAGGACATCGTCATATTTCTTGTCCTTCACCCAACCGATGTTGATGACCATGTCCACTTCCTCTGCGCCGTTCTTCACCGCGTCGGCAGCCATGAAGCACTTGGCCTCGGT